>JBGPOZ010000021.1:0-34091 GCA_041488295.1 Allostellaceae bacterium
CGGAGGCTGCCCAGAAGACCTCGCCCGGCACCACGCCGTAGACGTTCCGCATGCTCCAATACAGCGCCACCAGATGCCCGCCGTTGTCGCGCACGATGCAGTTGGGGATGCCCGTCGTGCCGGAAGTGTAGAGGAGATAGAGCGGGTCCGTCGCTTCGACCCAAACCGGATCGGCGGGACGCGCCGCCGCGACCTCTTCGCGCCAGTCGCGGTCGCGGCCGGCGACGAGCGGCGCTCGCGCCTGCTCGCGCTGGAGGATGAGGCAACCTGCGGGCTTGGAGCTTGCAAGCTCGATCGCGGCATCGAGCAGCGGCTTATAGGGGATGACGCGGCTCACCTCGATGCCGCAGGAGGCGGAGAGGATGAGCTTCGGCTTTGCATCGTCGATGCGCGTTGCGAGCTCGGGAGCGGCGAAGCCGCCGAAGACGACGGAGTGGATGGCGCCGAGACGCGCGCAGGCGAGCATCGCCATCGCCGCTTCCGGCACCATCGGCATGTAGATGAGGACGCGGTCGCCGCGTCCGACGCCCATGCCCCTGAGCGCGCCGGCAAGACGCGCCACCTCGTCGCGAAGCTGCCGGTAGGTCCAGCACGCGATCGTGCCGGTGACGGGGCTGTCGTAGATGAGGGCGGTCTGCTCTGCCCGGCCGCCTGCGACGTGCCGGTCGAGCGCGTTCCAGCAGGTGTTGAGGCGGCCGCCCGCGAACCAGCGATAGAAGGGTGGATTGCTGTCATCGAGGACGCGGTCCCAGCGCCGTTCCCAGCCGATCGCCGCTGCGGCTTCGGCCCAGAAGCCTTCGGGATCCTCCTTCGCGCGGCGCCAAGCCTCCTCGTAGCGTCCGGTCATGACCGCATCCTTCCCCGCCGTGCCGGCCTTCGCGATTTGGCGAATGGCCGCGCGGCGACTATTCTCTTCTAATTGTGCGGCAAATCCGGCAAGGCCGCCAGAAGGCGCGATGCCACAGGGAGGAGGCGATGGCCAAGGAGACGCACCCCGACAACCCGTTCGAGACGGATCTCGACAAAAACGCCGCGAATTACGTGCCGCTCTCGCCATTGGGCTTCATCGAGCGCAGCGCCGCAGTCTTCCCCAAACGCCTCGCAATCATCCATGGCGAACGCCGCTATTCCTGGGCCGAGACCTATGCGCGCTGCCGCCGCCTTGCCAGCGCGCTCGCGCGGCACGGGATCGGCAAGGGCGACACCGTCGCCGTGATGGCGCCCAACGTCCCCGAAGCCTTCGAAGCGCATTTCGGCGTGCCGATGATCGGCGCCGTCCTCAACGCGCTCAACATCCGCCTCGACGCCGAGGCCATCGCCTTCATGCTGAAGCACAGCGGGGCGAAGGTGCTGATCACCGACCGGGAATTCTCGCCCGTCATCGGCAAGGCGCTGACGGCGCTCGAGACGAAGCCCTTCATCATCGACATCGACGACACGCTGGCGCCGGCGGGAGACTTGCTCGGCGCGATCGATTACGAGCGCTTCATCGCTTCGGGCGACCCCGACTTTGCCTGGTCCAACCCTACGGATGAATGGGACGCCATCTCGCTCAACTACACCTCGGGCACGACCGGCAATCCGAAGGGCGTCGTCTATCACCACCGCGGCGCTTATCTCAACGCGCTCGGCAACATCCTCGCCTGGAACATGGGCCAGCACCCGGTCTATCTCTGGACCTTGCCGATGTTCCACTGCAATGGCTGGTGCTTTCCCTGGACCGTAACGGCGCTCGCCGGGACCCATGTGTGCCTGCGCCGCGTCGAAGCGGGCGCGATCTTCCGCGCCCTCGCCGATGAAGGCGTGACGCACCTATGCGGCGCGCCCATCGTCATGAACATGCTGCTGAACGCGCCCGCAGCGGCGAAGCGGCCGCTCGGCCGGACCATCGAGATGATGACCGCCGGCGCGGCCCCGCCCGCCGCCGTCATCCAAGGCATGGAAGGCATCGGCTTCCACGTGACGCATGTCTACGGCCTCACCGAAACCTACGGGCCGGTGACGTATTGCGCCTGGCATGACGAGTGGGATTCGCGGCCGGAGGTCGAGCGCGCCGCGCTGAAGGCCCGACAAGGCGTCAACTACCCGGTCCTCGAAGGCCTCATGGTGGCCGATCCCCATACCCTCGAGCCGGTGCCGCGCGACGGCAAGACGATCGGCGAGGTCTTCATGCGCGGCAACGTCGTCATGAAGGGCTACCTGAAGAATTCCGCCGCGACCGAGGAAGCCTTCGCCGGCGGCTGGTTCCACACCGGCGATCTCGGCGTCGCCCATCCCGACGGCTATCTCGAGGTCAAGGACCGCTCCAAGGACATCATAATTTCGGGCGGCGAGAACATCTCGACGATCGAGGTCGAAAGCGTGCTCTATCGCCACCCCGCCGTGCTCGAAGCCGCCGTCGTCGCGCGGCCGGACGAGAAATGGGGCGAGACGCCGTGCGCCTTCATCGCGCTGAAACCCGATTGCGCTGCCAGCGAAGCCGAGATCATCGCCTTTTGCCGTGAGCGCCTGGCGCGCTTCAAGGTGCCGCGCACGGTGGTCTTTCAGGCGCTGCCGAAGACCTCGACCGGGAAGATCCAGAAATACGTGCTGCGCGAGACGGCAAAACGGCTCGACTGAGACGGGACGGCGACACTCGGCGCTGTGCGTCATTCGATTCGCTCAGGACGAGGTGGATTTGTGTGCGGCAGTAACAATTTACCTCATCCTGAACGAAGTCGAAGGACGCATGATGGCCTGCCCCGAGATCGCTTCTCACTTCGTTGCCGTCGATCGTTTGGGATAGACTGAACGATCTCCTCATGGAGCATCGGCATGGATTTGCACGCGTGGCTGGCGGGCCTCGGGCTTCAGCATTACGCCGAGGCGTTCGCGCAGAACGATATCGACGCCGCCATGCTCGCCGCGCTGACCGATGCCGACCTGAAGGAGCTGGGCGTCGCCTCGCTCGGCCACAGAAAGCGCATCCTGGCGGCGATCGCGGCGCGCGGCGGCGGAAAGGATGAAGCCGTCGTCCCGCCCATCGACGCCGCACCCCTCCGCCTTACGCCGGAGGAAGGCGAGCGGCGCCAGGCGACGATCCTCTTCGCCGATTTGTGCGGCTTCACGGCGTTGTCCCGTACGCTCGATCCCGAAGAGTTGCACCATGTAGTGAGCCGCTTCACCGCCCTCTGCGACGGCATCGTCGAGAGTTACGGCGGAACCGTCGACAAGCACATCGGCGATGCGGTCATGGCCCTCTTCGGGGCGCCGGTCGCGCATGATGACGATCCGCTGCGCGCCGCGCGTGCGGCACTCGACATCCATGCCGCCCTTACCGCAATCGCCAGCGAGCTTGGCCGACCTCTCGAAGCGCATCTCGGCATTGCCAGCGGCGAGGTGGTGGCGGGCGGACTGAGCCGAGGCGGCAAGCCCGATTACACGGTGCTCGGCGATTCGGTCAATCTGGCCGCCCGCCTCGTCTCGCTCGCGAAGCCCGGCGAGACGCTGATCTCCGATGCCGCGCGGCGGGCCCTTGCCGACCGTGTCGCCTGCCAGGATCTGGGCGAGGTCGCGATGAAGGGTCTCGACCGGCCGGAGCGCGTCTGGCGCCTCATGGGATTGGCGAGCGCCGGCAGCGCTCGCGGCCGCTTCATCGGCCGGCGTGCCGAGCGCGAACAGCTGCGGGCGATCATAACCGCGTGCCGCGACGCCGGCATCGGCCAGGCCGTCTACATTCGCGGCGAAGCCGGGATCGGGAAGACGCGGCTCGTCGAAGAGGCGGTGCGGCTTGCCGGCGAGCAAGGATTCGCGCCTCACAAGGCCCTCGTCCTCGATTTCGGCGTCGGCAAGGACGAAGACCCGGTCCGTGCCCTCGCCCGCAGCCTGCTCGCGATCGAGCCCGGCAGCAGCGAGGCGGTGCGGCGGGTCGTTGCCGACCGCGCGGTTGTAGAAGGCATTCTCTCTCCCGACCAGAACGTCTTTCTCAACGACCTCCTCGACCTGCCGCAAAGCGTCGCGACGCGCGCCCTCTACGACGCGATGGAAAACAGCGCACGCAACCGCGGCAAGCAGGAAATCCTGGCGGCCCTTGTCGATGCCGCGAGCCGGCGCCAACCGATCCTCATCACCGTTGAGGATCTGCACTGGGCCGATGCGACGACCTTGAGCTATCTTGCAGCGCTCGCCGCCGCGATCCGCAACGGCCCCTCCCTTCTCGTCATGACGTCGCGCAGCGAAGGCGATCCGATCAATTCCGCTTGGCGCGCCGCAACGGCCGCGACGCCGCTGACGACGATCGACCTCGGCCGGCTGCGCGAGGACGAGGCGTTCGCCCTGGCGCGCGGCTTGATCGATGCGCGGCAGAGCGTGGCGCTCGCCTGCATCGAGCGCGCCGGGGGCAATCCGCTCTTCCTCGAGCAGCTCTTGCGTCACGCCGAGGACGAAAAGGACGAGGCGGTGCCTGCCTCGATCCAGAGCCTCGTGCTGGCCCGCCTCGACCGCCTGCCGCCGGGCGACAAGCACGCGCTGCAGGCAGCGTCGATCATCGGCCAGCGCTTCGCGATCGAGGCTCTGCGCCATCTCACCGGCATCGCCGACTATGCTTGCATGGCGCTTTTGGAGCACGCGCTGGTGCGGCCCGACGGCGAGGGGTTCATCTTCGCCCACGCGCTCATTCAGGAAGCCGTCTACTCATCGCTCCTGAAAGTGCGTCGCCGCGAGCTGCATCGCAAAGCCGCGCTGTGGTTCGCCGAGCAGGACCCGGTGCTGCGCGCCCAACACCTCGACCGCGCCGAGGATGCGGCCGCCGCTGGGGCATATCGCGACGCCGCCGAAGCGCAGAAGGCGCTCTATCACTACGACCGCGCTCTGCGCCTTGCCGAACGCGGCCTCGAGATTGCGCAAATCGGCGGCGATCGGCATGCGCTCCTGTGCCTCAAAGGCGAGTTGCTGCACGATCTCGGCGATATCGCGGGGTCGATCGAGATCTTTCGCAGCGCCCTCGCCGCCAGCGCCGACGACATCGGCGGTTGCCGGGCGCACATCGGCCTTGCCGCCGGACTCAGGGTCTCCGAAGGGCTCGACGAGGCGTTGTCCCTGCTCGACGCGGCCGAGGCGATGGCGCGACGCTCCGATCTCGTCGGGGAGCTGGCGCGCATTCACCATTTGCGCGGCAACATCTACTTCCCGCTCGGCCGGATCGAAGGCTGTCGCGAGCAGCACGAGCTTGGGCTTGCCGCCGCGCGCCGTTCGGGGTCGCCCGAGGCGGAAGCACGCGCGCTCGGCGGGCTCGCCGATGCCGCCTACGCGCAAGGTCGGATGCGCAGCGCTTTCGAGCATTTCAGCCATTGCGTCGCTTTGTCGCGGCAGCACGGCTTCGGGCGCATCGAGGTCGCGAACCGATCGATGGTCGGATTCAGCCGGCACTATCTGAACGAGCTGGCCGAGGCGCTCGCCGACGGGATCGAAGCGGCGCGTTCGGCCGCGCAAGTCGGCCATCAACGGGCGGAGATGCTGGGCGAAACCATGGCCGTTTTCGCCTGTGTCGAGATGGGCGATTTCACGCAGGCGGCAACGCATCTGGCGCGCGAGATGCAGCTGATCCGAAGGCTCGGCGCCCGCCGTTTCGAAGCTCAGAACATCGAGATGCAGGGGCGCGTGCTGCTGGCGCAAGGCCGGCGCGGCGAAGCGGTCGAGCGGCTGAAAGAGGCGCTGGCGCTCTGCCGCGAGGTCGGCATGCAATTCAGCGGCCCCAAGGCGATCTCGGCGCTCGCCCTCGCCACCGAGGACCCCGCCGAGGCGCGCACCCTCTTCGATGAGGGGCGTGCCCTCTTGGCGCGCGGCGCGGTCGGGCATTGTCACCTTTGGTTCCATCGCGATGCGATCGAGGCCAAGCTCCAAGCGCAAGACTGGGCGGGAGCGCGCGCCGGCGCCGCCGCGCTCGACGCCTATACGCGCGACGAGCCGTTGCCGTGGGCCGAACTCTTCATCGCGCGGGCCCACGCGCTCGCCGCCGCCGGGAGCAGCGCCGACGGGATAGAAATACACGAGATGCTTGAAAATGTTCGCGCCGACCTCGCCTCAGCGAAGATCAGGCCCTATCTCGCGGCAGTCGAATTGGCGCTCGCTGCAGGCCACGCCGCCGCTCCGGCGCGCGAGTGAGCCGGCGTACAAGCGCAGATTCGGGGCAGCACCCACCGTGGCGGCGGATATGCCGCAGCACCGCCGCCGCCTCCAAATCCGTCGAGGGTCCGGAAAATCGGCTTTAGTGATGTCTTTCGATCTGGAAGATTTCGTCTTTTATTCGGAGCTTCTGACGCTTGAGATCGCTGATCGTTTCGGGATTCGGCAGCGGCCGGCTGACTTCCTTGTCGATTTCATCTTCCAGATGTGCGTGCCGGGCGCGGAGCGTTTCGATACGATCCAACAGCGACATTGGCGTCTCCAGTCGTTATGGACAGGAACATGATGATGATACCTCGAAATGGGGAAAATGACAAACCCGTGAATGTCGCGTTGCGCATCCTGTGGCGTTTCACGCATCGCCGAAGCAAATGTTGAGGCCACGCGCCGTGCGGACCAAGGTTCCGTGCGGATCGACCAGGTGCGGGGCGGCCACCGCCTTGGCGAGCGGCACGTCGACCACCTGGCGATTCTGCCAGGCGACCATGCGATCGAATTTCCCGGCGGCGATCAGATCGACGGCATGGATGCCGAAGGCCGAGGCGATGAGGCGGTCATTGGCGGTCGGCTGGACGCCGCGCTGGACATGGCCCAGCACGGTGACGCGCGTCTCGGCGCCGGTCATCCGGCCGATTGCGGCGCCGAGCAGATGGCCGATGCCGCCGAAGGTCTCGTTGCCGATGTCATGTTTTTGCCTCACCTGCTGACCGAGCATGTCCTTGACCGCTTCGGCGACGATGACGAGCGCGAAATTGCGGCCGCGGCGGCGCAGCTTTTCGATGTGCGCCCCGACCATCTCGATCGTGTAGGGGATCTCCGGGATGAGGATCACGTCGGCGCCGCCGGCGATCCCGGCGGCGAGCGCGATGTGCCCGGCATCGCGCCCCATCACCTCGAGGATCATGACGCGGTCGTGGCTGGCGGCGGTCGGCTGGAGACGGTCGAGCGCTTCGGTCGCGACGGCGACCGCCGATTGGTAGCCGACTGCGTTCTCGGTGGCATCGAGGTCGTTGTCGATCGTCTTCGGGATGCCGACGAGCGGGAAGCCGCCTTGCTGGGCCAAGCGCCGCAGAATGGCGAAGCTGCCGTCGCCGCCGATGCCGATGAGAGCGTCGAGACCGAGCTGACGGTAGCCCTCGATGAGCTCTTCCGAGCGGTCGCGCAGGCTGCCGTCCGGCATCGGGAAGGCAAAGGGATTGCCCTTGTTGGTCGTGCCGAGGATGGTCCCCGACATGCGCAGCATATGGCTTCCGAACACCGCGGACCCCAGCTCCTCATACTCGACCGGGCGCCGCATCAGCCCCATCGTGCCCTGGCGGATGCCGAGGACGCGCCAGCCATACCCGTCGATCGCCCGGCAGGCGACGGCGCGGATGACGGCGTTGAGGCCGGCGCAATCGCCGCCGCTGGTGAGAATGCCGATCGTCTTCGACGCCATGGCCGGGCCACTCCTCGTGCCGTTGCCGATCTTCGCGCGATGTGCGGCAAACGCCGCCGCCTTGCTCACACACTAACGCGAATCTTGCTATAATCGCGCGGCGGGAGACGACAGGCCAATCACAAGCATCATGGATCTCGACGTCGAAGCAACGAAGGCGCGGCTGGAGAGCCTGCGCAGCGAGCATCGCGACCTCGACGCTGTGATCGCGCGACTCGCCGAAAAGGGCCCCTTCGACCAGCTTCAGATGCAGCGCTTGAAGAAGCGGAAGCTGGTGCTGAAGGACCGCATCATCCAGCTCGAAAGCCAGCTCCTGCCGGACATCATCGCGTAGGGCGGGGCAGATGCAGTCGCCGATTGCACGAGCTATTCACATTTCGTCATGCCCGCGAAAGCGGGCACCCAGCGGGAGACGCGCCGGCCGTCGGATATCGGGGCCTGGGTCCCCGCTTTCGCGGGGACGACGTGTAAATAGCTGAGATTGTACGATCGTCCAACAGGGGCGCATTCCCCGGCCGAACCTGCAGGGGCGAGAGGAGCTTGTTAGCCCGCCGCCTTGCCTCGCTGCTCCTTCTTCAGCGAGTACATGGCGCGGTCGGCGGCGTCGAGCGCGTCGGCCGCGTTCTCGCTGCCGGTGAAGGAGTGGGTCCCGTAGGCGGCGGACAACGCGATGTCCTTCCCTTGCCAGGGCAGCGGCCGGGCGGCAATGGCGGCGGCCAGCGCATCGGCCTTGCGTTGCGCCGTCTCCGCGTCGGTCTGGACGAGGAGAACGCCGAACTCGTCGCCGCCGATGCGGCCGACGACATCGGTGTTGCGCACGCTCTCGACCAAGGTCTGCGCCACGTGTTGCAAGGCGGCATCGCCCGCCGCGTGGCCGTGCTGGTCGTTGATGATCTTGAGGCCGTTCAAGTCGAAATAGACGATGCTCGACGGCGTGCCGTAGCGTTGCGCGAAGGCCATCATGCGCGACAGCTCGCGCACGAAGGCCCGGCGATTGGCGATCGGCATCAGCGAATCCTCGTCGGCGAGGCGCTCGAGGAACGAGATGCGGTTCGTCTTCTCCTCGACCTCGCGGCGGAGGCGATCGACCTCGCCGAGGAGACCCATGATCGCCTGACGCACGCGCGGCGTCATCTCGGCCTCGGGAATGCCGGCGAGCGAGACTGTTTCCTCGATGCCGGCCGGCGCCGAAGCCGTGGCGCTGCCGCCGCGCGCCGACGTCTTTTTCACCGAGGCGGGGGAGGAAAGGGGTTTGGTGCCGCGAATTTCCATCAGAAGCGGTGCTGTCGGAACGTCCTTCGCATGCGGTCCGGGTGGTCGAGGCGAAACGCCCGGCGCGCGGAGTATTACAGTCATTCGATAACGGGCGGTAAAGCAAAATCGCGGGCTCTGCGCGCTTGCCGTCGCGGGTCGCGCCCCTATAATGCCGCCTCTTTCGCGGGGGCAGCGGGCGACAAGGCAATGGGGTCGGGCGGGCCGGCAGTCGGCATCATCATGGGCAGCCGCTCGGATTGGGAGACGATGCGCCATGCCGCCCTGACCTTGGAGCGCCTCGGCATCGCGCATGAGACGCGCATCGTCTCGGCGCACCGCACGCCCCGCCGCCTCGTCCAATACGCCGAATCGGCGCGCGGGCGCGGCCTCAAAGTGGTCATCGCCGGCGCCGGCGGCGCAGCCCATCTTCCCGGAATGGTTGCGGCTATGACATCGCTTCCCGTCTTGGGAGTACCGATCGAATCGGCGGCGCTGAAGGGGCTCGACAGCCTGCTTTCGATCGTCCAGATGCCGGGCGGCGTGCCGGTCGGAACGCTCGCCATCGGCAAAGCGGGGGCGATCAACGCGGCCTTGCTTGCGGCATCGATCCTCGCGCTCGGCGATCCGGCGGTGGCGGCGGCCCTCGATGCGTGGCGCGCGGCGCAGACCGCGGACGTCGCCGAAACGCCGGTGAACCAGGCCGCCCCCTGATGCTGCCGCCGGGATCGACGATCGGCATTCTCGGCGGCGGCCAGCTCGGCCGCATGCTGGCTGGCGCCGCGGCGCGGCTCGGCTATCGCTGCCACGTCTTCACCCCCGAGGAGGAGAGCCCGGCGGGTCTCGTGACGCCCTTCGTGACGCGCGCCGAGTTCGACGACGAGGCGGCGCTCGCGCGCTTTGCTGCCGCCGCCGACGTCGTCACCTTCGAGTTCGAGAACGTGCCGGCCGAGACCGCGGAATTCATCGCCGCGCGGGGAAAGCCGATGCACCCCGGCCCGGCCGTGCTCCGCATCACGCAAGACCGCCTGCGCGAGAAGGACTTTCTCCGATCGGTCGACGTCGCGACGACCGATTACCGCGAGGTCACGAGCACCGCGGCGCTGGAAGATGCCGTGCGCGACATCGGCGCGCGCGGCGTCCTCAAGACCGTCCGGCTCGGCTATGACGGCAAGGGCCAGGTGATGCTCGGGCCGGGCGGCGATCTCGCCGCGGCATGGCGCGGCATCGGCGGTGGCGTCGCGATCCTCGAGAAATTCGTCGATTTCGCCTGCGAGATCTCGGTCATCGTCGCGCGCAACGGATTGGGCGCCATCGCCGCATACCCGCCCGTCGAGAACCAGCACGCCAACCACATCCTCGCGACGACGATCGCGCCGGCGCGCATCGCCGCCGAGATCGCGGCGCGCGCCGAAGCAATCGCGCGCCACGTCGCCGAAGAGCTCGAGATCGTCGGCCTCCTCGCGGTCGAGATGTTCGTCACGAAAACGGGCGAGCTTCTCGTCAACGAGCTGGCGCCACGCCCGCACAATTCCGGCCACTGGACCTTGGATGCCTGCGCGACGAGCCAGTTCGAGCAGCATGTCCGCGCGATCTGCGGCTTGCCGTTGGGCTCGGTCGAGCGTCATTCGGACGCGATCATGACGAATCTGATCGGCAGCGACATCGACAGATGGCGGGATTTGATCGCCGAGCCCGCGGCAAAGCTCCACATCTACGGCAAGAGCGAAGCGCGCCCCGGCCGCAAGATGGGCCATGTGACGCGCCTCATCGCGCGGCGCTGAGCGAACACCGGCCGCTCGACCGTCTGAGGAATCCAGGAATCGCCTCGCGGTCAACATCGGACGGTTGATACCGACTACGAAGTATCACCCGGAGCGGGTAACAGACGAGGACGATCCCTCGCCTCTAGCTGCTCAAATTTGAGGCGAATTTGCGTATTTAGTCGATCGTACGGCGTTCGCTGATCCCGTCGCGGTGGATATAGCGAACAATTCCTTTACCCGGCTCGGCAAGAATACCGTTTTCGACGCTGCGGTCAGGGCGGGCGATCGTGCGTCCGCGCGCCGCCGCATCAATGCAGCCGGATTCGCCAATGGGCTGGGTGCCAAAGGAGCTAACCGGGTGGACCACTTGAGATCCGCGACGGCCGAGGCTGCGGACGCGTCAAGCGGTATTCCGCTCGAGCTGGCTCCGTTGCTCTCGCCGTATCGGCAACGCGGGCGGCGGCTCTCCATCAGGATCGAGCGCCTGCCCCCGCGGGCCCGCCTTACCAGGGGCAGCAACAACGGCGACCGTACCTGGTCGCTGACGCCGGATGAGCTCGATGGCCTCATATATCTGCCTCCCGAAGGCATGGATGAGGCGCATACCCTAGCAATCAGGATCCTCAACCTCGACGAGGACTACGGCGCCACGCTCGCCGTGCTCGAGCTCCCGGTCTCGCGCGAGCAGGCCCGGCCGATTGTAAATCCGGCCGCCACTACCGGGCCGGGCGGCGCGGCGAATGTCGGCAGCGACGATCTGCGCCATCTGCGCGACGACTTGGCGGCAATAAAGGCCTCCCTCGCGGCGCGCGAGACCGAGCAGGTGGAAACGCGGCAAGACAACGAGCAAGCCTGGGCAGAAAAGTCCAAGCAATTGATTGAGGCCGAGCTGATTTCGGCTCGAAGTGCATGGGAGGCAGAGCTTGCGCAGCGCCTGACCGAAGCCGCAGCGGAGGCCGAAAAGAACCTTGCGGAGGCCCACGCCGCATGGCAGGCGGAACAAGAGCATCACCTCGCCGCGTTGCAAGCGCGTGCTGAGGAGCGCATCCGGCAGGCTCGCGAGGAGTGGCAAGAAGAGGCCGGAACCGCGCTGACGAAAGCGGAGGAGGCCTGGAAGGCGAGCGAGGCTGCTCGGCTTGCGACGGCCGAAGCTCAATGGCGCGAACAGTCCGCCCAGATGCTCTCAGAGGCGATGAAGCGGTCCGAACCGGCCGAGTCGAAAGCGCGCGCTCGGCCGAAGCGTGAGGATGCCGAGCTGCGCAGTCTGCGTGGCGAGTTGGCCGAGGCAAAGGCTTCGCTCGCGGCCCGCGAGGTCGCGTTGGCTCAATCGCGGCACGAGGTCGAGCGGCGCCTCGCCGAGTCGGAAGAGCGCGCGCAGGAGCGCATCCAACAGGCTCGCGCGCACTGGCAACACGAGACCGAAGCGGCGCTGACGGAGGCGGCGGAAACCTGGAAATCCGGCGAGGTCGTTCGGCTCGCGACGGCCGAAGCGCAATGGCGCGAACAATCCGCGCGGGCGCTCGCAGAGGCGACGGAACGGTTCGAACGGGCTGAAGTGGCGCTGGCGGAAGCTTCCAGGCAGGTCATTGCCTCCGAACTGGCCGCGGCTCGAGCGGCCTCGGACGCTGACATCGAGCAGCGCCTCGCCGAGTCGGAAGTGCACGCTGAGGCGCGCCTCCAAGAGGCTCGGGAGCATTGGCAACAAAAGGCCGGAGCGACTCTGACAGAGGCGGAGGAAGCCTGGAAGGCCGGCGAGGCGGCCCGGCTCGCGACCGCCGAAGCGCAATGGCGCGAACAGTCCGAGCGGGCGCTCGCAGAGGCGATGGATCGGTTCGAACGGGCTGAGGCGGCCCTGGCGGATGCGTCCAGACAGACGAGCGAGACCGAACTCGCCGCGGCACGAGCCACCTGGGAGGTTGAGCTCGAGCGGCATCTCTCCGAGTCGGAAATGCACGCTCAGGAGCGCATCCATCAGGCTCATGACGAGTGGCAGCACTATGCCGAAACGGCGCTGACGAAGGCGGAGGAAACCTGGAAGACGAGCGAGGCCGCTCGGCTGGCGGAGGCCGAGTCGCAATGGCACGAGCAATCCGCGCGCGCGCTCGCGGAGGCGACGGAACGGCTCGAACGGGCGGAGGCGTCGCTGGCGGAAGCGCGCGCTCAGGCCAGAGGTGACGATGGGGAGCTTCGCAGTCTGCGCGGCGCGTTGACAGAGGCAAAAGCCGCGCTCGCGGCTCATGAGGCCGAGTTGGCCGAAACGCGGCAAGACTTCGAGCATGCTTGGGCAGAAAAATCCAAGCGAATGGTTGAGGCCGAGCTGACTGCGGCTCGAATTGCATGGGAGGCTGAGGTCGAAGAGCGCCTCGCCAAGTCGGAAGAGCGCGCGCAGGAGCGCATTGAGCAGGCTCGCGAACACTGGCAACAAGAGGCTGGAGCGGCGCTGACGAAGGCGGAGGACGCCTGGAAGGCGAGCGAGGCCGTTCGGCTCGCGACGGCCGAAGCGCGATGGCGCGAACAATCCGCGCGAGCGCTCGCAGAGGCGACGGGACGGTTGGAACGGGCCGAGGCGGCCCTGGCGGAAGCGCCCGCCGAGGCCAGAGGCGACGATCTGCGCGGCGCCTTGGCCGAGGGAAGAGCCGCGCTCGCGGCCCGCGAGGCCGAGTTGGCCCAAACGCGGCAAGAGGCCGGAGCGGCGCTGACGAAGGCGGAGGAGGCCTGGAAGGCGAGCGAGGTGGTTCGGCTCGCGACGGCCGAAGCCCAATGGCGCGAACAATCCGCCCAGGCGCTCGCAGAGGCGACAGGACGGTTGGAACGGGCCGAGGCGGCCCTGGCGGCAGCGCCCGCTCAACCCACACGTGACGATGCCGAGCTTCGCAGTCTGTGCGTCGCGTTGACAGAGGCAAGAGCCTCGCTCGCGACCCGTGAGACCGAGTTGGCCAAAACGCGGCAAGAGGTCGAGCATGCCCGGGCAGCAGCTTCCGGGCAGACGATCGAGGCCGCACTGACAGCGGCTCGAGCCGCCTGGGAGGCTGAGGTCGAACAGCGCCTCGCCAAATCGGAAGAGCGCGCGCAGGAGCGCTTCCAACAGGCTCGTGAGCACTGGCAACAAGAGGCCGGAGCGGCGCTGACGAAGGCGGAAGCCTGGAAGGCCAGCGAGGCCGCTCGGCTCGCCCAATGGCGCGAACAAGCCGCCCAGGCGCTCGCAGAGGCGACGGGACGGTTCGAACGGGCCGAGGCGGCGCTGGCGGAGGCGCACGCTCAGCCCAGGGGTGACGATGTCGAGCTTGGCGGCCTGCGCGCCGAGTTGGCGGAGGCAAAAGCCTTTCTCGCCGACCGCGAGACTCAGTTGGCGCAGACGCGAGCCGCCCTCGAATCGAAGTCCGAGCGCCGGATCGCGAGTCCTCGGGCCGCGTTCAAGCGGTCGAAATATTTCGGCAAGCTTCAACAGGTTCAGCAGCTCTTTGCCGGTCAACAGCGGCACATCGGCGGCGGCTTTATTCTCGGCGGTGCGTTGCTCGCGGCATTAGCGACGATCGTGTCGTTCTATCTCCCCATCGAGCCGACGGGTCTCGGCTGGTGGCCGAAGACCGTGCCGCCGGCAACCGAGATCGGACCGCCTCTTCACAGGATCGACACTCCGATCCAACAAGTGGCGAAGCGGCGCACCGTCGCTGTCGCGAATGTGCGTGCCAGCCCCTCGACATCAGCCGCAGTGGTCACGACTCTGCCACGCGATACGGAAGTCACGCCGGTCGAGCGGCGCGGGAAGTGGATACTCGTCAAGATCAGCGACGCAGAGGGCACGCGCCAGCAAGAAGGTTGGGTCTACGAGCCGAACTTATCGGAAGCGCTTGGCTCGATGGGCGGCCGCAGCGTGCAATAGCTACCTAACGCCGCTGCGCCGCGCGCCAGAAGCGGGCGGGATTGGGCAGGCGGTCGACGATCTCGCCGAGACGTCGGGTCAGTTTCGGGATCGCCATGATGTCGGCGATGCGGCGATCCAGGAATGCCTCGGTGTCGACACCGCCGGCCGAACGGTCGTCGAGCCAATAGAGCATCGTCGCTCCGTGGACGGCAGCGAGCAGGCCGCGCTTCGTATAGAAATTGAAATCGGTCGCGGTGTCGCCGGCGGCGTACCAGGCGGCGTCGACCGTATCGTAGAGGAGGCGCAGGCCAAGCGGCACGTGCTGCGGCAGCGCCAGGAGCGCGAGCGCGTGGCGCGAGGCTTCACGATGCGGCTCCAATGCTTTGAGGCGCGCTCGGATTGCGGCGGCGATGCGCTCGCGCACCTTGAGGGCTTCGAAATCGGCACCGCTCGCCGCCGCCAGCATGGCGCGGTCGGCCCATCGGCTGAAAGATGCAACGAGCTCGGGCCCGCCCCGCGGAAACAGCGCGAGTGCCTCCGCCTCGGTCATGCCGAGCTCGCGCGCACCGGCGCGCAATGCCGCCACCGACCAGCCGTCGAACGGCACGTTCGGGAGCACCGCCAGCAGCAGCCGGTCCTTCATGTCGGTCGCGTCCATCTCATGCTCCTCGCAAAACCGGCGCTCAGTTCCGGGCGAACGCCGCGAGATCGATCGGATGGCGTTGCCACTCCTCGATGAAGACCAGCAGACGGTGATCGGTCATGCGCTGCGGGTAGAGGATGCCATCGAGATGGTCGCATTCGTGCTGGACGATTCGGGCGTGGAAACCCTCGACCTCGCGCTCGAAGGCGGCGCCGTCGAGCGAAATCCCGCGATAGCGGATGCGGGCGTGACGCGGCACCGCGCCGCGCAGGCCCGGCACCGAGAGACAGCCCTCCCAGCCGAGCTCGATGTCGCCCTCGAGCGGTTCGATCACCGGGTTGACAAGCACGGTCAGCCCTTGCGCGACGTCGGCCGGCCGGCCGCTCGTGCGCTCGGCCGGCACCTTGAAGATGACGACGCGCCGCGGCACGTGAATCTGCGGCGCCGCGAGCCCGGCGCCGCCGACGTCGTCCAAGGTCTCGATCATGTCGGCGACGAGGCCCTTCACCTCGGGCGCGGTCGGATCGACCACCCTCTCGGCGACGCCGCGCAACACCGGGTGCCCCATGCGGGCAATCTTGAGGATCGACATCCAGCGAATATGGCGGTCCCGGCGGTTTCGGTAAAGATGCGAACGGGATCAGCCTCTTCACAACAAGGGAACCGCGTGCTAGAGACACGATATCGGCCGCGCAATTGCGGCCTGTTTTTGTTTGCCCGAACCAGCTCTGAAAGGGAGTGGCCCGCTCGTGCAAGTTCTCGTCCGCGACAACAACGTCGACCAGGCGCTGCGCGCGCTGAAGAAGAAGATGCAGCGCGAGGGCGTCTTCCGGGAAATGAAGCTTCGTCGCAACTACGAGAAGCCGTCCGAGCGCAAGGCTCGCGAGAAGGCCGAGGCCGTCCGCCGCTACCGCAAGCTTATGCGCAAGCGCATGGACCGCGAGGGCTATTAGCCCAAACGCCGCCGGCCCGGTCGGCGCTGACGAGCCGCCCCCGCGGCGCCTCGCGCTTGCTACCGCCCCGGCTGCGGCACGATGCGCAGATAGGGCTTCAGCGTCTTCCAGCCTTTCGGGAATTTTGCCTTCGCCTGCTCGTCGCTGACCGAGGGCGGGATGATGACGTCCTCGCCCGGCCGCCAATTGACCGGCGTCGCGACGTTGTGCTTGCTCGTCAGCTGACAGGAATCGAGAAGGCGCAAGACCTCGTCGAAGTTGCGGCCGGTGCTCATCGGATAAGTGAGCATCGCCTTCACCTTCTTGTCGGGCCCGATGACGAAGACCGACCGTACCGTCGCGTTGTCGGCTGGTGTCCGCCCTTCCGCGCTCGTCCCGGCCTCGGCCGGGAGCATGTCGTAGAGCTTCGCCACTTTGAGCTCCGGGTCGCCGATCAGCGGATAATTGACTGCGTGTCCCTGCGTCTCCTCGATGTCTTTCGCCCATTTCCCATGGCTGCCGACCGGATCGACGCTGAGGCCGACGATCTTGCAGCCGCGTTTGTCGAATTCCGGCTTCAATCCCGCCATGTAGCCGAGCTCGGTCGTGCAGACCGGCGTGAAGTCCTTCGGATGCGAAAAGAGAATGGCCCAACCATTCCCGATCCACTCATGGAATTTGATCGCCCCTTGCGTCGTCTCCGCCGTGAAGTTCGGAGCCTCGGAATTGATCCTGAGCGACATGCTTCCCTCCATTGCGTATTTAATTAAGCATGATATCACACTATGCCAAAATCTTCTAGAATATTGTACAATTAATTTATTATACTGAAATATAGTGTTTTATCTGCCGATGCACCGTCGTAGGACGCTTTTCCCGCATCCCTTCACTCCATCGCCTTGACGATCTCCTCGCACATCTTCTTGGCGTCGCCGAACAGCATCATCGTGTTGTCGCGGTAGAACAGCTCGTTCTCGACGCCGGCATAGCCCGAGGCCATCGAGCGCTTGACGAAGAGCACCGTCTTTGCCCGTTCGACATCGAGGATCGGCATGCCGTAGATGGGCGACGATGGATCGGTCTTTGCGGCCGGGTTCGTCACGTCGTTGGCGCCGATGACGAAGGCGACGTCGGTCGAGGCGAAGTCGCGGTTGATCTCGTCGAGCTCGAGCACCTCGTCATAGGGCACGTTGGCCTCGGCGAGGAGGACGTTCATGTGCCCGGGCATGCGCCCCGCCACCGGGTGGATGGCGTAGCGCACCGTGACGCCGGCCTTTTTCAGAACATCCGCCATCTCGCGCAGCGCGTGCTGCGCCTGCGCCACCGCCATGCCGTAGCCCGGGACGATGATGACCGAGGAGGCGTTCTTCATGATGAAGGAAGCGTCCTCGGCGCTGCCCGACTTCACCGTGCGGTCGCCGCCCGGCCCGCCGGCACCGGGCAACGCGCCCTCGCCGCCGAAGCCGCCGAGGATGACGTTGAAGATCGAGCGGTTCATCCCCTTGCACATGATGTAGCTGAGGATGGCGCCCGATGAGCCGACCAGCGCGCCGGTGACGATGAGGGCGCTGTTGCCGAGGGTGAAGCCGATGCCGCACGCCGCCCATCCCGAATAAGAGTTGAGCATCGAGATGACGACCGGCATATCGGCGCCGCCGATCGGCAGGATGAGGAGGAAGCCCAACGCGAAGGAGAGGAGGACGAGCAACACGAAGGCGGCGGCGGGTTGCGAGACGACAAGCCAAACGAGGAGGAGGATGAGGGCGATGCCGAGCGCGGCATTCAAGAGATGCTGGCCGGCAAAGACGAGCGGCCTGCCCGAGACGAGGCCTTGCAGCTTCGCGAATGCCACGATCGAGCCGGTGAAGGTGATGGCGCCGATCGCCGTGCCGAGCCCCATCTCGACGAGGCTGCCGCGGAAGATCGCCCCGGCGGTGCCGATGCCGTAGGATTCGGGCGCGGCGAAGGCGGCGGTCGCAACGCACACCGCGGCGAGGCCGACGAGGCTGTGGAAGGCGGCGACGAGCTGCGGCAGCGCGGTCATCTGGATCTGGAGCGCGATGTAGGTGCCGATCGCGCCGCCGATCAGAATGGCGATGACGATCGCCCAGAAGCTGAGGACCTCGGGTCCGGCGAGGGTCGTCACGATGGCGATCACCATGCCGGCGATGCCGTAGGCATTGCCGGTACGCGAGGTCACGGGCGAGGACAGCCCGCGCAAGGCCATGATGAAGCAGACCGAGGCGACGAGATAAAGGAGGGCTGAGAGATCTGGGCTCACGGCATCATCCTCACTTCACCGGCTTTTTCTTGAACATCTGCAGCATGCGCTGGGTCACGATGAAGCCGCCGAAGATGTTGACCGAGGCGAGGATGACGGCGATGAAGCCCATCAGCTTGTGGAACGGGAAGCCGGCCGGTCCCGCGGCGATGAGGGCGCCGACGATGATGACGCTCGAGACGGCATTGGTGACGCTCATCAGCGGCGAGTGGAGCGCCGGCGTCACGCGCCAGACGACGTAGTAGCCGACGAAGCAGGCGAGGACGAAGACGGTGAGCTCGAACACGAAGGGCGAGTTGCCGTGCGCGGCGCCCGCGGTCAGGTGGCCGATCTGCTGCGCCAGCTGATCGAGATTCTGTGCGAGGCCGCGGGCGTTGGCGGCGAGCTCGCCGGCGCGGTCGGCGAGGGCGGCGGGGCTGTCCATGGCTTCAGTTTCCTCCTGCTTGGCCGGGAGTGCCGGAGGCCGGCGCCGCGGCGGCGGGCGCCAGCGCCGGGTGGACGACGGCGCCGCCCTGCGTCAGCAACGTGCCTTTGATGATCTCGTCGGCGGGATCGACCTTCAAAGCCTTGTCCTTGTCGATGATGAGGCCGAGAAAATTGACGAGGTTGCGCGCGTAGAGGGCGCTCGCGTCGACGGCGATGCGCGAGGGGACGTTGGCGTGGCCGACGATGCGGACGCCGTTCGCCGTCGTCACGACCTTGCCGAGCTTGCTGCCCTCGCAATTGCCGCCCTGCTCGACGGCGAGATCGACGATGACCGAGCCCGGGCGCATGTCGGCGACCATCTCCTTGGTGACGAGCACCGGCGCCTTGCGGCCGGGGATGAGCGCCGTGCAGATGACGATGTCGGTCTTCTTCAGCGCCTCGTGCACATGCTCGCGCTGGCGACGCTGGAAATCCTCGCTCATCTCCTTGGCGTAGCCGCCCGCGGTCTCGGCCGCCTTCATCGCCTCGAGATCGACGGTGAGGAAGCTCGCGCCCAGGCTCTCGACCTGCTCCTTGGCGACGGAGCGCACGTCGGTTGCCGAAACGACGCCGCCGAGGCGCCGCGCCGTCGCGATCGCCTGCAGGCCGGCAACGCCGGCGCCCATGACGAGCACGCGCGCCGGCGCTATCGTGCCGGCGGCGGTCATCATCATCGGAAAGGCGCGGCCGAACTCGGTCGCGGCGTCGAGCACGGCGCGGTAGCCGGCGAGATTCGCCTGCGAGGAGAGAACATCCATCGATTGCGCCCGCGTGATGCGCGGGATGAGCTCCATCGCGAAGGCGACGAGCCCGGCCTTGGCATAGGCCGCCACGTCCTCGGGATGTTGCAGCGGTTGCAGCATGCCGATGAGGACGGCGCCCGATTTCATGTGGGCGAGCTCGCTGGTGCCGCCCTCCTCGATGATCGGCCGCTGCACCTTGAGGATGATGTCCGCCGTCCCCATCGCCGCCGCCGCGTCCGCGGCGATACTGGCCCCGGCCGCGCTGTAAGCTGCATCGATGTACGACGCACCTGCCCCGGCGCCGGCTTCGACGACGACCTCGAGCCCCATGCCGACCAGGCGCTTCACGGTATCCGGGGATGCCGCGACGCGACTCTCGTGCGCGCGCCGCTCCTTCGGAATGGCGATCTTCATCGACGCAGCCTCTCCACCTGATCCGGCCCGGAAGGAGTGCCACAATGCCAAGGCGGCGGCGCTTTGTGAAGCGAAAGCGAAACAATCGGTTGGGGCGCGAGGCGACGGCGCAGTCCGGCCAAATCAGGATTTCCTTGGATGCATCAGGGATACTCGCGCGTCATTGCGAGCCGCAGGCGAAGCAATCCAGGACCGGCGCTTCGGCTTCTGGATCGCTTCGTCACTTCGCTCCTCGCGATGACGGCGCATCTCTGGCTAGTAGCTCACTTTTGTCATTGACGCCGCCGCATGCTAAGCTCGTATGACCTTCGTTCCAGGGAGGTGCCGGGCGCAACGCTCGCGCGAGAATCCCTGAATTGTGGAATAAATACGGCAGAGCCTCGTTGTCGATACGTCACGCCATACCGGAAAGGCAATCGGACGTTGCCGGATCGGGCATGAACGCCGGCTTCAGCGACCAGCTGATCGCCGTGCTGCCGCGCCTGCGCCGCTTCGCCCGAGGCCTCACCGGATCCGCCGTCGAGGCGGACGATCTGGTCCAGGCGGCGTGCGAGCGGGCTCTCTCCCGGATGCACCAGTTCCAGGAGGGAACTCGGTTCGACAGTTGGATGTTTCGCATCGTGCAGACGATCTGGATCGACCAGTTGCGGGCGCGCGATGTGCGCAAGGAGGAGGCCGAGAGCGAGGGCGAGCGGTACGGATCGGATGAGTCGGTACGCCGCGCCGATGCGAGGCTTGCTCTTGCCGAGGTGAGGCGGGCGGTGAGCCGGCTCCCGGTGGAGCAGCGTACGGCGCTCTTGCTCGTGACGGTGGAAGGTTTGAGCTACAAGGAGGCGGCCGAGGTCGCCAAGGTGCCGGTCGGAACGATCATGAGCCGCCTCGCGCGGGCCCGGGTGGCCTTGCAGGGGCAGCTCGAAGCAGGCGGTGGTCTGCGCAGGAGTACGGACGATGCAGATGCAGAGGGATGAACTGCTCGTCGCCTATCTCGATGGCGAGCTCGATGCGCGTCAACGCGCCGAGATCGAGGCGCTGCTCCAGAATGACGGGGCGGCGCGCGAGCGGCTGGCCCAGCTCCGCGACGCGACGAGCTCGGTGCGCGCCGCGTTCGACGAGGTGCTGCGCGAGGACGTCCCCGAGCGCCTGATCGCCGCGGCGCGCGGTCCCGCGGCCCTGCGCGGCGCCGAGATCGTGCCGCTCCATGCAAAGCAGCCGGCCGCCGCGTGGCGCTCCTCGCGCCACTGGTGGGTGGCGGTGCCGGTCGCCGCCTCGTTGCTCGGCATCGTCATCGGCGGCGGCCTCGGCTATCTCGGCTTCGATCGCGGAACCGCGTCCTCTGGCGAGGCGCTGCAGACCGCCAGCAATTCGAGCGCGACCAATAGCTGGCTCGACAACGTCGCCGAGTACCACAAGCTGTTCGTCAACGCCTCGACCGCAAATTCCTCCTTTGCCGATATCCCGGCGAAGGAGGGCGATGGCGGCGAGGTCATGCAGAAGCTCAGCCAGCGTATCGGGCAGGAGGGCGTCAAGGCTCCCAATCTGAAGCCCTGGGGCCTCATCTTCCAGGGCGCGCGGCTCATCGTCGTCGAGGGCCACGCGGCGACGCAGTTCATCTACACCGCCGACGACAAGACGGTCGGCAAGGCGATCGGCCCCCTCACCGTCCTCATCGGCTCGACCAAGCGCCAGGACGTCGCTCCCACCTTCGATCACCGCCAGGACGAGAATTTGCTCTACTGGCGCCGCAAGGGCCATGCCTACGCGATCGTCGGGCAAGCCGATATCGGCTATATGTGGGGCCTCGCCAACGACATCGCCTGGCAGCTCGGCGCGATCTGAGGCGTCGGGCGGGCGCCGGCGATAACACTGCCACTCGGGTCATGATCTGCATTGCATAACCTTTCCCTCTCCCCCTGTGGGAGAGGGCAAATTGCGGAAATTCGCCGACGAAGCGGGTAGGCTCGGCGCTGGCATTGCGATAAGACGGGGAACCAGCCGCAGGGAGCCGCGTCGATGTCGGTATTCCGGTTCTTCGAAAGCCTCCTCGACCCGACGGCGCTGCCGCCCGAGGCGCCCCCGCCGCGGGGGCTCGCGGCGTTTTACTGGCACTACGCAAGGCAGGCGCGCGGCCTCGTCGCCGCGCTCTTCCTCGCCGGCCTCGTCGTGGCGATGCTGGATACGACGATCCCGCTCTTCATCGGCCGCGTCGTCAGTCTCGTTTCGACCCATGCGCCGGGAGCGCTGCTGCGCGAGGCGTGGCCGCAGCTTCTCGGCATGGCGCTGGTGCTGCTGATCGCGCGGCCGGCGGCGCTGGTCATGCAAAGCCTCATCACGAACCAGGCGCTCGCTCCTGGACTCTCCAACCTCATCCGCTGGCAAAGCCATTGGCATGTCGTGCGGCAGAGCTGGACCTTCTTCCAGAACGATTTCGCCGGGCGCATCGCCAATCGCGTCATGCAGACGGGTCCGGCGCTGCGCGAGAGCGTCGTCGCGGGGACCAATGCCGTCTGGTACATCCTCGTCTATGGCAGCGGCGCGATCGCGCTGATGGCCGCCAACGACATTCGACTCGCGAGCCCGCTTGTCCTCTGGTTCGCCGGCTATGCGCTTTTGCTCCGAATCTTCGTCCCGCGTCTGCGCGAGCGCTCGCGCAACATGTCGGAGCTGCGCTCGACCCTCACGGGTCGCGTCGTCGACAGCTACACCAACATTCTCACCGTCAAGCTCTTCGCCGAGCCGCGCGACGAGGACGCCTTCGTCCGCACGACCGTCGATGAGCACACCGAGGCGTTCCGGCGCCAGCTTCGCCTCATCACGCTGTTCGGCATGTCGCTCGCCACGCTGAACGCCAGCATGGTGGTGGGCACCGGGGCCATGGCGGTATGGCTGTGGACGGACGGTAGCATCGCCGTCGGCGCCATTGCCATGGCGCTGCCGCTCGCCTGGCAGATCGCCAATATCGCCGGCTGGGTCGCGCAGAACGTGACGGCGATCTTCGAGAATGTCGGCGTCGTCCAGGACGGGATGCGCTCGATCGCGGTGCCGCGTCAGATGCCCGATCGGCCCGATGCGAGACAGCTCCGCGTCGCCGAGGGCGGGGTCCGCTTCGAGGGGCTGCGCTTCGGCTACGGGACCGAGCGCGGCGTGTTGCACGGCATCAACCTCGCGATCGCGCCGGGCGAGCGGGTCGGCCTCGTCGGACCCTCAGGGGCCGGGAAATCGACGCTCGTCAATTTGCTGCTGCGCTTTTACGAGCCCGAGGCGGGGCGCATCCTGATCGACAGCCAGGACATCGCCGGAGTGACGCAGGAGAGCCTGCGCGCCCGCATCGCGATGGTGACGCAGGATACCTCGCTCCTCCACCGCTCGATCCGCGACAACATCCGCTATGGTCGGCCGCAGGCGAGCGAGGAGGAGGTGCGCGAAGCCGCATCGCGCGCCCATGCGCTCGACTTCATCGAGGGGCTCGAGGATTGGCAGGGGCGGCGCGGCTTCGATGCCCATGTCGGCGAGCGCGGGGTCAAGCTGTCGGGCGGTCAGCGCCAGCGCATCGCCATCGCCCGCGTCATCCTCAAGGATGCGCCGATCCTCGTCCTCGACGAGGCGACGTCGGCGCTCGATTCGGAGGTCGAGGCGGCGATCCAGGAGCAGCTCGACGGGCTGATGAAAGGGCGCACCGTGATCGCCATCGCGCACCGCCTCTCCACCATCGCGCGCATGGACCGGCTCGTCGTCCTCGACGAGGGCCGGATCGTCGAGACCGGCTCCCATGGCGAATTGCTGCGCAAGGGCGGCCCCTACGCTCGGCTCTGGGAGCGCCAGTCCGGCGGGTTTCGCGGCGAAGGCGCGGAATTCATCGCCGCCATCTGAGGAAGGCGGGGCGACTCAGCTGCTCTCAAATGCCCGCGATGCACGCGCCATGCTGAGACACGCGCACAATAGACGCATCGATAGACGTATCGATTATTTGCACGCTCGCGTCATGAGCGGCAGCGAGTTCATCCCGGCAGATCGCGCCGGGGCGCGGCTGATAGGTCGGTCGGCCCGTCAGCATGGTGGCGCCCGTCACTGAGACTCCGTCGGCATGGCTAGCCGGAGGCGCGGCGCGATCATGGCCCCGGTCCAGCGCAGCGCAGCGCCGGCATTCTCCTCGACAACGCAGGCGACGCCCCTAGATTCATTGGCACGTTGGCAAGCACGTGATTTCTGCGAGGGAGAGAAAACATGATCGGCGCGGCGGATGTCGTCGTCATCGGATCGGGCGCGCTCGGATCGAGCGTCGCGTACCATCTGGCGAAGGCGGGCAAGCGAAGCATCGCGTTGCTCGACCAACACGAGATCGCGTCGCAAACCTCGCCGCGCGCCGCAGGCCTGACTTCGCAGATCCGAAAGTCCGCACTGATGACGAGGATCGCCATGATGGCGGTCGAGAAGATCGAGAGGTTCGAGGAGGAGACGGGCGAGCCGCTGGTCTACTACCAGCCTGGAGCGCTGAAGATTGCAAGGACGCCTGCGCATGAGGCGCAGCTCAAGGCAGAGGTCGAGCGCGGCAGGCGTTTCGGGCTGGAGCTCGAGCTGATCTCGCCGGCTGAGGCCAAACGGAAGATGCCGTTTCTCGAGACCTCAGGCATTCGCGCCGTAACGTATTCCCCAAGGGATCTCTATCTCGAACCCGGGCAGATACCGCGCGGCTACGCGCGCGCGGCGGAGAAGCTCGGAGCGATGATTCTGCCGCACACCAGGGTGACCGGGATCTCGCTCAAGAACAATGAGGTGAGGCGCGTCCTCACCGACAAGGGGGCGATCGACACCGCGGTCGTGATTGATGCGGCGGGCGCTTGGACGAGGTTTGTCGGATCGATGGCTGGAGCGCGCATCGCGATGATCCCGACCCGGCATCAGCTGCTGATTACCGAGCCCATCCCCGGCGTCGACGCGAGCCAGCCGATCACCCGCATCATCGACGCCAATGTTTATGTCCGGCCGGACAATGGCGGGTTGATGCTCGGCGGCTACGAAGCGGACCCGCTGCAATACGACATGCGCAATCTGGCGGCGGATTTTCAAATCGCCGACATGCCGCTCGACATCGGCGTTTTGCGCCGCCTTGCCGATCGCGTCGTCGAGCAATTCCCCGTATTCCGCGAATGGAAGCTGCGCGAGCACCGGGGCGGCTTGCCGACGATCACCGCTGACGACACTCAGACCGTGGGTCCGGTGCCGGGTGTCGCCGGCCTTTTCGTCGCCGGCGGCTGCTGCGTCGGCGGCCTGTCGATCTCGCCGGCAATCGGCGAGCTGTTGGCCGAATGGATCATTTCCGGCCATCCGCCGATGGATCTGTCGCCACTCGCGCCGGGCCGGCCGGGCTCCGATCTCGAGCCCGAGGAGCGGCTCAAGGAAGCGTGCCGCGTGCAATACGCACACCACTATTGGGAGGAAAAGCCGCGCTAGACGGGTGGAGGCGTCGAAGACGCGAGACAAAATCCGGTCAATGCATTGCCAATGCAAATGGCGCGAGGTCGATGCTCGGTTGCCGGCCCACGGCGAGATCGGCGACCGCCTTGCCGCTGCCGCAGGCGAGGGTCCAACCGAGCGGACCGTGGCCGATATTCAGGAACAGATTGCGCCACGGTGAGGGGCCAAGGATCGGCCGGCCGCTCGGGGTCAGCGGCCGCAGCCCGGCCCAATGCTCGACTTTGGCGTTGCGAGGATAATCGGGAAACACGTGACGGAGGCCGTCGAGGAGCATCGCGCCGCGTCGCGGATTGAGCGAGAGATCGTATCCGGCGAACTCGACGGTCCCGGCGAGGCGCAGCCTGTCGCCCAGCGGCGTCACCGCCATCTTGCGGCCATCATCGACGATCGGGATTTTCGGACCGCGGTTCCAGCCGGCGAGGTTCACCGTCGCCGAGTAGCCCTTTGCCGGATGGATCGGCAGCGACAGGCCCAGCTTTCGCCCGACGTCGCGGCTCGCGCAGCCGAGAGCGAGAACATAGCAGTCGCCCACGACCGGCCCGTCATTGGTGACGACGGCATCGATCCGATCGTTCGCCGTCTTGAATCCTTCGACCGTCGTTCCGAAGCGGAATTCGGCGCCTTGCCCGCGCGCCCGGGCGGCGAGCTCGCGCGTAAACGTCCACGCGTCGCCGCTCTCGTCCAGCGGATAGTGGATCCCGCCATGGATCTGCTCGGCAACCGGTGCGAGATTCGGCTCCAGCGCGACGCATTGCGCCGGCTCGAGCGCGGTCAGCTGCACGCCCAGCTCGCGATAGAGGTCGGCGCTTCGCCGGGTTCCTTCCATGGAGAGGCGGTCGCGGAAGAGTTTTAAAATACCGACCGCCGTTCGGTCATATTGAAGGCCCTGCGCATCGACCAGGGCGCGCAGCTCCGCGCGGCTGTAGAGCGCCAGCGCCAGAACGGCTTCGGTATTGGCGCGCCATGCCGCCTGGCGGCAATTGGCGAGAAAGCGCAGGCCCCAACCGATCATTCCGGGAATGGCGGAGAGGCGCAGCAGCATCGGCGCATCCTCGTGGCCGATCCATTTGAGAAGCTTGTACGGCGTCCCCGGCGCCGCCCAGGAATCCGACGTGCTGGGAGTGACGAGCGCGCCATTGGCGTAGCTCGTCTCGAGGCCCACCTCGGCTTGACGCTCGATCACGACGACCTCGTGACCAAGCGAAGATAGATAGTAAGCCGTCGTCGTTCCGATGATGCCGCCGCCGAGCACGACCGCGCGCATCGTGGCTTCTCTTCAGGCGGCTTTGCGCAAATGCGCGTAGGCGACGATCTCGATCAGCGCCCCCGGTACCAACAGGCCGGCGATGACAGTCGCCCGGTTCGGATAGGGCTTCGGGAAATAGGTCTGGTACACGGCGTTCATCCCGGCAAAGTTTTCCGGCTTCGTCAGATAGACGAGCACTTGCGTCACATCGGCCATGGTCCCGCCGGCCGCTTCAACGGTCTGCTTCAAATTGCGCAGCGTCTGCTCAGTTTGAGCGGCGATGTCGCCGGTCTCGAAGGAGCCGTCGGGCCGCATCGGGATCTGGGCGGTGTAGAGAATGCCGTCGGCGACAGTAGCCCATTCGATCGGCGCTCCGGGCGCCTTCAGGCCGGTATCGACCGCTTTCTTCATCGTCAGCCTCCGCGAAACTGCCGAATTTTACCTAGTCAATTTAGCAGAAGCGTTGGCCGATACAATGTCGACCCGAAGAGTGTACGGGCATTGGATTTATCAACCTTCGAGTTACTTGCTCATGACACTGGGCGGTATTACGGTGAATTGTTGGTTCGGTTGCGTCTCGATCGGAATCTCTAACAATTAGTGGAGGAGACGGCCATGCAAATTGAGACCCTCTATCAACGAACATTGAGTGCGATTTCGATTGCCGTTCTGGCGGTCATTGCGTCTGCGGCGCAGGCGGCGCCGCCCAAGACATTGGAGTCAGGCGTGCTCAATGTCGGTCTCAACGGTGACATGCCGATGACCAGCGTCAAGGACGGCAAGCTGATCGGGACGGATGGAGAGATCATGAGTCTCATCGCCGAGCGGCTTGGGCTCAAGGTCAAGCCGAACATGATGGATTGGGCGGCCGAAATCCAATCGACGAAGCAGGGCAAGCTCGATGTCATGCATGGCGCGATGGGTTGGCTGCAGCCGCGCACCGAGATCATGAACCTGACTGATCCGATCTACTACTTCGGTACCGGCCTCGCGCAGAAGAAGAGCCACAACTGGAGCACCTTCGCGGACCTGAAGGGGCACAGCGTCGGCACGGTCACCGGATTTACGCTGGTGCCTGAGCTGAAGACCGTCGAGGGCATCGGCGAGGTCAAGCTCTACGATACCTCGGACGGCGCCATGCAGGATCTTCTCGCCGGCCGCGTCGACATGGTGATCCTTGACCCGCCGCTGATCGCCTATGCCGCGGTCCAGCATCCGGAATGGGATTTCCATCAGGTCGAGCTGAAGCCCGACCCGAAATATCCCGTCATGTCGACGAAGTACAACGTCGTCTTCGGCGTCAACAAGGACGAGAAGGATTTGTTCGAGGCGATCAACAAGGAGATCGGGAAGATCTGGGCGGATTGCACGAACGTGAAGGTCATGGCGAATTACGGCATGTCCGACCCCTCGTGGTTTGCGCCGCCCGAAAAAAATCCGCGCGTCGGCGTCGACCGGCCTGCCGACTGGAAGTCGCCGACGGCGGCGCATTGCAAGTAAGCCGCCGGCGCAATCAACTCGGGGGAACCGATCGCCGAGGCGCGAGCGGACGGGATCATCGTAAGTATCGGCAAACATTGCGATGATCCCGTCTCCGAGCCTCCGACACGCCGCCTGCGACATGCCATGGAAGATCTTCTGAAGATCGTCGACCTGCACAAGCGCTTCGGCGATGCCGAGGTGCTGTCGGGGATCAACCTCGATGTCCCCAAGGGCCAGAAGGTCTCGATCATCGGACCGAGCGGCTCCGGCAAGACGACGCTCTTGCGCTGCATCAACTACCTCGAGAAGCCAAACTCCGGTCACATCTACATCAATGGCAAGCTGATCGGCGAAAAGCAGTCGAACGGCCGCTACGTTCATCTCAACGACCGAGAGCTGGCGAAGGAACGCGCCGAGATCGGCGTCGTCTTCCAGCGCTTCAACTTGTTCCCGCATTTGACGGCGCTCGAAAACGTCGGCATCGCGCTGCGCCGCGTGCTTGGATTGCCGAAGAAAGAAGCCGACGAGCGGGCGCGGAGCATGCTCGAGAAGGTCGGGCTTGCGCATAAGGCGGAGGCCTATCCCGAGCGCCTCTCCGGCGGGCAGCAGCAGCGCGTCGCCATCGCCCGGGCACTAGCGATGCAGCCCAAGCTGATGCTGTTCGACGAGGCAACCTCCGCCCTCGATCCGGAACTGGTGGGAGAGGTGCTGCGGGTCATTCGCCAGCTCGCCGAAGAAGGGCGGACGATGATCATCGTCACGCACGAGATCCAGTTTGCCGCCGAGGTGTCCGACCGCATCGTCTTCATGGATGGCGGCCGCATCGTCGAAGAGGGACCGCCGCACGAGATCCTGGCCAATGCGACGCAGCCACGGACACGCGCCTTTCTAAGCCAGATGCGCGAGCGCTGATGCGGGCGGCGCGGCGGAGTCGGCGGGGCGGCGCATGAGCCATTTCTGGGAGATCATGGCGGAGCGCGGCCCGCATTTCCTCGCCGTGCTTCTCGGCGGCGCGGCGATGACGGTCAAGGTCACGATCGGTGCCCTCGCCATCGCGCTGACGCTCGGACTCGTGATCGCTCTGCTGTGCATCTCACGGTTCCGGCTCTTTCGCACGGTCGGGACGATCTACGTCGAGCTCACCCGCGGGACACCCGCCCTGGCTCAGCTCTTCATCATTTATTTCGGGCTACCCGATGTCGGCATCGAGGTGTCGCCGATCGCCGCAGCCCTCATCGGCCTCGGGATGAACGGCGCCGCCTATGTCGCGGAAATCTACCGTGCCGGCATCCAGGCGATCCATCGCGGCCAGATGGAGGCGGCACTCTCGATCGGCATGACTCCAACCGGTGCCTTGCGCTACATCGTTCTGCCGCAGGCGCTTCGCATGATGCTGCCGCCGCTCGGCAACTACGCCATCACGCTCTTGAAGGATACCTCGCTCGTCTCGATCGTCGCGGCGCCGGAGATCATGTTCTTCGCGCGCAACCTCGTCACCGAGACCTTTCTCAGCATGCACATCTATCTCATCGTTGCGGCGATCTATCTGTGCATGAGCATCCCGATGTCGCGCGCGGTCGCGCATCTCGAGAAGGCCAGGCATGCTTGGCGATAGCGGCGAGCGGGCAGAGTGCGGGGCCGGGCACGGAGCCGTTCGGTGAACGCCTTCCTTGCCACCTATGCGCGGCATATCGGAAGCTGGCTGCCCGAGATGCTGCAGGCATGCATCGGCACGCTGAAGCTCACGGGAGCATCATTCCTGGTTGCCGTCGCCTTCGGTCTTGCGATCGCGCTGATGCGCACGTCACGATCGCGGCCGGTGCGCGGCGCCGCAATTCTCTACATCGAGGCGCTCCGCGGCACACCGGCGCTCGTCGTGCTGTTCCTCGTCTATTTCGGACTCGGCAAGCTCGAAATCTCGTGGCTGACCTTCTCTTCGTTCACGGCCGCCGCGCTTGGCCTCGGTTTGGTCGGCGGCGCTCTGCTCGGCGAAATCTTCCGATCGGGCATCGAGGCGTTGCACCAGGGACAGATGGAGGCGGCGCTTTCGGTCGGCATGACGCCGGTGACCGCAATGATGTACATCATCTTGCCGCAGGCGCTCCGTATCGTCCTTCCACCGGTCGCCAATTATGCGATCGGCCTCCTTAAGGACACGTCCATCTGCTCGATCATTGCCGCGCCGGAGCTGATGCTGCGCGCCAAGGATCTGGCGTCGTCGAGCTTTCTGCCGATGCATCTGTTCGTATTGGCGGCTCTACTCTATTTCGTCATGAGCTATCCGTTGTCGCTCGTGGTGCGTTACATGGAGGCACGACTGGGGCACGGGCGCTGAAGGCTGCTCCCGGGTGAGGAGGCGTCTCAATGAAGATCACCATGCTCGAAGCCTTTCCGGTGCGCGTCGGCTATCGCCATATCGAGCAAAGTTCGCTGATCGCCCGCAGCGGCGTCACGGACGTTATCATCAAGCTGACCGCCGATAATGGCCTCGTCGGCTGGGGCGAAACGACACGGGCTGCTGATGCCGCCGGGATCCACAGCGCGGTGAGGGCGATGGCGCCTCTCGTCGTCGGCCGGGATCCCTGGGATAAGGACGCGATCCAGCGCGATGTCTTCGTTTCGGGGCTGTGGAGCCTTCAGCCGATGACCGGCAACTTCGCATATGCCGGAATCGACATGGCGATGTGGGATCTGTGCGGCAAGGAATGCGGTCAGCCACTCTATCGGCTGTTCGGCGGGGCGGTGCGCGACACGGTCGACTATTTCTACTACATGCATTGGGGCGCGGATGCCGAGATCGAGGCGCAGGCGCTCGATGGCGTCGCCCGTGGCTATAGCGTCTTCTATATCAAGGTCGGCATCGACGCGGCGCGCGAAAGCGCGATGCTGGCCGTGCTCCGCGACGCGATCGGACCAGAGCGCAAGATTCGTATCGACGCCAATCAGGCGTGGTCCGTCCCCGAGGCCGTACGGATTCTCACCGAATGTCACCGCCGTTTCGATCTCGATTTCGTCGAGGCGCCCGTCTCGATCGATCCCGTCGACACCATGCTCGAGGTCAAGCGGCGGGTAGCGGTGCCGCTATGCGCCAATGAAGGTCTCTGGCGCGAGGCGGACGCCCTTCGGGTCATCAAGAGCCGATGTGCCGACTATCTGTGCTTCAGTCCTTACTGGGTCGGCTCGGCAAGCCGATTTCATACGCTGGTTCAGCTCGCGGCGATGGAGGGCCTGCTCGTCTGCAAGCACACCCATGGCGAGCTGGGCCTCGCAGCAGCTGCGGGGCAGCACATGATGCTGAACGCGGCCAACGCCGCCACCGGCAATCAGCAGACGGCGCAACTCATGGCAGGCGATATTCTGAAGGAGGCGCTGCCGATCGCCGATGGGCCGAGCTGGGGGCGCATAGAGGGACCGGGCCTCGGCGTCGATGTCGAGATGGAAAAGCTCATGCACTACCATGAGGACTATCTGCATCATGGCGAATTCCCCGCCTACGGAGCGAAATTCTCGACGTCGAGTGCGTGAAACACGGACCGGGCCGCACTCGGAAGCGGTCGATCGACTTCGCACAATATGGTCTTGCGGCTGGCCGGCGTCGGGCGATCACCCCTGCAGCGGCGACCAATTGCGGTACCAACTCTTGAACAGTTTCAGTTGGGTTGTCGCATAGTGCTTCTGACTTTTCGTCAGTGCGTCGGAGGGATGTATTTGCAGCTCGTATTCCGGGTTGCCCTCGAGGACCATGAGATACTTGTAGTAGAGGACGAGATCGACTCCCTCGTCGAACGAGGACAGGACGTAGAGTGCCTGGTCCAGCTCCTCGGCCTGGTGGCGCGCGCGAGCATCGCCGCTCGCTGCCTTCTGGCACAGCGAGACGAGATGCAGCACCTCCTTCGGCAGCACGTTGCCGATGCCCGTTATGGCGCCGACGGCGCCGCAGTTGACGTAGCCGTGGAACACCTGGGTGTCGACGCCGACCAGCAGCATCACTGAAGCATCCTCACCCGCAATGTGCTCAGCCGCGTAGCGAAGTGGGGCGGCGCCCCCGAACTCTTTGAACCCGACGAGGTGGGGGTGACGCTTGCGCAGCTCGAAGAAAAGGTCGGCGCGGGTCTCGAAGCCGTAGTAAGGGCTGTTGTAGATGACCGAGGGCAGATCGACGCCCGCCTCCAGCACCTCGTGGAAATGCGCCCGCTGGGCCGCGGCGGAAGAGCCGCGTGAGAGAACGCGAGGGATCAACATCAGACCCTTCGCACCCGCTTTCTTAGCGTGAGCGGCAAGGTCGGCGGCGCGCCTCGGGTTCTGCGCTCCCGTTCCGACAACCACCGGCAGTCCGGCCTTTACCAGGTGCTCGACACCCTCCATCCGCTGCTCGTCGGTTAGGAGCGGCCATTCTCCCATCGAGCCGCAGTAGATGACCGCCGACATACCAGTCGCGATCAGCTCGCGCCCCTTCCGCACGAGCGCCCCGAAGTCCGGCTGTCGATCGCGCGTGCACGGCGTCATGAGGGCGGGCATCACACCCTTGAATACATCGGCTGACATACTGGTCTCCGTGCTTGAGATCGCAACGCGCCTGACGACGCCCCTGCTTCTTCCGACGAGCGCTATTGTGCCAAGTTGACCGCCGCCTGTCTTGTCCGATCCAACACCGATCGTCCGGGCATCGGTACAAGGCGAATGAATCGTGGTAATGCCGACGGTACCTGTGCCCGGTCGCCGCCGCGGGCTTCGCAATCGTGCTCAATTGGAGTTGCTGTGATTGTCACGACCTTTCCAAAAACCGTGCGGGTGATCGAGCATACGTTGATGCCGTTGAAAGACGGTACGGCGCTGGCGGCCCGCATCTGGCTGCCGGATGATGCCGAACAGAACCCAGTTCCCGCGATCCTCGAGTATCTCCCATATCGAAAGCGGGATGGGACTTATGAACGAGACGCGCTGACCCACCCCTATCTGGCCGGCCACGGCTACGCTTGCGTTCGCGTCGACATCAGAGGTAGCGGCGAATCGGGTGGCTTGCTGTTCGACGAGTACGCAAAGCAAGAGCAGGACGATGGCTTGGAGGTGATCGCCTGGTTGGCGGCGCAACCCTGGTGCAGTGGCGCGGTCGGGATGATGGGTATCTCATGGGGCGGGTTCAACGGCCTTCAGATTGCGGCGCGGCGCCCTCCGGCACTCAAAGCAATCGTGACGATCTGTTCGACCGACGATCGCTATGCCGATGACGCCCACTATATGGGCGGCACTCTTCTTACGGCTGGACTCGAGTGGGCCGCGTTCTTCTTCGGCTCAATGTGCCTTCCCCCCGACCCAATACTCGTCGGCGACGGGTGGCGGGCGATGTGGTTGGAGCGCCTACAGAACACACCGCTGTTCTTCGAGCTTTGGCTGCGGCACCAACGACGGGATGCGTATTGGAAGCACGGATCGGTGTGCGAGAATTACGCGGCGATCCAATGCCCGGTGTATGCCGTCGGTGGCTGGACCGATGCCTATAAGAATGCAATTCCACGCCTGCTCGAGCGACTGACGGTGCCTCGCAAGGGCCTCATCGGGCCATGGGCCCATGCCTATCCACATTTTGCGCTTCCCGGCCCGCAGATCGGGTTCCTGCAGGAGATGCTGCGCTGGTGGGATCATTGGCTGAAGGGCGTCGACACCGGCGTGATGGACGAACCCATGCTGCGCGCTTGGATGATGGACAGCGTGAGCCCTGCACCCCATCACGAAGTGTTGCCGGGCCCGTGGATCGCCGAATCAGCTTGGCCGTCACCGGGAATAACGCCAAAGCGGTTGTTCCTGACCGATGAGGGGCTGCGAGATGCCGCAGCAACGCTGACGACTCGCGCGGTATGCTCGCCGCAGACGGTTGGCAAATGCGCCGGAAACTGGGTTCCATTCGGTCGTGGACACGATCAGGCGGGCGAC
>JBGPOZ010000022.1:0-33516 GCA_041488295.1 Allostellaceae bacterium
ACGATGCGCTTGCCCGCCGCCTTCAGCCGCTGCAGGCAATCGACGGCGCCGGGATACGGCTTGAAGCCGTCATGCAGCACGCCCCACACATCGATGATGAAGCCGTCGAAGCGCGAGGACAGGGCGCGCAGCCCCGCCACGGCCTCGGGCGGCGCGCGGGACAACGATGGATCGTCGGGTTTCCTGGGCTTCATCCGAGCGGCGGAAATCGGTGACGGCCGTCGGCGCCGAGCGGCAGCTTGTCGGCACGGATCACGGCGGCGCGCGGCAAGGTGCCGTAGAGATGCGGGAAAAGCGCGCCGCCGCGCGAGGCCTCCCAGCGGAGCGCCGGCCCCAGCCGCGCGGGATCGATCGTGAGAAGGACGAGACCGTCCTGCCCGGCGCGGTGCTTCCACGCGCTCTCGACGATTTGCGCCGCCGTCGAGCAATGGATGAAGCCGTCCGCGGCATCCTGCGAGGAGCCGGGATACGCCCCGTTCGCCGCCGCGGCGTGCCACTCCTCGGTGCGGCACATATGGTAGATGAAAGGCGTCGCCATCGCCGGACGCTACCGCATCGCCCGCCGCGCGGACAAGTCCAGCACGCCATTTTTTGGCGTGCAATGCAGCGCAATCCGAGTCTATGCTCAATCGATGAAGGCGCTCACTTATATCGACGGCATCTGGCACGAGGGCAACCCGCCGATCCTCGGACCGATGACGCATGCCATGTGGCTCTCCTCGATCATCTTCGACGGAGCGCGCGCCTTCGAGGGCGTCACGCCCGACCTCGACAAGCATTGCGAGCGCGCGGTGCAATCGGCGAAGAACATGGGCCTCGCGCCGATGTTGACGGCGGGCGAGATCCGCGAGCTGGCACGCGACGGCGTCCGCCAATTCCCGCGCGATGCCGAGCTCTACATCCGGCCGATGCTGTGGGCCGAGGATGGCTTCATCGCGCCGGTGCCGGAAAGCACGCGCTTTGCGCTCTCGGTCTATGAGGAGCCGCTGCCGAGCCCGAAGGGGTTTGCCGTCTGCCTCTCGAGCTTCCGCCGGCCGGCGCCCGACATGGCGCCGACCAACGCCAAAGCATCCTGCCTCTACCCCAACAGCGGACGCGCCATCGCCGAGGCGCTCGGCAGGGGCTTCGACAACGCCGTCGTCCTCGATCCCTCGGGCAACGTCGCGGAACTCGCGACCGCGAACCTCATGATCGTCAAGGACGGCGTCGCGCACACCCCGGTGGCGAACGGCACCTTCCTCGCCGGCATCACCCGCGCGCGCGTGCTGCAGCTTCTGCGCAAGGCCGGCGTCACGGTGCATGAGCGCACGGTGAGCTTCGCCGAGGTGCAGAACGCCGACGAGATCTTCTCGGTCGGCAATTTCGGCAAGGTGCTGCCGGTGACGCGCATCGAGAAACGCGATCTCCAGCCGGGGCCGGTCTACAATCGCGCACGCGAGATGTATTGGGAATTTGCCCACGGAGGCTGACCCGCCCACCGTGGATCCCACCAAGCTGACCGCTGCCGGACCATCCGTCTCGCCCTCCCGCACTGCGGCGCTGTTGCTGCCCGACGCGCCGTCGCTGGCGATCGGCGTGACGCAAGCGGCATGGCTGTCGCCCGATGGCGAGATCGCCACGATCGATCTCGACGAGGCGGCACGACGCGTCCGCCGGACGCCCCCTCTCCTCTGCCACGGCCGGGCCATCGCACGGCGCCTCAAATGCGGCCCCTTCGCCGCCTTCGACCTCCTCGAGCTCTTCGCCTTCGTGCGCCCGGCGCGGTTCTGCCTGCCGACCGCGCGCGGCCTCGCAGCGGTGCTCGATCTGGCGTCGCCTCGCGGACTCGAGGACCAGGCGCTGCTCCTTGCCGAGGCGGCGCGCGCCTTGCTGGGCGAGCTGGCGCGAAGCAGCGCCGATGACCCGGACGCGCCGCTCATCGCCGCGGCGATGGAGCGCGGCGGCTGGCCATGGGGTCCGGCGGTGCGCGCCGCCCTCGGCCAGCGGACCGTCGCCGGGACCGATCCCGCGCCCGCGGGGCTCGCGGTCTGGCGGCGCCTCGCCGAATGGGCGGAGCACGCGCCCGAACCCGCGCCCGGAAACGCGCCTGTCGAGCCTGCCGAAGCGCGCCGCCGCCTCGCCGAGTTGCTTGGCGCGGGCGCCGAGGCGCGTCCGCAACAGGGCGACTACGCCGATGCCGTGAGCCAGGCCTTCGCGCCGCGTGGCGCGCCCGATCAGCCGAGCGCGGTTCTCGCCGAAGCCGGCACCGGCGTCGGCAAGACCTTGGGCTACATCGCGCCCGCGAGCCTGTGGGCCGAGACGAACGGCGGCGCCGTCTGGATCTCCACATATACGCGCAATCTGCAGCACCAGATCGACGGCGAGCTTGATCGCCTCTACCCCGATCCCGCCGTCAAGGCGCGCCGGGTCGTCCTGCGCAAGGGCCGCGAGAACTACCTCTGCCTCCTCAATTTCGAGGAGGCGGTGGCGGGGCTGCCGATGCGCCCCGCCGATGCGGCGCCTTTGGGCCTCATCGCCCGTTGGCTCGCCAAGACGCGCGACGGCGACATCGTCGGCGGCGGGGACTTCCCGGGCTGGCTCGCCGACGTGCTGGGGCGCGGCCGCTCGCTCGGCCTCACCGACCGGCGCGGCGAGTGCATCCACTCCGCCTGCCCGCACTACCACAAATGCTTCATCGAGCGGAGCGTGCGCAAGGCGCGGCGGGCGCGCATCGTCGTCGCCAACCATGCCCTTGTCATGGTGCAGGCGGCGCTGGGCGGGCTCGATGACGGTTTCCTTCCGGCGCGCTACGTCTTCGATGAGGGCCATCACGTCTTCGATGCGGCGGACAGCGCCTTCTCGCTGACTCTCTCGGGGCAGGAGACGGCCGATCTCCGCCGCTGGCTCCTCGGCGTCGAGGCGGGCGGGCGCGGCCGGGCGCGCGGCCTCCGCCGGCGCCTCGAGGACCTGATCGCCGGCGATGCCAAGGCTGAGGCGGCGATGGCGGCGGCGCTCGCGGCGGCGCGGGTCCTTCCGGGCGAAGGCTGGCAGCACCGCCTCGCGGAAGGCCGCCCGACGCAGGCCGCCGAAGCGTTTCTCGCAATCCTCCGCCGCCAGGCGCTGGCGCGGGCGCCGGACCGCGAGGGGCAATACGGGATCGAGACCGAGGCGCGCCCGCCGGTCGACGATTTGTTGCCGGCCGCGGCCGCACTCGACACGGCGCTGGGCCGCATCGAAGCCCCGCTCGCCGCCATCGCCCGGCACCTTGCCGCGCGGCTCGAGGACGATGCCGAGGAGCTCGATACCGGAACGCGGCTGCGCATCGAGGCGATGATCCGCAGCCTGACGCGGCGCGGCGCCGTGCAGATCGGCGGCTGGCGGCGCATGCTGCGCCAACTTGCCGAGCCCCAGCCGTCCGAATTCATCGACTGGATCTCGCTCGAGCGGTTCGACGGCCTCGAGCACGATGTCGGGATGCATCGCCATTGGGTCGACCCGACGCGCCCCTTCATCGAAGCGGTGGCGAAACCGGCGCATGGCTTCATCGTGACCTCGGCGACCTTGACCGACGGCAGCGGCGATCCGGTCGAGGATTGGGCCGTCGCCGAGGCGCGCACCGGCGCCCGCCACCTCGCGAAGGCGGCCTGGCGCGCGCGCGTCCCCTCGCCCTTCGACTACCCGGCGCAGACAAGGGTCTTCGTCGTCAACGACATAAGGCGCGATGATGTCGGCCAGGTCGCCGGCGCCTACCGCGCCCTCTTTCTCGCGGCGCGCGGCGGCGCGCTCGGCCTCTTCACCGCGATCGCGCGGCTGAAGGCGGTGCATCAACGGATCGCGGCGCCGCTCGAGGATGCCGGGCTCATGCTGCTCGCCCAGCACGTCGATGGGATGGATACCGGGACGCTCATCGACATCTTCCGCGCCGAGGAGGATTCGTGCCTCCTCGGCACCGACGCCGTGCGCGATGGCGTCGACGTGCCGGGGCGATCGCTGCGCCTCATCGTCTTCGACCGCGTGCCGTGGCCGCGCCCCGACATCCTGCACAAGGCGCGCAAGACCGCCTTCGGCGGCGCGCGTTACGACGACATGCTGACGCGGCTGCGTTTGAAGCAGGCCTACGGGCGCCTCATCCGCCGGGCCACCGATACCGGCGTCTTCGTGCTGCTCGATCCCGCCTTCCCCTCGCGCCTCCACGGCGCCTTTCCGGAGGGCGTCCCGATCGAGCGCATCGGCCTCAAGGACGCGATCGAACGAACGGCAGCGTTTCTCGGGATTTGATCGCGGAGCCACCCGCCGCGCGTGGGTCGCGCCTCGCTGGAGGAGGGTGAGGCGTGCGGTTCGGTGCATGACACGTCATATGCGACCTTGATCAAGGCGTGCGGCGAAGCCGCGCACGTAAAGATTCCGGTGTCTCCCGGAGGGAGGGGGAACGCAGGAGCGCGCCCTTTCCACCTGAGAAGGGCGGAAGTGGCAGGGTCGCCCGTCGGAATAGACCGATGCATGAGCGGAGGGCCAAAATGAGAGGGATGCTTGGTTGTTTCTCGATGGCAATTGATAGTCTATTTGGACAGGCGGCGTTTGTAGAGGCTGAGGAGGGTAAAAATTCCATTGTTGGCACCTGGAAGATTCTCACCTTTTCCCGTCACGACGTCGCCACCGGCAGCGATTCCGATATGTGGGGGCATCCTACTGGACACATAGCCTTTACGCCCGGAGGCCATGTGGTCGTTTGGCTGGTAGGCGACAGCCGACATCCTCCAGCCGAAGTTCGTACGGATGCTGAACGCCTCGCGTGGTTCAAGGACATCATATCCGGCTACAGCGGAACTTACACGATTGAGCAGAATAGATTGGTCATGCACGTTGAAACGGCTTGGGTACCGGATTGGTATGGCACGGATCAGACTCGCTACTTCTCACGTGATGGAAACAAACTGGTGGTCAAAACGGCGCCATTCAAAAGCCCTTTAGATGGCAGAGAAGTTGTCAATACATTGGTGTTCGAAAGAGTGGAATAGCGGCCGCCGCGTCGGCGCTGCCTCAGTTGGCTTTCGTGAGCTGTTTTCCTTGGATGTCTCCTTCTGGCACACCGGCGTAGTTCAGGCGGCTTGAGCGAGCGACTGCTTCCCACCCCAACTCGGCATCCGCATCGGGTGTCAACCATAGGACTTAGGGGTCATGGCCCGGAGGGCTGCTTGACAAGCCCGACCCGGTCACCCTGACATGGCGTCAAACCTTCGCATGGGGAACTTTCATGATCGACCACCAAGATGCGCTCATCTACACGATGGTGATGGTCTCGGCCGCCGACAGCAACATGAGCGATGCCGAGATGCGCATCATCGGCGACAATGTGCGCGACCTGCCGGCCTTTGCCGATTACAACCGCGACCGGCTGACGAAGACCCTGCGCCAATGCGCCGATCTCCTCGGCGAGGAGCACGGTCTCGACAAGGCTTTTCGCAAGATCAAGGAAGCGCTGCCGGCGAAGCTCCGCGAGACGGCCTACGCCCTCGCCTGCGACGTCGCTGCCGCCGATGGCGAGGTGAGCCAGGAGGAGTTGCGCGTGCTCGAGATGATCCGCCACCACCTGCACATCGACAATTTGATCGCGGCCGCGATCGAGCGCGGGACGCGGGCGCGCTTCATGACGGCTTGATGGCATCCGGGCGAGGCTCTACAAGCTCTCGAAACAAGGGGAGAGGGAGGAGCCGATGACAAAGATCGCGACAATGGTGTTTCGCCGGGCGGTAGCCCTCGCGCTCGTCGCCGCATGCGCGACCATGGCGCCGCCGGCGCGTGCCGAGACGACGCTGCGCGTCATCCCGCAGGCCGATTTGAAGATCCTCGATCCAATCTGGACGACGGCGGCGATCAGCCTCATCCACGGCTACATGATCTACGACACGCTCTTCGCGCTCGATGCGAAGATGCAGCCGAAGCCGCAGATGGTCGAGACCTTCACCGTCAGCGAAGACGGCATGGATTACAGCTTCACCTTGCGCAAGGGGCTGAAGTGGCAGGACGGAACGCCCGTCACGGCAAAGGACGCCGTCGCCTCGCTGAAGCGCTGGGGCGCGCGCGCGGTCGACGGGCAGGTGCTGATGGCGCGCACCCTAAGCCTCGCCGCCAAGGACGAGCTCTCCTTCGAGCTCCGCCTCAAAGCGCCCTACGGCCAGGTGCTGCAGAGCCTCGGCAACCCGGTGCTGCCGGCCTTCATCATGCGCGAGAAGGAGGCGCTGACCGATCCGTTCCAGCAGATCAAGGAGCATGTCGGGTCCGGCCCCTTCATCTTCGTCGAGGACGAGTTCAAGCCGGGCAGCAAGGTCGTCTACCGCAAGAACCCCGACTACCTGCCGCGCGCCGAGCCGGCGGACTATCTCTCGGGCGGCAAGGTCGTCAAGGTCGACCGGGTCGAATGGAACATCATCCCCGATTTCGGCATCGCCACGGCGGCGCTCAATTCGGGCGAAGCAGACATCATGGAGCAGCCGCCCTTCGAGCTGCTGCCGGTGCTCGAGAAGAACCCGGACATCAAGCTGCAGGTGATCGACAAGATCGGCGTCCAGGCGATGATCCGGCCGAACCAGCTCTTCCCGCCCTTCGACAACCCGAAGGCGCGACAGGCGCTGCTCCACATCGTCGATCCCAATGAATATCTGGCGGCGATGATCGGCAACCCGAAATACGAGATCCCATGCTCGGCGCCCTTCGTCTGCGGCACGCCGAGCGAATCGAACGTCGCGATCGGCAGCTTCGGCAAGCCGGACAAGGAGCTCGCCAAGAAACTGTTTGCCGAGGCCGGCTACAAGGGCGAGCCGATCGTCATCATGGATCCGACCGATCAGGACATCCTGCACAAGATGACCTTGGTGACGGCGGCAAAGCTGAAGGAGATCGGCATCAACGTCGACCTCCAGGCGATGGACTGGTCGACCCTGACCTCGCGCCGCGCCTTGAAGGACCCGCCGGAGAAGAATCCCGGCGGCTGGCACATCTTCCAGACCACTTGGCCGGGCCTTGCGATGGAGAACCCGATCACCAACTCGGCGGCGGCAACGCCCTGCGACGGCAAGAACTGGTTCGGCTGGGCGTGCGATGACGAGATGGAGAAGCGCCGCCTGGCCTATCTGAACGCGCGCAATCCGGCGCAGCAGAAAGCGGCGATCGATAGCCTGCAGGAGCGCTATTTCGAGGTGGTTCCGTTCGTGCCCCTGGGCCAGCTCATCCGGCCGGTGGCGATGCGCAAGAACATCTCCGGCCTCGTCGAAGGACCCTACCTCGTCACCTGGAACGTCGAGAAGGCGCCATGACTTGGTCGATCGTCGCGCGCGACCGCGCAACCGGCGCCTTCGGCGTCGCCGTCACGACCAAGGCCTTCGGCACGGGCCGGCGGTGCAGCCACGCGCGCAGCCACGTCGGCGCCCTCGCGACGCAATCCTTCACCAATCCGCTGTTCGGGCCGCGCGGCCTGCGTCTTCTCGCCGAAGGCGTGCCGGCTCCCGACGTGCTGAAAATCCTGATCGACGGCGATGAGGGCCGCGGCATCCGCCAGCTCCACCTCGTCGACGACGCTTGCCGCACCGCCGCCTATACCGGCGACACCTGCATCTCATGGGCCGGGCACAAAGAGGGCGACGGTTTCTCGGTCGCCGGCAACATGCTGGCCGGCGCTGCCGTCGTCGAGGAGACCTTCGCGGCGTTCTCCGACAGCAAGGGCAAGCCCTTCGCCGAACGCTTCATCGACGCGCTCGATGCCGGGCAACGGGCGGGCGGCGACAAGCGCGGCCGCCAATCGGCGGTGCTCCTCGTCCATTCGAACGACGACGTCGCCGATATCGATCTGCGCGTCGACGACCATGCCGAGCCGCTCGTCGAGCTGCGGCGCCTCTACGGCATCTTCGACCGCGAGGTCGCGCCCTTCAGTCAGGTCTTTCCGTCGCGCGCCCGCCCTTCGGGGATTTACGATCCGCGCGAGATCGAGGCGATCTGGGCCAAGGCCGGGCGCGAGATCAAGTTCGCTCGGTGAGGAAGAACGGCGTGCGGCGCCGCTATTCCTTCGGCTCGAGCTTGAGCGCCGCCGAATTCATGCAGTAGCGCAGACCCGTCGGCTTCGGCCCGTCTTCGAAGACGTGGCCGAGATGCGCATCGCACCGGCTGCACAACACCTCGGTCCGGCGCATGAAGAACGCCCCATCGCTCTCGGTCGCGACGGCGTCGCCGGCGACGGGCTGCCAGAAGCTCGGCCAGCCCGTTCCCGAGTCGAATTTGGTCGCCGCATCGAAGAGCTTCTGGCCGCAGCAGATGCAGACGTAAGTGCCGGGCGCCTTGCTGTTGGCGTATTCGCCGGTGAAGGCCCGCTCCGTCCCCTTCTTGCGCGTGACGCGGTATTGCTCGGGCGAGAGCTGCGCACGCCACTCGGCGTCCGATTTGACGATCTTCTCGACCATTCCCTTTCCCTTCGCCGATCTGCTTTCCGCCGAGCATCTGGTGCGTCGAGACGGGCAAATCAACCCGATCCCGGCATGATCTCGGCGTGTCAGCGTGCCGCGTGCGGCACCATCTCGCGGCGCAGGCGGACGACGCGATCGTTATCCTCGCCGCGCGCGGCCGGCTCCAGCGTCTCGCGCGTGAGCGGCATGTGGATCGAGTAGCGCACGAGGTCGGCGCGATAGATCGTGTAGCCGGCGAGGACGGCAAGACCGTCCTTGGTCAGGTAGCGCATGCGGCGCATCATCAGCGGCGCGCCCAAGGGCAAGCCGAGCCAGCGCACCTCTTGCTGCCCGGCGGTCGTCGCTTCGAGACGGATCTCGGCATGACTCATCTGAAAGCGGTCGAAGAAGGGGCGCAAAATCGCGCTTGCGGCATCGGCCTGGGTGTGCCCCGACGCGAGCGCCAGCGGGATGTACCGATGATCGAGCGCGATCGGTACGCTACCGGCCTTGCGGACGCGGAAGATGTAACGGACCGGCGCGTTGCGATCGATGTCGAGATCATCGGCGAATCCCGCGGGACAAGGCTGAGTCTCGTAGGCCAGGACTTCAAGATCGACCGGGCGACCCGCGGCGGTCCATTGATCGTCGACGGCCGGCGTCAACTGCTCGACGAGCGCGCGGGCGACGACGAAGGTGCCGATGCCGCGCGCGCGCTTCAGAAACCCGTCATCCACCAGCTCCTGCACCGCCTGGCGGACCGTCATCCGGCTGACCCCGAACATCTCGCACAGCTCGGCGTCGGTGAAGAACTTGGCGTTGCGTTGCTCCCATACCGCGATCTGGCGCGCAAGATACTGCTTGATCTGCATGTAGAGCGGGATCGGCGAACTCCGGTCCAGCTTTGCGAAGTCGGTCGCGCCGTTCGATTTTTGCGGCGTCCTCGTATACTCGTGCATCATCAGCGATCACATCCTTGATTCTGAGATTGCCGGCGATTTCGGTCGACCTCTGCGATCGTAGAAGGTCAGACTGCGCGACACTTGTCTATAAAATACAAACGCAGGTTGCTTCCCACACGCTGACGTCGCGCCGGTCGGTCCAATGGAGTGACCGTACTTTATCAGACGATAGTCTAATTACCGTCTCTGCTCGCCGAAAGATTGTGCCGCTCGCGGGAATGTGAACCGGCTCATACTCGCGAGGGCGGCGCTTCCGGCTCGATTCCGAGGTAAGCCGCGACGACACGTCCGTCGCGCCTGATGTCGTCGGGCGTCCCGGCCGCGATCACGCGGCCGTGATCGAGACAGATGACGCGGTGCGCGACCGGCAGCAAGAAGGGCATCGCGTGCTCGATGACGAGAACGCCGATGCCGTCTTGCGCTATTTCACCAAGCTGACGGGCGAGCTGACGCTGCTCGTCCGCGGCGAGGCCGGATGCGGGCTCGTCGAGGAGGAGGAAGCGCGGCTGCAAGGCGAGCGCCCGCGCGATCTCGACCCGCCGCCTCACGCCGTGGGGAAGATCGCCGCATGCGCGCAATGCCGCGGCACCGATGCCGAGCCGTTCGAGGAGGCGCATCGCCTCGCCGAGCGCTTGGGTGGGCGCAAATGCGCCATTCCAACCGGTGAGGGCGTCGCTAAAGGTCAATTCGCCGCGCGCCGCGAGTACCGCCAATGCCACCGTATCGAGTGAGTTCATCGTTTCGACGAGTGTGCCGGTCTGAAAGCTGCGAGCGATCCCGCGCCGCGCGATCTCGTGCGCCGGCAACCCGCCGATCGGCGTGCCGGCGAGCTGGATCGTTCCGGCATCGGCGCGATCGATGCCGCTGACGAGATTGATGAGGGTCGTCTTGCCCGAGCCGTTCGGCCCGATGAGGCCCAGGATTTCGCCGGGAGCAAGGGCGAGATCGACGCCGGCGAGCGCCGTGACGCCGCCGAAATGTTTGGTCAGTCCGGAAATCTCGAGGAGCGACATCGGTCCGTTGTCGCGGCGCGGCGGCGCCGTGGCGGCGCGCGGCAGAACCGCCTCGCGGCTTCGTTCCGGCCAAAGAAAGTTCTTGATTTGATCGAGTGCGCCGATCGCGCCATCGGGTGCCGCGATGATCACCGCGAGCAGGACCAGCCCGTAGGCGACGAGGTCCGCGCCTTGCAAAAACCGAAACCATTCCGGTAGCGCAACGAGAAGCATGCCGCCGAGAATGGCACCCGAGATTCGCCTCTGCCCGCCGATCACCGTCATGGTGAGGCACAGAACCATCACCCTGAAGTCGAGGCTTTCCGGCGAGACGACGCGGAGCGTGTGCGCGTAAAGCGCGCCTGCGGCGCCGGCGTAAAGCGCGCTCAGCGAAAAAGCCGCGAGCCTGAGGCGGCCGCCATCGAGGCCCGTTGCCGCACCAGCCAGCGGGTTTTCCCGCAGCACCAGAAACGCCTGTCCCCAGGCGCCGCGCATGAGGCGATGCGCCACGAACGCGGCGCCGACGAGCACGGCCAAGACGACGCCGAGGAGCGGCAATCCGGGCGGGACCGGCAAGCCGAAAAGAACGATGCCGGGGACGCCCGACAAGCCGTTGGCGCCGCCCGTCACGCTCCGCCAATTCCGCGCGGCGAGCAGGAGAACCTGACCGATCCCGAGCGTCGCCAATGCGAAATAATGCGTTTGCAGGCGCAGCACGGGCGCCGCGACGAAGAGGGCGAGAGCGACCGGAGCCAGCAGCGACAACGGAAACGTCGCGGCGAACCCCCATCCGGCGACGGCGCCGAGCACGCCGGTGACATAGGCACCAAGACCGAAGAAGCCGGCTTGCGCCAGCGACAGCGCCCCGGCATGACCGAAGATGAATTGGTAGCCGATGACGAGAAGCGCGTAGATCGCGCCGAGCGTGATCAGCCGCACGCCGTAGGGCGAGGCAAGGAACAGCGCGTAGGCCGCAAGGCCGAGCGCCGCGACAGCCAAGGGCGCGTTGATGCCGCGCCTCAGCCGAAGACCGAGCGGGTCGCCGCTTTGCATCACGCGCGCCGTTGGACCGCCTCGCCGCGCAATCCTTGCGGGCGCAGCCAGAGGATGAGGAGAAGCGCCGCATAGAGGCTTGTGATCGCCGCCTCGTAGGACAGCACCGCCGAGACCGCGACCTCGAACAGCGCGATGAGGAGCGCGCCGAGAACGGCGCCCGAAAGCGAACCCCAGCCGCCGATCGCCACGGCGATGTAGGCTTTCAGAATGAGATCGGCACCGCTCGTCGGCGTCACGAAGAACTGGTTGGCGAGAAGGAGCCCGGCGGCGCCGGCGAGGGCCGCCCCCATGGCAAAGCTCGCGGCGATCATCGCATCGACCCGCACGCCGACGGTACGCGCCATCTCGCGGTCCTGCGCCGTCGCGCGCAGCGCGCGTCCGAATTGCGTGCGCTGGAGCAAGAGGTGCTGGCCGAAGATGAGAAGCGCGGCAATGAGGATGACCGCGAGCGATTGCCGGGCAAGAACCAACCCGCCCACGGACAAGGTGCCGCCGCCCAGCAAAGGTGGCGCCGCGCGCGGCTCGGCGCCGAAGATGAGGTTGACGCCGTTCTGCAAGACCATGCCGACGGCGATCGTGCTGATGAAGACGGTGGCCGGCGGCCGTGTACGCAAGGGGAAGAAGGCGATCGCCGAGAAGGCGAGCCCGAACGCCGCCATGAGGAGGAGAACGAGCGGCAGAAGCACGAGACCGGGGACGGGCAGGATGCCGGCGAGCGCGACGGCGGCATAACCGCCGGTCATCACCATGTCGCCTTGCGCGAAGTTGACGGCTCCGGTGGCGTTCAGGACGAGCACGAAGCCGAGCGCGACGAGCGCATAGGCGGCGCCCAGCGCCAGCGCATTGATCAGAAGCTGCAGCGCCAGCACGCCGCTGCTCACTTGAGCGCGACGATATCGTCGTATCGTTTGGCGATCCTGGGGATGCGGCCGGTGCCGTCGTAGCACAGGATGAGCGCCGAGTGGGCCATGTTGCCGGCGCCGTCCGACCAGTAGGTCATGGCGACCCCGGGGTAGCGGCCCGTGGCGAGCGCGGCGCGCACCGCCTCGGGCGTCCTCGCACCCGCTCGAAGCGCGTCCAGCACCATCATGGCACCGTCATACTGCGCCAGCGCATAAGTGTCGGGCTCGCCGCCGAAATTTTTGCGGTACGCGGCGAGGAAACGCTCGCCCGGCGGCGAATCCGGCAGGATCGGCGCCGAGGCGCTTTCCGCGCAGACGCCTTTCAGCTCCTCGGGTTCGACGAGGGCGGCGGTGGACGGCGTCGCCATCGCCGAGCCGGCGACGATCGGCAGGCCGAGCGCCATGCCGGCCGCCTCTTTGACGAGGAGGGCCGTCGACGGGGCGTGCAGATGGCTGACGATCACGTCGGCACCCGCGGCCTTGGCCTTGCTCAGCACCGGCAGAAGGTCCTTCACCGCGACGTCGACGGTCTCGCTCAGCACCGGCGTCAGACCGAGACCGGCGAATGCCGCCTCGAGGTAGTGCTGGCCGCTCTGCCCGTAGGCGTCGCTCTGCGCGATGATCGCCGGGCGCTTCGCCCCCGTCACCTCGGCGACGTAGCGCGCCTGGGCGAGCTTCACGACATTGTCGCCGGGAAAGAAGCGGAAGATCCACGGATTGCCTGTTTCGGTGATCTTGGCCGTGCCGGAGATGGTGACGAGCGGCACCTTGCTTTCGAGCGCCAGCGGCAACAACGCCAGCATCTGCGTGCCGAGCATCGGCGCCACGATTGCGATCGGTTTGTCGCCGATCACGCGCTCGAAGGCGTTGACGGCGATCTCGGGCGAATCGCGCGTATCGGTGACGGCGTGACGGATGGCGAGGTCCGGCGGCGCTTCGGCCATCGCGAGGAGCGCGCCGTTGCGCTGGCTCTGTCCCTCGAGCGAGAGAAAGCCGGTGACCGGCACGAGGATGGGGATGTCGAGTTGCTGCGCCTCGACCGGCGCGACGATGCCGAGCAACAGGGTCGGAACAAGAAGATACAGGACGCCATGACCGGCGCGCCGCGCGCAGCGCAGCGGGTGAAGTCGCCGACCGGGAGGGAGGGTGCGATCCCGGTCGGCGACGACGCCGAGGCAGGCAGCCCGCGGCTGGGTGAGACGCCGGACCAGCAGGTCCCACCTGTCTTTATTGTATAGCATTCGAATCTTACCGGACCGTTATTTACTCGCTCATTCTCATTTCTATCTAATAAAAAATCTCACAAATTTTAGGAAATGATGTCTGTTATTCTACATATTGACGCTGCCCGATCCAAGGTTCCATCTTCTTCCTGGCTCTTCGTCAATCCACTCCCTCACCGCTCGGGCGCGTGGCGCAGGAAATTGAAATCGCAGCCTTTGTCGGCATTGAGGATCTCGTCGCGATAGAGGCGGGCATAGCCGCGTTTGGGGCGCGGCGGCGCCTCGGCCTTGCGGCCGCCGAGAGTCGCGGGATCGACCATGAGGTCGATGCGCCGCTCGGCGACGCTAAGGCGGATCCGGTCGCCGTTGCGGACGAGCGCGAGCGGGCCGCCGCCGGCGGCGTCGGGCGTCACGTGCAAGACGATCGTTCCGTAGGCGGTGCCGCTCATGCGCGCGTCGGAGATGCGCACCATGTCCTTGACGCCGGCGCGCGCGAGCTTGCCGGGGATCGGCAGATAGCCCGCCTCCGGCATGCCCGACGCGCTGTTCGGCCCGGCATTCTGCAGGACGAGAAAATCATCCGGCGTCACATCGAGCGCCGGATCGTCGATCCGCGCCGCCAAATCGTCGAGCGAGGTAAAGACCACGGCACGGCCCTCGCGCTCGAAGAGACGCTTGTCGGCCGCCGAGCGCTTCAGGATGGCGCCGCCCGGCGCGAGGCTGCCGAACAATGCGACGAGCCCGCCGACCGGCTCGATCGGCGTCGCATGGCTGCGCACGACGGCGCGGTCGACGAAGGCGCCGTCGTCGCCCGCAAGCCGCTCGCCGATGGTCTCGCCGGTGACGGTCATGCAGTCGAGATGGAGGAGCGGCTTCAATTCGCGCAGCACGGCGCCGATGCCGCCCGCGGCGAAGAGGTCCTCCATATAGAACCGACCGGTCGGCTTCAGATCGACGATGACGGGCGTCGTGTCGGAGAGCTGGTTCAGCCGGTTGAGGTCGATCTCGATGCCGGCGCGCCCGGCGATCGCCGTCAGATGGATGATGCCGTTGGTCGAGCCGCCGATGGCGAGCAGGACGCGGAGCGCGTTCTCGACCGATTTCGCCGTCACGATCTTGTCGGGCGTCAGACGCTGCCGCGCGAGCTCGAGCGCCGCCGCCCCCGTCGCCTCGGCGGCGCGCAAGCGATCGGCGTGGACGGCCGGGATCGCGGCCGTGCCGGGCAGAATCATGCCGAGCCCCTCGGCGATCGAGGCCATCGTGCTCGCCGTGCCCATGACGGCGCAGGTGCCGGCGGTGGTGGCAAGGCGCCCCTCGACCTCCTCGATCTCGTCCGCCGAGACCTCGCCGGCGCGAAACTTCGCCCAATAGCGCCGGCAATCGGTGCAGGCACCGAGGCGCTCGCCGCGCCAGGGCCCCGTCATCATCGGTCCGGCGACGAGCTGGATCGCCGGGAGATTGGCCGAGACGGCGCCCATCAGCTGCGCCGGCACTGTCTTGTCGCAGCCGCCGACCAGCACCACCGCATCCATCGGCTGGGCGCGGATCATCTCCTCGGTGTCGATCGACATGAGGTTGCGGAACATGAGGCTGGTCGGGTTGAGGAAGACTTCGCCGAGCGAGATCGTCGGGAATTCGATCGGCAGGCCCCCGGCGGCGAGGACGCCGCGCTTCACCGCATCGACGAGCTCGGGCAGATGGCGGTGGCAATTGTTGAAACCGCTCGCCGTATTGGCGATGCCGATGACGGGCTTTGTCAGCATCGCCGAGGAATAACCCATCGATTTGGCGAAGGAGCGCCGCAGGTAGAGCGCGAAATCGCGGTCGCCGTAATTGGTAAGGCCGCGGGCGATGCCGATCGGATCGGACATGGGGCGAGTGTTCCTCGGGTCGGTTTCGGTGCGCAGAATAGCAGCGCGGCGGACGCTTTGGGCAAGTTGGTTCTGAAATGCAGCCGTGTTCTTGCCAGTAGACGCATCGATCCCGAGGGATCGCGGGCTGCGAGTTGCCGCCCGTGGATCGTTCTCGAATGGAGAACGAAGTGATCGAAACGGCAGTGAGCGTATACTCTTGATGCGATCGGTCATCATTGGAGGGAGCGAGGAATGACGACAGCGACGACGATCAGCGAAGCTGCCGCGCGCTCTGTCGAGAACGAGCGCAGCGCGGCGTATCACTCCGGCTTCGGCAACGAATTCGCGACCGAGGCGCTTCCAGGAGCGCTGCCGGTCGGCCGCAACTCGCCGCAGCGCCCGCCCTACGGGCTCTATGCCGAGCAGCTTTCCGGGACGGCGTTCACCGCGCCGCGCGCGCACAACCGCCGCTCCTGGCTCTACCGCATCCGCCCGTCGGCCAAGCATCGCCCGTTTCAGCCGATCGATAGTGGGCGCCTGAAGAGCCGCTTCGATGAAGTGCCGCCGACGCCCAACCGGCTCCGTTGGGACCCACTGCCGATGCCCGACGACCCGACCGATTTCGTCGACGGCCTCGTGACCTTCGCGGGGAACGGCGATCCGCGCGTGCAGGCCGGTTGCGGCATCCATCTCTATGCCGCCAATCGGTCGATGAGCGAGCGCTTCTTCTACGACGCCGATGGCGAGCTGCTGATCGTGCCGCAACAAGGTCGGCTTCGCCTCGCGACCGAGCTCGGCCTGATCGAGGTCGAGCCGCAGGAGATCGCCGTCATTCCGCGCGGCATCCGCTTGCGCGTCGAGCTGCCGGACGGGACCGCGCGCGGCTATGTCTGCGAGAATTACGGCGCGCCGTTCCGCCTGCCGGATCTCGGCCCGATCGGGTCGAACGGACTCGCCAACCCGCGCGACTTCCTGACGCCGGTCGCCGCTTACGAGGATCGCGAGGGGCGCTTCGAGTTGGTCGGCAAGTTCATGGGCGGCCTCTGGTCGGCCGAGCTCGACCACTCGCCGCTCGACGTCGTCGCGTGGCACGGCAATTACGCGCCCTACAAATACGATCTGCGCCGCTTCAACACGATCGGCTCGATCAGCTACGACCATCCGGACCCGTCGATCTTTCTGGTGCTGTGCTCGCCGAGCGACACTTCGGGCGTCGACAACATCGACTTCGTCATTTTTCCGCCGCGTTGGCTTGCAATGGAAGGGACGTTCCGCCCGCCCTGGTTCCACCGCAACGTCGCCAGCGAGTTCATGGGGCTGATCCACGGCGCCTACGATGCCAAGGCGGAAGGCTTCGTCCCCGGCGGCGCCTCCCTGCACAACTCTATGAGCGGTCACGGCCCCGATGCCGAGACCTTCGAGAAGGCGAGCGCCGCCGATACGACAACGCCGCGCCGCGTCGCCGACACGATGGCCTTCATGTTCGAGACGCGCTGGGCAATCCAGCCGACTCGCTTTGCCCTGGAGACGCCGCAGCTTCAGGCCGACTACTTCACGTGCTGGCAGGGTTTGAAGAAGCGCTTCAATCCGTTCGCCCCCTGAAGGACGAGAGACCATGCATCCCAACGACCCGACGCTCGGATCCTTCGTCGAGATCCCGCCCGACTCGCATTTCCCGATCCAGAACCTGCCCTTCGGCGTCTTCTCGACGCGCGATGCGCCAACGCCGCGGGTCGGCGTCGCCATCGGCGAGAGCATCCTCGACCTTGCTGTCCTCGAGCGGGCTGGTTTGCTGCCGGTCGCGCCGTCGGATGCCGGCGTCTTCGATCGCAGCAGCCTGAACGGCTTCATGGGGCTTGGCCGGACGGCGTGGCGGGAGACGCGCGCGCGTGTGAGCGAATTGCTGCGCGCCGACTCTGCGCGCTTGCGCGACGATCCTGCGCTGCGGGCGGAAGCGCTGGTGCCGATGGCGATGGCGACCTTGCACCTGCCGGCGGAGATCGGCGGCTACACGGATTTCTATTCCTCCAAGGAGCATGCGACCAATGTCGGCACCATGTTCCGCGACCCGAAAAATGCTCTGCTGCCGAACTGGCTGCACCTCCCGATCGGCTATAACGGGCGCGCCAGCTCGGTCGTCGTGAGCGGCACCCCGATCCGCCGTCCGAACGGCCAGACCAAGGCGCCCGATGCCGAGCGGCCGAGCTTCGGTCCCAGCCGCAAGCTCGATTTCGAGCTCGAGATGGCGTTCATCGTCGGGTGCGGCAATGACTTGGGTTCGCCGATCCCGGCCGCCGAGGCAGAGGAGCACATCTTCGGGCTGGTGCTGATGAACGATTGGAGCGCCCGCGACCTGCAGCAATGGGAGTACGTGCCGCTCGGCCCCTTCAACGCGAAGAGCTTCGGCACCACCATCTCGCCTTGGGTCGTGACGCTCGACGCACTCGAACCGTTCCGTGTCGCCGGCCCGGCGCAAGATCCGCAACCGCTGCCCTATCTTCGGCAAGACGGCGCGCATGGCTTCGACGTGCAACTCGAAATCTCCATCCGCCCCGCGGCGGCGAGCCTCCGCTCGACGATCTGCCGCACCAATTTCAAGCACATGTATTGGAGCATGGCGCAGCAGCTCGCCCATCACGCGGTCTCGGGCTGCAATACGCGAACCGGCGATCTCATGGCGTCGGGTACGATCAGCGGTTCGTCGGAGGATTCCTTCGGGAGCCTGCTCGAGCTCACCTGGAACGGCCGGACGCCGCTCGCATTGCGCGATGGGCAGCAGCGCAATTTCATCGAAGACGGCGACGAGATCATAATGACCGGGTGGTGCCAGGCGGACGGCTACCGCATCGGGTTCGGCGAGGCCGCAGGAACGGTGCTTCCCGCACGACCGATCGCCGACCGCCACCGCTGAGGCCGCTCTATTCTCCCGTGAAGTTCGCCGGCCGCTTTTCGAGGAAGGCGGCGACGCCCTCGCGGAAATCGGCGGTCGCCGCGGCGACGCGCTGGAGGTCGCGCTCGAGATCGAGCTGCGCGTCGAGGGTATTGCCATGGCTGGCGTTGAGCGCCTCCTTGATGAGGGCCAGCGCACGGGTCGGCTGGCGCGCGAGATGCTGCGTCAATCGCCGCGCCTCGTCCATCAACGCATCATCCTCGACGACGCGCCAAATGAGGCCCCATTGCGCCGCCTCCTCGGCCGAGATCTTCTCGCCGAGCAGCATGAGCGCCGCGGCCCGCGCCGTGCCGACGAGGCGCGGCAGAAAAAAGCTGCCGCCGGTGTCGGGAACGAGGCCGATGCGGCAGAAGGCTTGAATGAAGCTCGCCGAACGTGCGGCCAGCACGATGTCGCAGGCAAGCGCGAGATTGGCGCCGGCGCCGGCGGCGACGCCGTTGACGGCGCAGACGACCGGTTTCGCCATGCGGCGCAGGCGGCGAACCAGGGGGTTGTACCAGGTCTCGATCGTGCCGCCGCCGTCGAACGGCGCGCCGGCGGACATGGAGAGGGCGCGCGCCTGCAGATCCTGGCCGGCGCAAAAACCGCGCCCGGCGCCCGTCAAGAGGATGGCGCGGACGGAGCGATCAGCCGCCGCGGCGTCGAGCGCCGCCGCGAGCTCCTGATGGAGCTCGGTGGTGAAGGCATTGAGCTTGTCCGGCCGGTCGAGGGTGAGCGTCAGGACGCCCTCCGCCCGCTCGCATAAGACAACTTCCCCCAAGGCTGCCTCCTCGCTCTATGCCGAGGCAGCCTTCCTCACGCATCGGCGCACGTCAAGATCGCCGAGCGGCCCTCGTCAATTGCTGCTCGCCAGGGCGCGCGCCAATTGGCTCACCGCCTCCTGATGCCGCTCGTTGTTGATGTCCGCGAAATTGCGGGCGATTTCCAACATCATGCGCTCGCGCTGGGTCACCTGACGCGCGCTCTCCTCGCCGATGCCTTCGTAAAAAAAGCCGACGGGAACGCTGAGCACGCGGCCGATCTCGTAGAGGCGCCCGGCCGAGACGCGGTTGATGCCGCGCTCGTATTTATGCGCCTGTTGATATGTGACGCCGATGAGCTCGGCGAGCTGTTGCTGGGTCAACCCCAGCATGATGCGCCGCTCGCGAATGCGGGCGCCGACATGATCGTCGATCTCGGCCGTCGATCTGCCTCGTTTCGGTTTCGCCATCTTTGCACCTGTCCTTCGCCATCGCCGCGGCCAATCTCAACGAAAACACCGGACCCGCGGCGAAATTCATCGGTGCTCTCGATAGGGTGAACAGGCGCGATGCGCGAGAATTCCACAAAATCACATCAATCTTAGGCAAAATGAGCGTCACGAGGCATGCTCCGGCCGCGCGCCGGCGCGGACGACGCTCATCACGCGCCGTTCTTGCGGGCCTTCCAATCCGCGTACGGGATGCGCGGCATCGAGAAAGGGTCGCTGAGGCGCACATAGCCGCTGCCGGCGAGGCGTCCGACCAACTTCATCTTGTCGGTCTCGACGCGGCCGCGCTCATCGACGAGGCCGTCGCGCACGTGACAATAGACCACCTCGCCGAGGATGATCGAGCGCTTGCCGGCATCGCCGAGCCGCAGTTCCTGCACAAGCCGGCATTCGAGACTGACCGGAGATTCGCCGATGCGCGGCGGCTTCACGGCGATCGAGGGCATTGCGGAGAGCCCCGCCTCGCGCAGCTCGTCGACGCCTTCAGGAAAATCGATGGCGCAGACATTCATCGCCTCGGCGATCGCCTCATCGACGAGATTGACGACGAACTCGGCGGTCTCGCGGATGTTGCGGACCGTGTCCTTGGGCGCGCCGCTGTGGCGCTGCTCGACGCCGAGCGTGACGATTGCCGGATCGTGGCTGAGGACATTGAAGAAGCTGAACGGCGCGGCGTTGACGACGCCGTTGCGGTCGATGCTGGTGACCAGCGCGATCGGTCGCGGCACGACCGAGCCGATGAGGAGCTTGTAGCGGTCGGCCGGCGGCAGGGTACGGAAATCGAACTGCATCGATTGGCTCGCATCTAGTGATCTCCGCTATCAGCGTCAGGCCGCCATCGCAGGTCAAGAGCAACGGCGCCGCTAACGGAAAAGTTGCGGGTCGAGGGTTGGCAAATTCCCTCGTTCCGAGCGCAAAATCAGCGATTCTCGCCAAAAATCGCAAAATCCCAACCGTTAACCTTACTTAACGCTATTGCGTCCGACTGGGTCGTGGCATCATCCGGAACGGGGGGGTTGAGGATTAGGCAAGGGGCAAATTTATGGCTCTCCTCGATAGCAGGCGAGCGGCGTCCATGTCATCGGCACAACGCCCTTCACCGCTGCCGGGCCCTCGACCTGCCGGCCATCCGCCACGAGCAGCAGCCCGGCATCCTCCTTGCCCTCTGCGCATGGAGACACTGCGGCGGTGCGGCATCTTCGCCGGCACCCGGCTTCAGCCTCGATGCCGACGACCATGCCGAGTTGACCCGCATCCTGGCGCCAGGGCTCCAGCCCGCCGCCGCGCGGCGCGGTAGCGCGGCGCCCACATGAGCGTTATGACTGGTGAAATGGCCGGGAAAAAGAGCGTGCCGATGGAGTAACGAAGGAAAATAACAACAGAAAATAGCAACGCGATTCTCCACGATGATTGTTGAGTGAGCGAGTAGCAACTTTATGGTGTTCGGGGGAAGTTTATGACCTTCCGCATATTGTCGCTCGATGGGGGCGGCACCTGGTCTCTCATCCAGATCCTGACGCTCGTCGATCTCTATCGCAGCGGCGGCGCGTTGCTGTCCGGTCATCAAGTGCTGCGCGATTTCGATCTCGTCGTGGCGAATGGCGGCGGCAGCGTCGTGCTCGGCGGTCTTCTCAAGGACCTGCCGCTGGTCGAGACCGTCAAATATTTCGAGGATGGTGCAACCCGTCGCGCAATCTTCGCACCCGGCGGGGCGCGGCGCGGCCCCGGCGCGCTTCTGCGCCGCGCCATGCTCGGCGTCGGGCCGCGCCATGCGGCCGTGCGCAAGCTCGAGGCGTTGCGCGATCTCCTCAACGGCGAGACCGGCGAGCCGGGTCTGGGCGACATCACCCTCGACGCGCTGAAGACGCGCGCTCGGCTGCCGACGCAAATCATGATCACGGCGTTCGATTACGATCGGCGGGCCGAGGTCTTCTTCCGCTCCGATACGAAGAGCCGGGCCGCGAGCTTCGGCACGCCGGCGGTCGCCACGGTCGCCGAAGCGATTCATGCCTCGACCACGGCGCCGCTCGGCTATTTCGACCATCCCGCCGCCGTATCGCGCGGCCGGCGGTGCTGGGATGGCACGCTTGCCGGTCTTCACAATCCGGTGATGGCCGGCATCGCCGAGGCGCTCGCCAATGGCGTCGCGCGCGACACGATCCAGATCCTCAGCATCGGCTCCGGCAGCGTCGTTCTGCCGCTCGCCGGCGGCGATGGGATCAATGCGGCGGCGAAGCTTGTCCAGCATCGCGCGACGCACGATGCGGACGATTTGCGTCAGCTTGCCGACGCGCTCATCGACGATCCCTCGGACAGTGCAAGCTTTCAGGCTCACCTCGCGCTCGGCCAGCAAATTCCCGAGGATCCCGCGCACCCGGTCGAGGATGGGGCGCTCATCCGCCTCAATCCCCTCGTTCAGCCGATTCGCACGCCCGGCGGCTGGGTTCGGCCGGCCGGCCTCATCGAGGCCGAAGATGGCAGCGACGAGTTCGTGCGGCTGTGCAACCTTGCGGTCGACGCGGTCGAGGATCGCGACATCGCGCTCATCCGGAAATTCTGTCTCCTTTGGCACAATGATGCGGTCGTCAACCAGCCGATCCGCGCCCATGCCGACACCTTCGATTGCGAGATCGGTCAGCGCTGGTACAGCGAAGCGCGGGCGCGCTGGCGGACATTGATCGAAGCGCGGCCGGTCGCGGCGGGAGCGCCGGCCGCAGCGCCGGCGAACCACACCGTCTCGCCGAGCACCCCGCCGCGAAACGTTCCGCCGCCGCGTCTGACCACCCCGAAGATCAGTTGACGCCGCGGCCGGTCGCGACCGAGCAGCGACGCGCGATCATCCAGACATTCCGCCCCCTTTCCCGGCGCGCTGCAGCGTCTATACTGCCCAGGACGCGTGCGTCGGTGCGTCGACGGTTCGTCCTTGCCGTTCGCGACGCCGAACATGAGCGAGACGAGCGGACGCGATTGCTGGGGAGCGAAGAATGCAAAAACGCGCACGGGCCTTGAACGCGGCGATTTTCTCGATCCTTGCTTGCGCATGCCTTGCCGGTCCTGCGACGGCGCAACCGCAATCCTTCAAGCGGATCGCCATCATCGAGGTGCCGGGCGAGCCGCTTGCCGCCTTCGACCTCAGCTTTGTCGATCCGGCGAGCCAGACCTATTATCTCGCCGACCGATCCAACAAAGGCATCGACATGATCGATGCGCGCACCAACGCCTTCATCGGCCGGATCGGCGGCTTCGTCGGCCCCAGCACCAAGAACAACGTCGCCGGCCCCAACGGCATCGTCATATTGGCCAAACCGCATCAGCTCTGGGCGGGCGATGGCGACAGCACGGTGAAGATCGTCGATCTCCAGGCAAAGCCGCCGCGCATCATCGCCACGGTCGCCACGGGCGGAAAGAAGCGCACCGACGAAATGGCCCTCGATTCCAAGGACGGCATCCTGCTCGCCGCGAACGACGCCGAGGATCCGCCCTTCGTCTCGCTGATTTCGACAAAATCGGACCACAAGGTTCTGGCGCAGATCAAGATGCCGGACGCGACGGAGGGCATCGAACAATCCGTCTGGGACGCGGCGAGCGGGCGCTTCTACGTCTCGGTGCCGGTCCTGAAGGACAAGAAGGAAGATGGCGGGATCGTCGTCATCGATCCGAAGACGAAAACGGTGGTCGGCGTGTACCCGGTCAGCAAATGCATGCCGGCAGGGCTGGCGCAGGGACCGCGGCGCGAGTTGCTGGTCGGTTGCAGCCAGGACGCGATCGAGGCCGGCTTTCCGACGCAAACGATCGTGCTCAACGACCGCAACGGCGCCATCGTCAAGACCATCACCGAGATCGGCGGCTCCGACCAGGTGTGGTTCAACGCGAAAGACAGCCGCTACTATCTCGCCGCACGCGGCATGCCCGGCGGACCCGTGCTCGGCGTCGTCGACGCCAAGGCCAATAAATGGCTGGTCAACCTGCCGACCGCGAAGAACGGGCATTCGGTCGCGGCCAATCCCGGCAACAATCACGTCTTCGTGCCGCTGACGCCCAATCCCGATTGTCCCAAGGGCTGCATTGCCGTCTACGGCATGGTCAAAGGCTGAGCGAGCTTGCGTCACGCTGATGGGCCGAGAAGCCCCCAGGGATCAACCACGAAGACACCAAGGACACCAAGGCGCCGGAGCTTGCTCGATCCCTTGGTGGCTTTGTGGTTCAAAACCTTCTTGGCTTCGCCCCGAGGCGGAAATTCCCAGATTTGACCTATGGGGTGCCGCACCGGCGCGGCCCGAGCAATTCGGTTGACACGGCAAAGGCCGCATCTGATGTTCGCCGCCTAAAGACGCAGCCCGTCTGCCGACACAACGAACGCGGGGAAGAAGCACATGACGGTCATCGACGTCCACACGCACATGCTGAGCGAGGCGTGGATCTCGCTCATCGCCGAGCACGGCGCGCCGCGCTACGCGGTGAAACCGAGCAAGGACGGGCCACGCGCCATCATGTGGGACGGCGCCCCCTTCATGACGCCGCAGGAGGGCCATCTCGACTACGAGCTGCGCATCAAGAAGATGAGCGAGGCCAAGGTCGACATGGCGATCCTGACCTTGACCTGCCCCAACGTCTATTGGGGCGGGCCGGAGATCAGCCTCAAGGCGGCGCAGGTCATGAATGACGACATGGCGCGCGCTCAGACGCAATGGCCCGACCGCATCCGTTGGATGGCGTCGTTGCCCTGGCAATATCCCGACAAGGCCGTCGCCGAGCTGGAGCGTGCCTGCGCCAAGGGCGCGGTCGGCGTCATCGTCCTTGCCAATGTCTACGGCGAATCGTTGACCGACCCGAAATTCGCGCCGATCTGGAAGGCGATCGACCAGCGCGGCCTTCCCGTCCTCATGCATCCGACGGCGCCCCCGGGCATGCCGGAGATGGACATGCGCGTCTACAACCTCATCGCCTCGGTCGGCTTCATGTTCGACACGACCCTGGCGGTGGCGCGGATGATCTTCGACGGCTTCTTCGACACCTACCCCAATCTGAAGCTGATCGCGAGCCATGCCGGCGGCGCCCTGCCCTTCCTCGTCGGGCGCTTGGATCAGTGCTTCGACAACATGAACGCCTGCCGCGTCAAGATCGACCGCAAGCCGGCCGAATACCTCCGCCACATCTATTACGATGCGGTGACGTACCGGCAGGAATCGCTCAACATGTGCGTCGAGGTCGGCGGCGCCGACAAGGTGATGTACGGCTCCGACTACCCGCACAACATCGGCGACATGAAGGGATGCCTCGCGCGCGTCAACGCCTTGCCGGACAAGACGGCGGCGGCGGTGCGCAGCGCCAACGCGATGCGGATCTTCAAGCTGTAGCCGTCGCCGTCACAAGCGGATGCGGGCCGAAGAGAGCGTCACTGCCGATCGAGCGCTCTCCCTCTTGGAGTGAACCGATGTCCGATACGATGGTCCTCGGCGGAAGGCGGAAGGAGATCTGGCCGGCGGGCCAGCCTCTCGCCTTCGAAGATGACCGCGTCATCGCCATCACCAAATTCGCGGACACGGCGGACTATCACCCGGCTCTCATTGCCCGAATAGCCGAGCTCGCCAAATCCACCGCGGCGAGCCGGCCGATCGGCAGCGCGGGCGGGACCAAGATCTATCACCTCGAACGCTGGAATTGCCCGGAAGCCGATTTCGTCAGCGCGCGCGCCGCGGCGCTCTTCGCCGAAATCCTCAATGCTCCGGGCGTCATCGACATTAGCTGGGCGAACATCTATCGGCGCGGCGATTATTCATTGCCGCACAGTCATGTCCGCTCGATCGCGAGCATCGTCTACTTCCTCGACCTCGGCGAGTCCGGCGGAAGCGATCCGCTCGGCGGCCGCTTCAGCATCGTCGATCCGCGCCTGGCGCTCTGCTGCCCGCAGCAGGAACAGTGCATGACCGAGCCATATCTGCCGGGCCTCAGCGCCGGATCGATGATCATCTTCCCGGCGCAGATCGTGCATTGGGTGCATCCCTATCAGGGATCGCGCCCGCGCATCACCTTGGCATGGAATTTCGCACGCAAGCCCGAAGCTGCGTGACCACTCGCATCGGCCGACGATCGTCGGCACGCTGGGCCAGGAAGTCGAGATTTCACCTCGCGGTAATCTCGCTGTAATCCGCCGGCCCGACATGATTGGCGCGCGTTCTTGCGCGCCGAGACCGGGAGACGAGCCATGCGCGTTACCGAGATCCTCCATCACAAAGGGCGCACCATGTACACGGCACGGACCACGGAGACCGTCGCCGCCGCCGTACACCGGCTCGCCGAGCACAATATCGGCGCGCTCCTCGTCTACGACCGCTGGGGCCGATATGCCGGCCTCTTCACCGAGCGCCACCTCGTTCACAGACTCGAGCAACACGGCGAGATGGCGGTCGACCTGCCGGTCGGCGAGGTGATGACGCCCGACCGCGTCACCTGCCGCCCCGACGATCCCATCCGCAAAGCGCTCGCCGTCATGACGGCGCACCGCATCCGCCACATGCCGGTCGCCGAGGATGGCGGAACGATCGTCGGCATCGTCAGCATCGGCGACCTCGTGCGCGGGCTCCTCGAGGAAAAGCAGCTCGAGATCGACGTGCTGCGCGACATGGCGCGAAGCCATTGAGCGCCGCACGCTGAACAGAGACATGGATGAGAAGGTGCGGGGCAACGCCCAAATCGTGGCGGAGCCTCATCGGACGTGAGAGAGTATCGGACCCTCTCGACTGCGACGCCTTCCCCCACCCATGACCTCCTCGCTTCGGTCCCTTGCCCGCTTGCGTCTTGTCGTCTTGACGCTGCTCCTCGCCCTGGTCGCTTGCACCATCGCAGGAGAGACGCCACAGCAAGCCGATTTCATTCCGACAGGGCAGTGGATCACGCCGCTGGTAGCGCCGGGTTCGACCTTCTCGGCGCTTGATCCCGAGTTGCCCGAGCTGCCCGACTTTCACGCGGGACAAGCGGTCGCCCTCGTGCCGAGTCCGGACCATCGGCAGATTTTGGTCCTGACGAGCGGCTACAACCGCAATTTCAACGCATCCGGCGCGCGCGAGGCGAAACTCTCGAACGAGTACGTCTTCGTCTATGACATGTCCGCGACGCCGCCGCGCAAGACGCAGGTGATCCAGCTTCCTGATACTTTTGTCGGCATCGCCTGGAACCCCGACGGCAACGGATTTTACGTGAGCGGCGGCGTCGACGACAGGATCTATTCCTTCGCCCGTCGCGGCGACGGCAGCTTTGCCGCGGCGGGCGATCCCATCGCGCTCGGCCATGCCGAAGGGCTGGGCGTTCGCACGAAACCCGCCGCCGCCGGACTCGCCGTCAGCCCCGACGGCACGCGTCTCCTCGTCGTCAATTTCGAGAATGACAGCGTCAGCCTCGTCGATCTTGAAGCGCGTCGGGTTCTCGGCGAGACCGATCTGCGACCCGGCAAGACGGATCCCGCGCGCCACGGCATCGCCGGCGGCGAATTCCCGTTCGCAGTCGCCTGGGGAGCGCCCGGCAAAGCCTATGTCACGAGCCAACGCGACCGCGAGATCGTCGTGCTGCGCATCGCCGGCGATCGCACCGAGGTCGCCGGCCGCATCGCCATCGCGGGCCAGCCGAACGCGGTCTTGATGAGCCGCGATCGAAGCCGTCTCTTCATCGCCGCCGACAATAGCGACAGCGTCGTCGTGATCGACACGCTGACGGATGTGATCGCCGGCGAGATCGCGATGGCGCCGCCACCTTCGATCCTCGCCAACCCGCTGCATCTCAAGGGCGCCAATCCGAACGGGCTCGCGCTCAGCCCCGACGAGAGGACACTTTTCGTCACTTTGGGCGGGCTGAACGCCGTCGCGGTCGTGCGGGTCGGGCCCGAGGAGGATCCCGATGGCGACGGCGATGTCGATGCGACAAGCCCGGGGGCCGTCCTCGGCCTCATCCCGACGGGCTGGTATCCCGATGCCGTCGGCCTCGATGCCGCAGGCCGCCAGCTCGTCATCGTCAACGCCAAGAGCCCGCCCGGCCCCAATGTCGGCGCGTGCCGCGACGGCCTCTCGATCGTGCCGGGCTCGCTCGCCGCCTGCCTTGCGCGCAACCGCTATGTCTGGCAGCTCGAGAAAGCCGGGATCTTGTCGCTCCCGGTGCCGGACGGCGCCGCGCTCGCGCGCCTCACCCGGCAAGTCGCGCGCAACAACAACTTTCCCTCGGCGAGGACGCATCCGGACCAGGACAGGGTCATGGCTTTCCTGCGCCAACACATCCGCCACGTCGTCTACGTCGTCAAAGAGAACCGCAGCTACGACCAGGTCCTCGGCGATTTGGCGCTAGGCAATGGCGATCCCAACCTCGCGATTTTGGGAGAGCGCCTCTCGCCCAACCACCACGCCCTGGCGCGCGATTTCGTCACGCTCGACAATTTCTTCGACAGCGGCGAAACGAGCAATACCGGGTGGAATTGGAGCACCGCCGCGCGCACCACCGATTTCACCGAGAAAACCGCGCCGGTGAATTACGCCAATCGCGGCCTGCACTATGATTCGGAGGGGCTGAACCGCCTCGTCAATGTCGGGATCGCGAACCCGGCCGAGCGGCGCAAGCTCAATCCGGCGATTCCCGACGATCCCGATCTCCTGCCCGGCACCGCGGACGTCGCGGCACCCGACGGCGGCGGCAGCGCCGGCACCGGATATCTCTGGGACGCGGCGCTTCGCGCCGGCCGGACCTTGCGCAATTTCGGCTTCTTCGGCGATTTCACGCTGGATCGGCCGCTGCTCCGCGAGCCCTTCAAGGACGACGCGCCGGTGTTCGTCCCGACCAAAGCCGCGCTGCAGGGCGTCAGCGATCCTTATTATCGCGGCTTCGACATGCGGCTTCCCGATTTCTGGCGCTTCAAGGAGTGGGAGCGCGAGTTCGACGGCATGATCGCGAAGGGCAACGTGCCCGATCTCATGCTGGTGCGCCTCCCGAACGATCATTTCGGCAGCTTCGCCGCGGCGCTCGACGGCGTCGACACGGTCGAGAAGCAGATGGCCGACAATGATTACGCGCTCGGCCTTCTCGTCGAAAAGATCGCGCATAGCGGGGTCCGCGACGAGACGATCGTCGTCGCGCTCGAGGACGACGCGCAGGCCGGCGCCGATCACGTCGACGCGCATCGCAGCCTCGTCCTCGTTGCCGGACCCTATGTGAAGCGGCGCGCGGTGGTCTCGACGCGCTACACGACGGTGAGCGTACTGCGCACGATCGAGGAGATCCTCGGCCTCACGCCGCTCGGGCTCAATGACGGGCTCGCCGACCCGATGATAGATCTCTTCGACATGAGAGAGGCACGCTGGACCTTCGATGCGGTTGTCCCGGAGCCGCTGCGCCAGTCGCGCTTGCCCTTGCCGCCACTTCTACAGAGCGAAGCCGCGCCGGAGCGCTGCACGCCGCCGCATGACGCGGCGTTCTGGGAGGAGCGGATGCGCGGTCAGGATTTCTCGATCGAAGACCGGCTCGACGTTAAGCGCTTCAACGAGGCGCTCTGGTCCGGGCTCAAGGGCGAGGGCGCAGCGCCGCCGGTTCGCGACGGCGGCGACCGCCGGGCGAACCGCGCCGCCCTTATCGCCGCCGCGCGCATTTGCCAAGATGAAACGCAAAAGGAACCGCCATGGCATTGACCATCGCCATCATCGCCGCCGGCGCTATGGGAAGCGCCGTGGCGCAGCGGCTCGTCGAGCACGGCGTCATCGTCCGCACCTCGCTCGAGGGACGCAGCCCGGCGAGCGCAAAGCGTGCCGCCGCCGCCGGCATGATCGCGGCAAGCGACGACCGTGCGCTCCTCGACGGCGCCGCCGCGTTGCTCTCGATCGTGCCGCCCGGCGAGGCCCGTGCCCTGGCGCACCGCTTCCGGGCGACGCTGTCGGCGCTCGAGGCGAAGCCCGTCTATGTCGAGCTCAACGCCGTCAATCCGGCGACGGTGACGGAGATCGCCGCGATCATCGCCGCTGCCCGCTGTCCCTTCATCGGCGGTAGCATCATCGGCGGTCCGCCGAAGCCGGGCGAGGCGGGGCCGCGTTTCTATATCGCCGGACCGGATTCGGCACGGCTCGCCATGCTGACGGAGCACGGCCTCGACATACGTCCTCTCGAAGGCGGGATCGGCGCCGCCGCGGCGCTCAAAATGTCGTATGCGGGACTGACCAAGGGGCTGACGGCGCTCGGCGCCGCGATGATTCTTGCGGCCGCAGAGAGCGGCGCCGGACCGGCGCTCGCCCGCGAGCTCGCCGCCAGCCAGCCGAATATGCTGGCCTATTTGCGGCGATCGATCCCCGCCATGTACGGGAAATCCTATCGCTGGGTCGCCGAAATGCGCGAGATCGCCGGGTTCGTTCCGCCGGAAACCGGGGCGAGCGCAATCTATGAGGGCGCTGCCCGGCTTTACGAGCATATTGCGGTCGATGCGATGACACCAAAGGACAAGGGAGCGCTCGCGGCGTTCGAGACGTTCTTGGCTGATCGAGTAGAGTAAAAAGTTTCCAATACATCAAAGACTAGCGAGCGCGCGGAGCGTTCAATTCCGCGCGATCGGCATGCAAAAGCCGTTATTTCGCGTTGGACTTCGTGCCATACTTTAGGGTAACAACTCTCGGGCAGAACCAATCCTTTGGAGCGGGAAGCGTGGTTGAAAGCCGCGTGCGGTGCCTCGCAAGGCGCCGGAGCATCGACGCCCTCGCGCGCCGGTTGCGGTCATTGTACCGCAGCTCCTCGGTACGAACCGGGCTCGCCATCATTCTGATCGAGGCCATCCTGCTCGCCGCGCCCGGCGCCTACTATGCCGGCCAGATGATCAGCGAGATCGAGCAGCGGACGGCGGCACGCATCGAGATGCCCGGTCGACTCATGGAGGAGGGCTTGCTCCGCCTCGCCTCGGTCTCCGATCGCGGCACCATGACGCGGTTGGTCGGATCGGATCTGACAACCGCCATGATCGTCGCGCGCAATCTCGACATCATCTACGCCCTGGACCCCGACCTCGTCGGCCGCAATGCCGCCGAAATCCCCGGGGTCGATCGAGGCTGGTTCAGTTCGATCGGGGCCGGGCCGCGGACGCTTGCGAGCGCCGCCAACGGCGGACGCGCGCTCGCCGGCATTGCGCTGCTGCGCCCGCCCGACAGCGCCGCGTCATCCCTCTACAGCATCATCATGATCGACGGTGTCGACGTCGCGCGCGAAAAGGCGGCAGCATGGCGCACCGTGTTGCTCGCCTCGCTCTTTTGCCTCGGCGTGACGGCTCTCCTGGTCTTCACCTTGCTCGGCAAGCGTGAGGCCGAACTCGCGAGCCGAGCAAAATCACGGTTCATGGCGATCGTCAGCCATGAGCTGCGAACCCCGCTCAACGCCATCATCGGCATTCTCGATCTGCTGCAGGCCGATGAGGGACCAGGGAAGCGGAGAAACCTGGTCGGTCTTTGCCAGGATTCGGCGGCGGCGCTCATGTGCCTCATCGACGACATCCTCGATTCGGCCAAGATCGAAGCGGGCGCATCGAAGCTTGTGCCGGCGGCGTTCTCGCCGGCGGAGCTCGTCGCGGAGGTGACGGAGCTCCTCGGCGTCAAAGCTGCCGAGCACGGGCTCGAGCTTACCGCCTGCGTCGATCCGAACCTGCCGTCCCTGCTCTCCGGCGATCGGCTGCGCATCAAGCAGATCCTCCTCAACCTGGTCGGCAACGCCATCAAATTCACGCCAAAGGGATATGTTGCCATCACCGTCGCGCTGGAAGCCGCGGACGGCAAGGCATGCAGCGTCCTCACCGAAATCAGCGACAGCGGCGAGGGCCTGAGCGATGCCGAGCAAGCCCGCCTCTTCCGCCCTTTCGTTCAACTCGAGGAGGGCATGGCGCGGCGCACGGGCGGCGTCGGGCTCGGGCTCTCGATCTGCCGCGAGCTGGTCGCCCTCATGGACGGCACGATCGGCGTGCGCAGCCAGCGCGGTCAAGGATCGACCTTCTGGTTCCGCTTGCGCTTGCCGATCCTCGAACCGGCCGGCGTGGTGACGCCGCAATCCGCACCCTCCGGCGAGTTTGCGCCGGAGCCGGCGCGCATCCTCATCGTCGAGGACAATCCGATCAACCGCCTCGTCCTGCGCAATCTCGTCCAGCATCTGGGCCATCGCGGCGATCTCGCCGATGACGGACCGCGCGGCTGGGAGATGTACGAAAAAGCGCAGTACGACCTTGTCCTCACCGACTGCCACATGCCGGAGATGAGCGGCTTCGACCTTGCTCGCCGCATCAGAGCGAAGGAAGGCGCGGACGGCCCGCACGTGCCGATCGTCGCCTTGACCGCCGACATCGGCGATGAGACGGAGCAGCTTTGCCGTGCCGCCGGCATCGACGATCGGATCTGCAAGCCGATCCGCCTTGCCGAGCTCGAACGCGTCGTCGGCGCTTGCCTCGTCGACCCGGCGCGGCGATCCGTCGCCGAGATCGAACGACCAGAGGAAGCCGTCATCCTCGATCCCGCGCCTGTCGAGGCAGCTTGCGGCGGCGACCCGCTCGAGCGCGACGAAATCTTCGACCTCTTCCTGTCGACCTCCGGGCAGCTCCTCGACAAGCTTCGCGCCGCGCTCGCCGCCGGGCATTTGCTCGAGGGCGAGGAAGCAGCGCAGGCGGTGGGAGGGATCGCCTACATGATCGGCGCCTATCGCCTCGGCGGCATGTGCGCCGCGATCGAGCGTCATCTGCGCAACGGCGAGCGCGACGAGGCCGCCCGGGCCGAGCACGATTTGATGCGCGCCTTCGCGCGCACGCGATCGGAGATCACCGCGCTTTCGGAGCGCGAGGCGCTCGTGGAGCCGCAAGAAGCGGCGGAATAGAGCCGACGCAGCCGCCGGACATGCTCGCGGCTCGCCGTTCGACAAAACGGGTCCTCCCCGCCCGGCCCTCTGTCGAACGACCCGGAGAACCCGCCGCGCGAGGCGCACCTTGACAAAGTCCCAGAGTCTCCCTGGCGACCGCCTCCGCGCAAACCATATTGTCCATAGGTGCAACCCCACTCCCGCGACGCGCCGGGTGTGACGCAAAGGAGGCAGGCTATGGCGTACAAGGATCTCCTGGTTCACGTCGACACATCCTCGCATTGTGCGGCGCGGCTCGCCCTGGCGGTGACCTTGGCGCGGCGCTTCGGCGCCCATCTGACCGGGCTCCATGTCATGCCGACTCTCGCGATCTCGCCGTTCATCGCCGATCAATTCCCGGCGACGAAGCTGGAGGAAGCGCATGCGCGGATCGCCCAGCTTCGCGACGAGGCGAAGGAAGCGTTCGCTGCTGCATCGCAGCCGCTTGGGAGCGAGGCCGAATGGCGCGAGACGCGCGGCGACCCCGTCGACGCGGTGAAGTTGGCCGCGCGCAAGGTCGATCTCGCGATCGTCGGCCAACCCGCTCCCGGCGCGGACCGCGCCGATCTCCCCGAGCAAATCGTCATGGGGAGCGGTCGCCCGGCCTTGCTCGTGCCTTATGCCCGCACCTTCGCCAATGCCGGCGTGTGCGTCCTGGTGGCCTGGAACGGCAGCGCCCAGGCCGCTCGTGCGGTCAACGACGCCCTGCCGTTCCTGCGGAGCGCCGAGCGCGTCATCATCGTGGCGGTCAACCAGGCGCGGGACGAAAGCGCCGATGACACCGATCTTGCGGCCCACCTGGCGCGGCACGGCGTCACGGCCGAAACCAGCGCCATGGTCACCGATCGCGACGGCAATATCGGCGACGTCCTGCTGTCGCGGGCGGCCGACGAAGCGGCCGATTTGATCGTGATGGGGGCCTATGGCCACTCGCGCCTGCGCGAGCTGGTGCTCGGCGGCGTCTCGCGCACAATGCTCGGCCAAATGACCGTGCCGGTTCTGATGGCACATTGAGGACGATGCGGAAGCACGCATCGGC
>JBGPOZ010000023.1:0-33325 GCA_041488295.1 Allostellaceae bacterium
ACGGCGTAGACCCATAAACGCGCCTTGGGGCGGGTTGCCGGAGATCCGCTTTGGAGACAACGGAATCATGCGCGCATCCAACTGCGCGGGAACCGGAGAGGCGCTGAACTCCGGAAATTGACTGAAAAACGAGGTTGCCAGCGTCTGAACGCGGCGCCAAGCTCGGGCGCGAAATTCCCTGACTCTCGGACGGGCGCGTCGAGCGCTGCTCTGCCGACTGAGGTTCAGTGGCCCGCGCTCTGCCCGCCGTCGACGTGGAGGGTCTCTCCGGTCACGAAGGTGGCCGATTCGAGATAGAGGATGGCGTCCACGATGTCGGCGATCTCGCCCATGCGGCCGAGCGGGTGGAGGGCGCCGAGCGCCTGATGCGTCTCGACAGGATGCATCGGCGTCTTGATGACGCCGGGAGCGACCGCGTTCACCCGGATGCCGCGCTTCGCGTATTCGATCGCCAGCGACCTCGTGGCGGCGTCGAGGCCTCCCTTCGTCAGGGATGCAAGCACAGATGGGACGTGAGAGTTCGCATGGTCTATGAGGCTCGTCGTGATCTGGACGATGTGGCCGCTGCCGCGCTTCTCCATCTCAGCGATCGCGAGCTGCGTCATGTGGAAGAATCCCGCCAGGTTGACGCCGAGCACCGCCGCGTAATCGGCCTCGCTGTACTGCGTGAAGGGCTTCGCGACGAAGACGCCGGCGTTGTTGATGAGCGTGTCGATACGCCCGAACCGCGCCACGGCTTCGGCGATCGAACGCTCGGCCGTCCTCCGGTCAGCGATGTCGCCAGGAACGGCCAGGATGTCCGTGTCGTCGGATCGTCTGATCGAGCGCGCAATCGCGACGATCCGGTAGCCGCGACCGCGATACGCATCGACGAGCGCTGCGCCGATGCCCTGCGATGCACCGGTAATGACGGCAACTTTCCTTTCACTGTTCACGTTCGTCTCCTTCATCCTTCTGAGTCACGAAGATCGTTGCGCCTGGGGCCAATCGCTTCGTGAACGATGTGGTCGTGTCCTAGGCCAGGAAGGGCACAAGTTCGGCGTTGATCTCCTCGGCGCGCGTCCAGGTTATGCCGTGAGAACCGCCTTTGATCTCCACGTACTTGACGTTCTTGATCATCTTTGCCTGACGCCTGGATGTCGCGTCTGCCGGCAGAATGCGGTCGTCATCGCCATGTATGATCATGGTCGGCACGTCATTGCGCGGAATGTCTTTGCGAAAGTCTTCAATCCAAGCGTCAACACAGGCCAAGGTGCCAATGGGCGACGCGCCGATTGCGACCGTCCAATTGGCTTCGATGACGCGCTCGCTGACCAGCTCTCCATCAGCGCCGCCAACACTATAGAAATTCTTCAAGAACTCCATCAGCGCGACCGGACGGTCCGCCTTGATGCCGGCGCGGGTTTCGGTGAACACTTTCGGGTCGACGCCCTCTGGATTATCGGGTGCCTTCACGAGGTAAGGACCGAGCGTGCCGATCAGCACGGCTTTGCTGAGCCGCTTGGTGCCGTATTTGCCGATGTATCGTGTGATTTCCCCGGTGCCCATGGAGTGTCCGACCAGCGAGACGCCGGTCAGATCCAAGGCGCTCAACAGAGCATTGAGATCGGCCGCGAACGTATCGTAATTGTACCCGACGCCGGGCTTGCTCGATCGGCCGAAGCCGCGGCGGTCATACGTGATCACGCGATGGCCGGCTGCGAGCAGCGCGGCGGTCTGCTTCTCCCACGCATCGCCGTTCAACGGCCAGCCATGGATGAGCACGACTGGCGATCCGGAGCCGTGGTCCTCGTAGTAGATCTCGATGGGTTGCGAGTTTTCCTGCCCGACTTTGATGTAGCTCATGGGATTGGTCTCCGTTCTGGTTTCGGCGAATGAGACTGCCGGCAGCAGCGGCGCGGCAAGTCCGGCAGCAGCAAGCGTCAGGGCGTCACGTCGGGACACGCCTTTCTCCGATCCCCGAAATCGGCTGGAGCGAGCAGCCTTTGGCGCAGTTCGATCGAAGTTCATCGTTAGCTTCCTTGTCCGTGGTGCGCTGGGCCGTGGCGGGGGCGCGGCTCAATTGCTCGAGCTACAGTGCGAATGACGCCAGAGGTAGGCTGCGCTGAGTGCAAGCGCGAACGCCGCGAGCTGCAGGGCGTAACCGAGGGCGGTGCTGTGTCCTATCGGCAAAAGGTCGAGCGTACCGGAGACGACAGGGCCGGCCAGTTGACCGATGGCGAAAGCCGCAGTCATCAGACCGAGTAGCGCCGTGGGGTTGCCCGGCGCCCGCGCCCGGGCCTCCTGCATTCCGATCATCGTTACGACCATGAAGGTGCTGCCGACCAGAAGCGCCGCAATCGCGATCGTCACCGGGGCGAGCCACACGCTGGGCAGGGTGACCCCAGCGGCCATGACGAGATGACTGACGGCCCAGACGCGCAGCCGGTCGGCATGACCGAAGCGCCGAGCGGTTGCGATCGTCGACAACGCTGCCGCGATGCCAAAGACGGGCCAGGCAAGGCCGAACAGCTGCGGGTCGTCCACCACCTCGCGTGCGAGAGCGGGCAGGAACGTGGCCGGTAAGATATAGCCGAAACCGAGCACGCCGTAGCAGACGACGAGGCCAGCGTAAGGGCCGCGCGCGACGTCAGGGTGCGACGTCGAACGCGCAAGGGCGGAGGTTTCCAACGGCCGGCCCACAAAGGGACTGGAACAGGCGACCGCGAGCGCCGCCAGCACTCCGAGCTCTAGCCAAAGCTGGCCGGCCGGCACGCCCGGTTGCGCGGCCGCGACACAGAACAGCCCGGTGAGCGCGATGCCAAGGCCAACGCCAGCGTAGACCATCCCGGAAAGATTGGCACTTGCGGCGCGCGTCAGGTGCTGCAATGCCCACGCGCTGGTCGCAACGAGCGCATAGGCGCTTAGCACGCCAGCGACGAAGCGCAGAATCATCCATGCGGCCAATCCGTCAAACGCGCCCATGGCGGCCGTGACCATGACGATGCCGGCTAGGCTCGCACGCATCAGCATCGGCAGCGAGAGGCCCAGCCGGCTCGCGGTCAGGGCGCCAGCCAGATAGCCCAGATAGTTGCTGGCCGCCAGCCAAGCGCCGGCACTCTGCGCCAGCGAGCCATCGCGAACCATCAGCGGCAGGAGCGGCGTGAAGGCGAACCGGCCGATCCCCATGGCCACGGCAAGGGCGGTGGCTGCGATGGCGCACACAGCCGTGATGGAGAGCGAGGGGCGGCGTGCATGGACGTTGAGCTCTGATCTCATGCGGCGGAATAAAGTCCGGCAGATCAGCTTGCACAAATGAATAATTCTGCTGTATCGTTCTCTTTATGAGAATGATCGACCTAGAGTCCCTGAAGATCTTTCGAACCGTCGTTGACGAGGGCGGGGTCGTCCGTGCAGCCAACAAACTCAATCGCGTTCAATCCAATGTGACGACGCGCATCCGCCAGTTGGAAGAACATCTCGGTACCCGGCTGTTCCGCCGCGAGGGGCGCTCCATACGTCTCTCGGCGGAGGGGCACACCTTGCTCACCTATGCTGATCGTTTGCTGCGCCTGGCGGACGAGACGGTCAGCGAAATGCGCACCGGCAAGCCGAAGGGTGTCTTCAGGCTGGGCTCGCTCGAGAGCACGGCCGGCAGTCGCCTTGCTCCCATCCTGTCGCGCTATCACAGCGTTTATCCCGACGTGGTGGTGGAACTCTCCACCGGAACGACCGGGGCGCTAGTGACCCGCGTCGTGAATTTCGAGCTTGAGGCTGCCTTCGTCTCTGAGCCCTTTACCGCACCCAGCCTCCAGGCGCGCCGTGTCTTCGAGGAGCGGCTGGTGCTTGTGACATCCAGGGCGATCTGCAAGGTGTCCGGTCCAGCCGACCTCGGACGCTCAACGCTCATCGCGTTCGCGCAGGGATGCTCCTATCGCAAGCGCATCGAGGAATGGCTAGGCGGCGCGAATGTGATGCCCGAGCGGATCATGGAATTTGCCTCGTATCAGGCGATGATCGCCTGCGTCGCTGCCGGTACCGGATTTGCTGTGGTGCCCAAGTCTGTCCTGGAGGCCCTGCGCGCGACCAAGAGCGTACGCCAACACGCGCTCCCCAAGCGATTTTCGCACAACCACACCTATATCGTGTGGCATGGCGATCCATCGCCGTCGCTGCGGTGCCTGCTATCGCTTTTGGTCACTGCCGCCGTATGATGGCTCCCTCGGACCTCCGGCTCACTTGACGGCAGCTATTGGCACTTCCGCGACATGCGGCGATTGGTCAAGGAAGGCCGTTGTCGGTCCGGAAGCCGAAGCTCGGAGGCTTGTTGTCAGTCCGGATTTGATGGGTTCACGCTCTAGACGGCAAATCCGATCCGATCGCGCAACGCATCGAGCGGCGCGATCGAGAAGCGGCTGACTGTCGCGAAATCGATCTCTCCCGACAACTCGGCCGCCGCGATGCGGTCGTGAAAGATCCGAGAGACTTCGGTGCGGAGCGCGGGTGCGAGCGGCGCGTGGCTGCGCAGGACGAGATCGAAGCGGCGATGACGAATGAAGCCGTCGATTTGCAGAGCCCCGAGACGACTCAACTCGAATTCGAGAACGAAGCGCGCGCTCTTCTCGTTAGTTCTCTGTCGACCGTCGTCGGATTTTTCCTCTCGCCTCAGATAGAGGCGCACCGGACGGATCGTCTCGCCATCGAGAATCGGCAGGATGAAGACCTGCCATGGCTGGGTCGCCGAATCGGCGGCGATTTCTCGCAACGCGCCGAGATCGCCGGCGAGCCGCTGCTTCACATCGTCGCGGCCGGCGAGGGCAAGTGCATGCTCGATCGCTGCGCCGGGCCACGGGACCGCGGAGCCGCCGCGCAACGAGGCGACGATCAACAGGAAGGTGGCGGCGAGCTTTTCTCCCGCCGTTGCCGAAAGGTCCGAGCGGAGCTGCGCTGCGAGCTCGGGCGCGGTATGACCGATGGCGCTCAGCGTCGCTTGCAGCGCCGGCCAATCCGACGCCGTGGTGGCACGACCCGCCGTGACCGGCGTCAGATCGTCGAACGCGCCTTGCGCGTCGAGAAGCAACAGGCTTCCCGGCGGCAGCGCGAGGCGCGGCACCAGTGAAAGCGTTCCCAGCACCGTTTCGACTAATGTCGATTGCGGCGTCGACGCCGACGCTTCGGCGAGGACGCGGCCGATGATCGCTTGCGATACCGTTGTGCCGCCTGCCTGCGGCGGCGTGGTCGCAGCCGGGAGAACGATGCGAAAGACGGCCGGAGGCGGAGACGCCGCCGCCGTATCGGTCGGCGGCGGAGCGGTTCTGCTTGGTGCGCCGACGCCAGCCGCCGGCGCTGAGATGGGGGGCCCCGGCGGCTCGACGCCATCGCGGATTTCGACCAAATTTGCGGGGGACGGCGCCGACACGATCGTCGGGCTTGGATCGGCTGCGATCTCGACGACCGATCCGTTCGCCGTTTGCACAAGCGTCGCCGATGGCGGGGCACCCGGCAAGAGGCGGAGACCTACGGACGCGCCTGCGGCGAGCTTGGGAGCGGGTTCGATCTGCAAGACGCCGGCAGCCGTATCGAGGAGAGCCGCCGCGGGACCGAATGCGCGAAGCGTTCCTACCACTGCGGGAGAGACGGACGAGGTGGCCGGGGTTTCGGATGGCGCCGCCGTCAATTGGGCGGCAACGATGCGCAGGGGAAACCCGGTCCCTGGCGGCGGCGTTCGGATCGGCGCGGGTGTTGTGGGCGAGCCGGCGAGCGCTGCCGATGGACCGGCCGGCAATGATGATGACGGGCGCGGCCCTAGCGCGGAGTCGCCCGCCTGAGATGGTATCGCGTCGGGCCGTGGGTTTGAACCGGCGACGTTTCCTTCCGTCGCGGGCAAAATATCCTGAGCGGCGAGAATGCCAGGTGAAAATACGTTCTGCGGCGGCACCGCTGTGCTCGCAGAAATGGGCGCCGCACGCGCGACCGACGGCAAGGTCGGATCGGACGGAAGCGGCGCAAGGACGGTGGCGTTCGTCCGGAGAAGGAGCGCGGGCGCGAACGCATCGAGGTGAGACGGCGCTTCGAGCTCGGTTGCGGGCGGGGAGGGGGGCGCGATGACCGTTGCCGTCACCACCGTGCCGAAATCCAAGAGGATCAAGGGCGGTTCGACACTAACGGGCGGCGGCGCGGTCGGTGCCAGTGTGGGCGCGGTGGCGACACTTGTCGTTGCAAGACCGTCGACGGCGATGATCGTGACCGATCCCGGCCCCTCAGGGCCGAGCTGGATCGTCAGTTGCGTGCCGGGCGGCAATGGCAGCTCGGTTTTGATCGAGAAGGTGCCGAGCGCCGTCAGAAGCTGCAGTGCGGGATCGCTTGCGCCTGGCGTCGCCGCGACGGTTCCGGACAATATCGCCGACGCGCCGAGCGCCGCCAGTGCTCTCAGCGCCTCGACGGATCCATCGATCGTTGCCGACGGTGCCGCGGCCGGCTCCGAGCCTGCCGCGGCGGCGAACAGCTGCGACAGAGTGACAGGCGGCAGCGCGACTGGCGAGCTCACGCGCCTTCTCCGATCCGCGCTTCAGCGCTGTTCGACGAGCAATTTGGCGATCGCCTCGACGTCGTGCGCCGCTTCGGTATTGGGATGGCGCGTCAGCAGAGACGTCTGGCGGCGGATCGTGTCCTTGACATGGTCGTCGCGGCGGACGATGCCGGCGAGAGGCGGCTCGATCTTGAGGAATTCACGGCACGCCTTGCGCAAGGTTCCGTAGGTGCGCTCGCCGTCGCGCGTCCCGCTGGCCATGTTGACGACGATGCGGATGTCGTCGGTCAGATGCTCCAGCGCCGAGATCTTGATGAAGGCGTAAGCATCGGTGATCGAGGTCGGCTCGTCGGTCGCGATGACGAGGCAGGTGCGCGAATGCCCGACCAGGATGCGCACCGCGCGCTCGATCCCGGCGCCGAGGTCGAGCACGACGTGATCATAGGTTTGGGCAAGTGCGTCGAGATCGTTCCGCAAGCCGGCAAGACGAGGCGCCGGAAGGCTGGCGAGGCTTCCGGAACCGGAGCGGCCGGCGAGAATGTCGAAGCCGCCATCCTCGTAGCGGCCGACGGCTTGCGCCATGGTGACCTGCCCGGCGATGACGCTGCCGAGATCGCGCCGTGGTGTCACACCGAGCTGCACATCGACGTTGGCGAGGCCTAGATCGCCGTCGAACAGCAACGTCCGCTGTCCCGCGCGCGCCAAGGCGTGCGCCAAGGTGATCGACAGCCAAGTCTTGCCGACGCCGCCCTTGCCCGACGCCACCGAGATGATGTTGCGTCTGGCGTGAGCCTCGAGCGGCGGAGTGGCGGGAAGTGCGGCCATCATAGGGCTTGCTCCGAGGTGAGATGGGCTGAGGCCAGCGCTTCTTCGGGAAGAAGAAGGCGAGCCAGCGCGACAGGGTTGAGGGGCGTCAACCCTTGAGCGACGTCGGGTGCGATTCCGGCATCGGCGAAACTCAAGTGTGCCGAGTCGGCGGCGGCAAGCGTGCTTCCCAGGCGGTGCGCCATGTCGAGGCGGGTCGCCAGAAGGCGCGTGCTGCCGAGTGCGCGAAAGGCTTGTGCGATCTCGGTCGCGTCGTATACGTCGCTACCGGCCGGCAAGACAAGCACCGGTTCGGCATCGGCAGCGGCGATATATTCGGCGAGCTCGTCCCGGTCGCTCGCGCTGTAGGGGTTGATCCCGGCGCTGTCGATGAGGACCAGATCTTCGTCGTCGGCGGCGGCGACAAGCTGATGCATCTGCTGCGGATTCTCGACCCGGTAAAGCGGAAGATCGAGAACGCGCGTGAATGCCTCGAGCTGGGCGATGCCGCCGGCACGGACCGTGTCGCTCGAGATGATGCACGGGATCTTGCCGGCAACGACCGCGCGCGTCGCGAGCTTCGCGATCGAGACCGTCTTGCCGGCGCCGGGCGGGCCGACGAGCATGAGGGGTCGCGCTAGCCGGCGGTCGGTCAGCGGCGCGAAGGAGAAGACGGCGTCGAGCGCGCCGGCGAGCGCAAGGACCGGAGCCTCCGCCGCAAGCTCGAGTGCGGCAGCCAGCAGGGTTTCGAGCAGGCGCGCGGGCGTCCCATGCGACAGAAGTGCCTCGTGCAGGATCTCGGAGGGATCCGCGGCCGAGCGCAAAAGCTCGTCGCCCGGCTTCCCGCCCAGCTCCGGTTCGGCGCGATCGAGGGCAGCGGTGACCGTGGTCATCCCCTTGTCGGTCTTCGTCGAGAGAATGATCGCGTCGCTGCCGAGATGCTCGCGCACGAGCGCCATCGCCTTGGGCATCGATTGGGCGGTGAAGGTGCGAAGGCGCATGGATCCGGCTCAGATCTGCGCCAAGGTCTTGATGCGCGCCTTGGGGTGGATCTCGTTCTGCGACATCACCACCGTCACCGGGCGGAAGCGCTCGATGATGGAACGCACATAGGGTCGGACTGCCGGACTCGTCAGCAGCACCGGCGTGTCGCCGGATGTGGCAAGCCTCTCGAAGGTCTGTCGCACGCTCGCGATGAATTCCTGGAGGCGGCTCGGCGGCATGCTGAGCTGCTTGTCGTCGCCCTGGCCGACGATCGCCTCGGCGAAACTCTGCTCCCATTGCGGCGACAGCGTTACGAGCGGGATATAACCGGCCTCGCCCGTGTGCGTATCGCTGATCTGCCGGCCGAGCCGAACGCGCACATGCTCGGTGATGACGCTGACATTGCGGCTGAAGCCGCAAGCCTCCGAGATCCCTTCAAGGATCGTCGGCAGATCGCGGATCGAGACGCGTTCGGTCAGAAGGCTCTGCAGGACGCGCTGAACGCCGCCCAATGAGATCTGTCCGGGGATGAGGTCGGCGATCAGCTTCTGATGACCCTTGTCGAGCTCGTCGAGCAGCTTCTGCGTTTCGGCATAGGACAAGAGCTCTGCCATGTTGTCCTTGATGACCTCGGTCAGATGCGTCGTGACGACGGTCTGCGGTTCGACGACGGTGTAGCCGCGGAACGTTGCCTCTTCGCGCGACGTTTCGGCCGCCCACAATGCCGGAAGGCCAAAGGTCGGCTCCTTGGTCGCTTCGCCGGGGATCGTGATCGGCTCGCCGCGCGGATCCATGATGAGCAGCATGTTCGGCCGGAGATCGCCGCGGCCCGCCTCGAGCTCCTTGATGCGGATCACGTAGGTGTTGGCCGCAAGCTGCAGATTGTCCTGAATTCGGACCGACGGCATGATGAAGCCCATCTCGACCGCGAGCTGGCGGCGCAACGCCTTGATCTGGTCGGTGAGCCGCTGGCCCTTGTCGCTGTTGATGAGGCCGAGAAGGCCGTAGCCCAATTCGAGGCGGAGCTGATCGATCTGCAGCGCCGCGGTGATCGGCTCCTCCTTGACCGGAGCGACCGAGGCTTTTGCGAGATCGGCGGCGTCGTTCAGGATCTTCTCGCCGTCGAGCGTCAGACGCCAGGCGGCGCCGCCCGTCAGCGCCGCAAGCAGGAGGAAGGGCAGCATCGGAATGCCGGGCAGCACCGAGAGTGCGACCATCAGGACCGATGCGAGTCCGAGCGCCGAGGGATAACGCGAAAATTGGCCGAAGAGCGCTTTGTCGGCCGAACCGATGACGCCGGCCTTCGAGACCAGCATGCCGGCAGCGGTCGAGACGATGAGTGCCGGGATTTGCGAGACCAACCCGTCGCCGACGGTGAGCAGGGTGAAGGTCTGCGTCGCCTCGGCAAAGGTCATGTTCTTCTGCACGACACCGATGAAGATGCCGGCGATGATATTGATAAAGACGATGATCAGGCCGGCGACGGCATCGCCGCGCACGAATTTCGAGGCGCCGTCCATGGCGCCGAAGAAATTGCTTTCATCCTCGATCTCGGCGCGCCGCTTCTTTGCGCCCGCTTCGTCGATGAGGCCGGCGGACAGGTCGGCGTCGATGGCGAGCTGCTTGCCGGGCATGCTGTCGAGGCTGAAGCGCGCGGCGACCTCGGCGATGCGCCCCGAGCCCTTGGTGATGACGACGAAATTCACCACGACGAGGATCGTGAAGACAATGACGCCGATGATGAAGTTGCCGCCCATCACGAAGGCGCCGAACGCGGCGATGACGTGTCCTGCCGCGGCCGGCCCTTCGTGGCCGTGACTGAGGATGAGGCGAGTCGAGGCAAGGTTCAGCGACAGGCGCAGCATCGTCGAGATGAGCAACGTCGTCGGGAAGGCAGAAAATTCGAGCGGTCGCTGGATGAAGAGCGCGACCATCAGGGTGAGGACGGAAAGCGTCATCGACGCCGCGAGGCTGAAATCGAGCAGCCAGGTCGGCATCGGCAGGATGAGCACCACCAGGATTGCGACGACACCAAGCGCGAGCGCGATCTCGCCGCGCTTTACCGCAGAGCCGATCCGGTCGAAGGCGTTCGGTGCCGCCGCTGTGGCCGTCGTGTCGGTCACGCGTGCTGCTCCCTCAACACTCTTCTCCCGGGCAGGGGAGGCATTCGCAAATGAATGGGCTCATCCTCACAGGGCGACGCGCTCCAGCTCGTTGGGCGGCGTGACGGCAAGCCCTTCCTGCCGATATAGCTGAAGCTTGTTGCGTAAGGTGCGAATTGAGATTCCGAGGATCGTCGCGGCATGCGTTCTATTGCCGAGGCAATGCTGGAGCGTATCGAGGATGAGATCGCGCTCGACATCGGCGACGGTGCGGCCGACGAGCGCGCCCGCGACGCTGCCCGCCTTGCCGTTTTCCGGCTTCCCTGTCGACAGCATGACGGCGTCGGGGCCGATCTCGCCGCCACCCGAAAGGAGGATTGCGCGATGCATCGTGTTCTCGAGCTCGCGTACATTGCCGCGCCAATTGTGGCGCGTCAGTTGCTCGCGCAGGAGCGACGAAAGCCCAGCGTAGGCGACGCCGTTGGCGGCAGCATATTTTTTGGCGAAATGCTCGGCCAACGGCTCGATGTCGCGGGGCCGCTCGCGGAGCGCCGGGATGCGCAGATTGACGACGTTGAGGCGGAAATAGAGATCCTCGCGGAAGACGCCCTTGCGGACGTCTTCCTCGAGATCGCGATTGGAGGTGGCGAGAAGGCGGATGTCGATCTTGATGGGATGCGCGCCGCCGACCCGGTCGATCTCGCGCTCTTGGATGGCGCGGAGCAGCTTCGCCTGGAGACGCGGGTGCATCTCGCTGATCTCGTCGAGCAACAGCGTCCCGCCATTCGCCTCCTCGAATTTGCCGATGCGGCGCGCGACGGCGCCGGTGAAAGCGCCCTTCTCATGCCCGAAGAGCTCGGATTCGAGAAGGTTTTCGGGAATCGCCGCGCAGTTGACGGTGATGAAGCTTTGCGCGGAACGTCGGCTTTTTCGATGGATGAACCGCGCGAGCACCTCCTTGCCGGTGCCGCTCTCGCCGGTCAGGAGAATGCTCGCATCGGCGGGCGCGACCTGCTCGGCGAGGCGAAGAACTTTTTCCATCGCCGGATCGCGCCAGATGACGGCGCTGCTCTCTTCGGCGACAGCCTCGAGCACCGCTGCGATCAGCGCGGCGTCCGGCGGCAGGGGAATGTACTCCTTCGCGCCGGCCTTGATGGCACGCACCGCCGCTTCGGAATCGGTGCCGATGCCGCACGCAACGACCGGAATATTGATCCGCTCGCGCCGTAGGCTCTCCACCATGCGGGCGATGTCGAGCTTCACGTCCATCATGAGAAGATCGGCGCCCTGTCCCGAGCGCAAGGCGGCAAGCGCCGCCTCGATGTCGACGACATGCGCGACCTTGGCGCCGCGCGCGAGCGCGATCTTTCCCGCCGTGCTGATGTAGCCTTCCAGAGGCCCGAGGATGAGGAGACGCATCGTTGCCAGGTCCGCTCTATGGGGAGGAGGGCGTCAGGATCGTTCCGCCTTGACGATTTCCGTCATCGTCACGCCGAGCCGTTCGTCGACGACGACGACCTCGCCGCGCGCCACCAGTCGGTTGTTGACGTAGATGTCGATGGCCTCGCCGACCTTGCGGTCGAGCTCGACGACGGCACCGCGGCCGAGCTTCAAGAGCTGGCTCACCTGCATGGTGGCCCTGCCAAGCACAGCGGAGATCTGCACCGGAACGTCGTAGACCGCTTCGAGGTCCTTGGCGTGCTGCGCCGCCCGCGGCTCGCCGGTACTGGCGGCGGCGCGCGCTTCGCCGTCGAGCTCGGCAAGCTGAAGATTTTCTTTCTCATCCATCGACCGTCTCCTGGGTTCCGCCGGCGGCGGTATGCTGCGTTGTGTCGTTCGATCTGCTCAAACCATCGAGCGCGCGCGCCATCGCCGCCTCGATCTCGCGCATCGAGCGCGGCATGTCACGTTCTGCACCGCCATCGGCCCATTCGATCCGGCAATCCGATTCGGAGAGCGCCTCCTCGGCGAGGATGACCAGCTTGCCCTGGTAGCCACCAGTGGCGACGAGTGGCGCGAGGCGATTCTGAGCGTCCTCGAAGAGTGCGTCGGGGATCCGCAGCACGAGGCGCGGCTCGTCAAGGCATTCGCGCAGGCAACTCGTAACGAGCGCGCCGATCTCCGCAAAGCCGTCGCGTCGCGTCAATGCCGGGAAAAGCTTGCCGACGATGAGGCGCGTCAATTCGATGATTTGCCGCTCGTTCTCGCATTGCGCTTCCGCCTTTTGCGACAACATCACGGCAAGGCGTTCGGCGATCGCCGACAGGGTTGCGCTGACGCGCTCCTCGCGGGCGGCGGCGGCTTCGGCCAATCCGGCTGCTTGCCCCTCCGCACGGCCCTTCGTTTCCGCCGCGGCGAGATCGGCCGAATTGAAGGTCGGCTCCGCCGGAGTGATCGGTTTGCGCCCGCGCGATGCCGCCGGGCCGCCCGGCCCGTCGAAGCTTTGATCGAAGAGAAATTTTTGTGCGACCGCCATGTTCGCTATCAATAGACCAGCTCGTCATCGCCCTTGCTGTCGGCGATGACGATCTCGCCGCTCGCAGCAAGGTCTTTGGCGAGGGCGACCATGTAACCTTGCGCCTCTTCGACGTCTCTGAGGCGCACCGGGCCCATCGCTTGCATTTCCTCGCGCAGCAGCTTGCCGGAGCGCTCGGACATGTTGGAGAAGAAGAGGTCGCGCAACGATTCCGAGGCGCCCTTCAATGCGATCGGCACCTTGACCTTGTCGGCATTGCGCAAGATCGCCTGAACCGCGATCGCGTCGAGCTTGCTGAGATCCTCGAAGGTGAACATGAGCGCCTTGATACGCTCGGCCGAGTCGCGATTGCGCTCCTCGAGCGCGGTGATGAAGCGGCTCTCGGTGCTGCGGTCGAGGCTGTTGAAGATCTCGGCGATAAGCTCGTGCGCGTCGCGCCGGTTGGTGCGCGCCAGATTGGTGAAGAACTCGGTGCGCAAGGTCCGTTCGACGTCGTCGAGCACTTCCTTCTGCACCGCTTCCATGCGCAGCATTCGCATGACGACCTCCATCGCGAAGCTCTCGGGAAGCTGCGCGAGGACGCGGGCGGCGTGCTCGGATTTGATTTTCGATAGAACGACGGCGACGGTTTGCGGGTACTCGTTCTTGAGGTAATTCGCGAGCACCACCTCGTTGACGTTGCCGAGCTTGTCCCACATGGTGCGACCGGCGGGGCCGCGGATCTCCTCCATGATGGTGTTGACGCGCTCCTTGCCGAGAACTTTCGACAGGAGCCGCTCGGTGCTCTCGTAGCTGCCGACGAGCGATCCGGTCGCGGAGATCTGATCGGCGAAATCGACGAAGAGGCGCTCGACGATGTTCGAGCTGACCGTCCCCAGATTGGCCATCGTCTGAGAGATCTCCTTGATCTCCTCGTCATCCATCAGGCTGAAGAGTTTGGCGGTGTGTTCCTCGCCCAGGGACAGGATGAGGATCGCCGCCCGTTCCGGTCCGGTCATTGAACGGACGTCTTCCCGGTTGCGCATCGGTCAGATCTCCGTCAGGCGTTCTGATACATCCAGGAGCGGACGATCGCGACCGCCTCCTCCGGATGCTTCTCGACGATCTCGCCGATCTTCTTGATGCTCGATGCGCGCACGCGGCCTTCGACCTGGCTGATGTCGATCATCTGTTCGATATTGTCGAGCGCTCCGCCGGTCGGAGTTGCCGTCGCCGGAACGCCGGCGGCGATGCCGGACGGGGGCGGCAGAGCGCCGGCGACGCTCGGTGGTGCGAGAAGACGCTGTCCGTCGGGCCCGGTAAGGGCTGGTGCTCCGGCGCCGCCGGCCGGAGCCTCGAGCATGCGCGTGACGATCGGCTTCACGACAAGGAGAATGACAAGGAGGCCAACGATCGCGAACGCAATCGGCTCCGCAGCCTTCAGCAGCTCGCTTTTGCTGAAGCCGAGAAATCCGTCTGCCGCAGCCACCGCAGGCTCATCCGGCGTGCTGAAGCGCAGATTGACGACTTGGATGTTGTCGCCGCGCTTCTCGTCGAAGCCGATTGCAGTCCGGACCAGGGAGTCGAGCTGCTTCATCTCCTCCGGCGAGCGCGGCTGATAGGCCTTCGTGCCGTCAGTGCCGGCGGCATAGACGCCGTCGACGAGGACCGCGACCGAGAGGCGTTTCACGACGCCGCCCTCGCGAACCTGGCTCTTCACCGTCTTGGTGATCTCGTAATTCGTCGTCTCCTCGTTCCGGCCGCTCTTCGACTGGCCGCCGACCGCGTTCTTGTTGGCTTGTGCATCGGGCAGATTGTTGGCGACGGTCACCGGTTGGTCGCCGCCCTCGCTGTTGGAGCTCGTCTCGTTGACCGATTGCGTCGAGCGGACGACCTGGCCGTCGGGATCGAAGCTCTCCGAATTCGTCGTGACGCGATCGAAATCCATATCGGCATGGACTTCGACACGCGCCTTGCCGGGGCCGACCGACCGCTCCAGCATCTCCTCGACGCTGCGCGAGAGGCGCGTTTCGTAATTGACGCGCATCTCCTCGCTGTTCATGCCGCCCGATCCCGGGTTGGCGCCGCCATCATCGGTGCCGCGCGCGAGAAGGGTTCCCTCGCTGTCGGCGATCGAGACGCGGCCGGGCCGCAGACCTGGAACGGCGGCGGCGACGAGGTGCTGGATCGCCGCCACCTGCATCTTGCCGAGATGCTCGGCGCCGCGCGTCTTGATCACGATCGCGGCGCTCGGCTCCTGCTTCTCGCGGGAGAAGAGCTCGCGCTGCGGCAGAACAAGGTGGACGCGCGCCGCCTGTACCGTGTCGATCGACGAGATGGTCCGCGCGAGTTCACCCTCGAGCGCGCGCAGGTGATTGAGGTTCTGCACGAAGCTCGACGTGCCGAGCGCCTCGCCTTTGTCGAAGATTTCATATCCGACCGACCCGCCATGCGGCAGGCCGCCCTCGGCCATGGCGATGCGCAGCCGCGCCACCTGATCGGTCGGAACGAGGATTTGCGTACCGTCGCCGCGCAGCTGGTAGGGAATATTCTGCGCTTCGAGCTTCTGCACGATCTGGCCGCTGTCGCGCGGATCGAGGTCGCTATAGAGGAGCCCATAGCTCGGCGCGGCGATCCGAGTGCTGATGAAGACGAAGAATCCGATCGTGGCGGCGAGGACGGCGCCGATGGCCGCAAGGCGGGCGGGGCCAAGATTGCGCAGATTGACGAGAAGGCCGTTCAATGTGGTGCTCGTTGCTTGCAACCGCGGGGCGCGCGGCTCGGTTTTGACCCTATCGATGGTCCGGTGAACAAGCGGTTAAGAGTGGGCAGATTTTGCCCACTGCGGGTAAATCTTGCCGAGCTCGACAGCACCATCCGGTCGCGCGTGAGCACGCCGTCGGCAAGCGCCGGTGCTGCTGGCTCTGAGCGCCGTCAACATGTTGATATCATGGTAAAAATGCCGAGCACGTTCACGCGTGGTCGCGGCGAGTTCGATCGGAAACGGGTGGCGAGCGGTCGCGGGTTGCGGGGCGATTACGGCCTGCCGCTCGGGGCGCGCTCGAGGCTGCGGTAATCCTGGAGGCGGGTCACGCGCAAGCCGGCGAGGCCATGGCTGTCGATGAGACGTTGCCAGGACAAGAATTCTTCGAGCGACAATTTGTAGCGCGTGCACGCGTCTTCGAGCGTGAGGACGCCGGAACGCACTGCCGCTACGACTTCGGCCTTGCGCCGGATGACCCAGCGTTTGGTATTCGGCGGCGGCAGTTCGGCAAGCCGCAGCATCCGCGCGTCGTCGCGGAGCTGGGCGCCGCTGGACGAGCCATTGCCGATCGGGGTTGCCTGCGATCTCTCTTGCATGACGCGGAGGTTATGTCAGGGCCTTTTAAAAAAGCGCTAAAGTCCCCCGACCAATTCGCCATTTCTGCTTGTTCGTCCGGATTCATGAGGTTTGACAAGCGGATGGCTCCTGCCAAATCATTCGGATCGGAATGAGGCGATGGAGGCGGGGATGGCATCGGACATGGGTGGCGTGCGACGAGTCGCGGTGATCGGGGTAGGAACCATCGGCGCCAGTTGGGCCGCCTACTTTCTGGCCCGAGGGCTCGCCGTCACGGCAAGCGATCCCTCACCCGAGGGCGAAGGTTTCCTGCGGCGCTATGTCGCCAATGCCTGGCCGACCCTGGGGCGCCTCGGCCTCGCCGACGGGGCAAACCCTGCCGCTCTTGCGTTCGAGCGCGAGCCGGAAGCCGCAATTGCCGGCGCCGATTTCGTCCAGGAAAGCGGCCCGGAACGCGAAGCCGTCAAGATCGAGCTCTTTCGCCGGCTCGATGCCGCGCTCCCGCAAAGCGTCATCATCGCCTCGAGCTCGTCAGGGCTGTTGATGAGCCGCATCCAGGAGGCATGCCGCCATCCCGAACGATGCGTCATCGGACATCCCTTCAATCCGCCGCACCTCATCCCGCTCGTCGAGGTGGTCGGCGGCCGCAAGACCTCGGCTGAAGCGGTCGCCCGCGCCATGGCGTTTTACGCCGCGATCGGCAAGAAGCCGATCCACATCCGCAAGGAGGTGAAGGGCCACCTCGCCAACCGCCTGCAGGTGGCGTTGTGGCGCGAGGCCGTCCACCTCGTCGATGAAGGCGTCGCGAGCGTCGCCGATGTCGATCAGGCGATCGCCTACGGCCCCGGCCTCAGATGGGCGATCATGGGGCCGAACCTGACGCTCCACCTCGCCGGCGGCGAGGGTGGCGTCGAACATTTCATGGAGCACCTCGCCGGCCCGATCGAGGGCTGGTGGGAGGACCTCGGCACCCCGAAACTGACGCCGGAGGTTCGGCGCAAGATTATCGCCGGCGTCCATGAGGCGACAGAGGGCCGGTCGATCGCCGACCTTGCCGCCGAGCGCGATCGTATCCTGCTCGACATCCTCGAAGCCATCCGCCAGAAGGCGGGAGGTTAATGCATCAGGCTCGAGAGATGCGCGTTGCGCGCGCGCAGGAAGACGCGCAGACGCTCCGGGTAATCGGGCGTGGCCGCGCCACGCACGCTCGGCCGCTGGGCGAGCACGGCGCGCCATTGCCGCACTTTCGGCGTCGCATCGAAGACATGCGGGTCGGTGAAGGATTCGAACACGTCGAAATAACGGAAGACCGGCGCGAAGGCCGCGTCGACCAGCGAGAAGCGTTGCCCGGCGAAATAGGGACCCTCGCCGAGCGTCCGCTCGAGCCGCTCGAATTTGCCGGCGAGATCGGCGCGTTTCTTCTCGAACGCAACGGCATCGGACGCGGTGTAATAGCCCCAGATGTCGTTGAGCGTCGCAGAAGCGAATTCGACCCACGCGCGATGCTGTGCCCGCTCCAGCGGGTCGGCGGGATGAAGGCGCGGGCCTGACGCTGTCTCCTCCAAATACTCGCAAATGACCGCGCTCTCGAACAGCACCGCCTCGCCGACGCGCAGAAGCGGCACCTTGCCGAGCGGCGACAGCGCCTTGAACCAATCCGGCTTGTCGGCGAGGTCGACGTATTTGCGCTCGTAGGAGACGCCCTTTTCGGCAAGCGCGATCGCGGCGCGCTGAACATAGGGGCAGAGGTGGTGACTGACGAGTTGGAGGGTGGCTTCGGTCATGGGGCGTCCCCTTTGATTTCAGTGCTCGTCACCAGGCGCTTCAGCGCGTCGCGCTTTGCCGGGCCAGATCGCCACCAAGGACGGCGAGGGGCCGCGACGGGCTCAGCGCGAAGGGTCCATCGCCGAGGAGCGCCTGCGCCATGCACAGGACGAAGAGGTAGGCGGGATACTCCCAGCCGCCATTGGGGTTGCTGAAGACCCAGCCATTGCCGGCATGCACCACGAAAAGCGCACCGAGCAGGATCGGCGAGAGGGCGAGCGAAACCCAACGGGTCTGAATGCCGAGCACGAGCATGGCACCGCCGGCGATCTCCCAGATGATCGTTACATAGGCGAGCCAGGCCGGAAGGCCGACCGAGACGAAGAATTGCGCGGTGCCCGTCGCGCCGAAGGTGATGAGCTTCAGCACGGCGCTGTGGGCGAGAAAGAGGATGCCAAGCGAAAGACGCAGCAGGAAAACGCCCCAATCGGCGGAATTGTGAGTCGAGGTCATCTTCGGTCTCCCATCGGCTGCCTGCGACAGCGGCATTGACAAGGCGCGGTGGAAGCTAGAACATGCGTACACGCAAGGATATATGTTGTTTCGCAAGCGATATTTGCAAAAATGCAATTGTCCGCTGGACGGCTCTCATGGATGATTGGAACGAGTTGAAGCTGGTCTTGGCGGTGGCGCGGGCGGGCGGGCTCGCCGGCGCCGCGAAGGCGCTCGCGATCGATCACTCGACCGCTTACCGTCGCCTTCAGACCGCCGAGGCGCGGCTCAGCGCGCCGCTTTTTGAGCGCCTTCCTGGCGGCAATTACGAGCCGACGGACCTGGGCGAACGGATGGCCGCCGCCGCCGAGCGGATGGAGGACGAGGCGATGGCGCTCGCCCGCGACCTCGCCGGCCGCGACCGTCGTCTCGCCGGGCGCCTTCGCGTCACCTCGTCCGAGACGCTGGCCTATCGGTTGCTGACGCGCCACGTTGCCGCGTTCCGGCTGGCGCATCCGGGCATCGTCGTCGAACTCGTCATCGACAACCGTGTCCTCAGCCTGAGCCGACGCGAGGCGGATGTCGCGCTGCGGGCGATGCGGCCGAAGGAGGGCGATCTCTGGGGGCGCAAGCTCGCCGATGTCGCTTGGACGGCCTATGGCGCACGGACATATCTTGCGGCAAAGGGCGTTCCCGCCGAGCCGAGCGGACTGTCAGAGCACGCCCTGATCGGCTGGGAGGAGGCAGCGGTCGGGATCAATGCGGCCGACTGGCTCGCGGCGCTGGCGCCGGCGAGCGCGTTCGTCTACCGCACCAGCAGCCTCGTCAATCAGCTCGTGGCGGCGAAGGCCGGCATCGGGCTCGCCGTTCTGCCGTGCTATCTCGGCGACCCTGAGGCGGATCTCGCACGTGCGTTGCCGGGCCCCGTGCCGGAGCTTGCCCTCGAGCTGTGGATCGTGACGCACACGGATCTGAAGCGCACCGCCCGCGTGCGTGCCTTCTTCGAGCTGGTCGGCGAGGGCATCGCCGCCGATCGCGCCTTGATCGAGGGCCGGGAGGCGCCGCCGGATTGAGCGGACCCGCGCCGAATGGTGGGGCGCGCGAACCGTCTCCTGACACCTGCCGCAGCTCCTAACGCTGATCGCCCAGCCGCCAACCTTTGCCGACCTTACGGCCATTGTGCCCGGCCTTGACCTTTTGCTTCAGGAGGGGGCGCGGGCGGAAGCGCTCGCCATAGGCGTCGAAGAGGATCTCCTGGACCTGCAGCGAGAGGCTCGAGGTCGTGGCGTCCATCAGCTCGAAAGGACCCATCGGGTGGCCGAGGCCGAGGCGGCAGGCGATGTCGATGTCCTCGGGGCTTGCGACGCCTTCCTCGACAAGCCGCACCGCCTCGATGATGAAGGCGTGCAGCACGCGGTTGACAGCAAAGCCGACCACGTCCTTGACGCGGATCGGCGTCTTGCCCGCCGCGCGGCAAAGCCGCGTTGCCGTCGCGACGGAGGCTTCTGACGTCTCGAAAGCCGGGATGATCTCGACGAGCTTCATGCGCGAGACCGGCGAGAAATAGTGCGTGCCGAGAAAGCGCTGCCGCCGCGCCGCGTCGACATAGGAAGCGAGGGTCGAGATCGCGATGCTCGAGGTGTTCGTCGCAAAGAGACAATCGGGCCGGCAGATCGCGTCGAGCCGACGCCAGATTTCCGCCTTGACGGCCTCGTCCGCGAACACCGCCTCGATCATGACGTCGCGATCGCGGAATTGCTCGAGATCGGTCGTGCTGGCGATGCGTGCGAGGGCCGGCCGCTCCTCCGCTTTGTAGAAGCCGCGGGCGACGCCCTTGTCGAAGATGCCCTCGAGCCGCCCGAGCGCGGCGCCGAGGATCGCCTCGGCGGTATCGCCGAGGAGCACATCATGGCCGGCCAGGGCGTAGATGAAGGCGATCTCCGCTCCCATCAACCCGGCGCCGACGACCCCGATCCGCTCCGCGGCCATGGCTCAGCCGCGCAGCTTGACCGCCGCGATGGCGGCGGGGCGCGCATAGCACCGGTCGAGCCACCGCTTGATATTGGGCGAAGCGGAAAGATCCAGGCGCAGCGCACGAAACATGATCGAGGCGAGGTTGAGGTCGGCGACGGTGAATTCGTTGCCGAGCAGGTAGGACCGGCCGGCGAGCGATTGCTCGAGAACCTTCAGCGGTGTGCCAAGCGATTTCAGGGCTTCGGCCGCTTTGGCGGCATCGCGCTGGTCGGCCGGCAGGACGATCGTGTTGTATGCCCAGATCATGAGCGGCTGCTCGACCTCGCTCATCGCCCAGAAGCTCCATTGCCAGGTCTTCGCCTCGCCCTCGAGTGAGGCCGGATAGAGACCGTGCCCGTGCTTCTTCGCGAGGTAGAGGTTGATCGCCAGCGATTCCCACAGGACGAAGTCGCCATCCTTGATCGCCGGAATCCGGCCATTCGGGTTGATCGCGAGGAAGCTCTCGCTCTTCACGGCGCCGTCGGAGAAGCCGATTTGCACCTGCTCGTAGTCGATGCCGAGCTCCAAGGCCGTCCAGATCGTCCGGAATGCGCGCGATTGGGTAATCCCATAGATGCTGAGTGCCATCTCTATCTCCCTCCGCTGGCCCTTGCCGGCGCCTTTCGCGCCGCTGCTCCTCGATAGAGCATCCGCTCCAACGAGACAACCGTCGTGGCAGGACATCGCATTCGGCGGCCGTGAATTGCCAGCATCCGGCTTTTCGCCCATGATCCGGCGATAAGCCGGATGAGGCAGCAAATGCCGGCATCGAACAGAGGAAGCGTCATGCGTGGGATGATGATGGACCGCCCCCTCCTGGTTGCGGGGCTGATTTCCTATTCCGGTCAATATCATCGCGATGCGGCGATCGTTTCACGGAGGATCGAGGGCGGGTTCCATCGCTGCAACTACGCCGAGCTCGAGAACCGAGCAAAGCGCCTCGCCAAGGCGCTCGGGCGCCTCGGCGTTGCGCCCGGCGATCGCGTCGGGACCTTGGCATGGAACGGCTACCGACATCTCGAGCTCTATTTCGGCATCTCCGGCATGGGTGCGGTCTGCCACACGATCAATCCTAGGCTTTTCCACGATCAGCTCCGCTACATCGTCAATCATGCGGAGGATCGCGTTCTCTTCTTCGATCTGACCTTCCTGCCGCTCGTCGAAGCGCCGGCCGCGGCCTGGAAGCCGGTCCGACATTTCGTCGTCATGACCGATCGGGCGCACATGCCGCAATCGAAGCTCGCCGATCTCCTCTGCTATGAAGAATTGCTCGATGCCGAGACGGCGGATTATGTCTGGCCCGAATTCGACGAAAATACCGCGTCCTCACTCTGCTATACCTCCGGCACGACAGGCAATCCGAAGGGCTCGCTTTATTCGCACCGCTCGACCGTGCTGCACGCCTTCGGTTCCTGCATGACGGACAGCGCCGGCATCTCGATGCCGGATTCGGTCTGCCCGGTCGTGCCGATGTTTCACGCCAATGCCTGGGGGGTTCCGTATGCCGCGGCGATGTGCGGCGCGAAGCTCGTCATGCCGGGCGCGCAGCTCGACGGCAAGAGCCTCTATGAGCTCTTCGAGACCGAGCGGGTCTCGATCAGCCTCGGCGTGCCGACGGTCTGGCTCGGCCTTCTCAAGTTTCTCGACGACAACAATCTGCGCCCGACGACCTTGAAGCGGACCTTGATCGGCGGCTCGGCCGTGCCGCTTGCGATGATCGAGGCCTTCGAGGATCGCTACGGGGTCGAGGTCCTGCAAGGCTGGGGCATGACCGAGATGAGCCCGATCGGGACGATCGGCACGTTGAAGCCCAACCTCGCGGCGCTGCAGCGCGCCGAGCGCCACCGTTACAAGGCGAAGCAGGGTCGCGGCATCTTCGGGGTCGATCTCAAGATCGTCGATGCCGACGGGCAGGTTCTGCCGCATGACGGCACGGCGATGGGCGAGTTGCTGGTACGCGGCCCGTGGGTCATCTCCGGCTACTTCAAGGATGAAGCTGCGACCAAAGCGGCCTTCGACGCCGAGGGCTGGTTCCGCACCGGCGATGTCGTCACGATCGACGAGGAGGGTTACGTCCAGGTCGTCGATCGACGCAAGGACGTCATCAAATCGGGCGGCGAATGGATCAGCTCGATCGATGTCGAGAATGCGACGATCGGCCATCCGGATGTCGCCGAAGCGGCGGTGATCGGCCTGCCTCACCCGCGCTGGGGCGAACGGCCGCTGCTCGTCGTCGCGATCCGCGAGGGAAGGCGACCGGAGAAGGCGGACATCCTCGCTTTCCTGAGCGGCAAGCTCGCCAAATGGCAGGTGCCGGAGGATGTCGTCTTCGTGCCGGAAATCCCGCATACGGCGACCGGGAAGATCCTGAAGACGAAGCTGCGCGAGATGTACAAGGACCACAATTTGCCGGCAACGGAATAGCGCGATGGCGGGGCGTCTCGCCGGCAAGGCTGCCTTCGTCACCGGGGCCGCCTCGGGCCTCGGCCGCGCCATCGCTCGCCTGTTCGCGGCGGAAGGGGCGCGTGTCGCGGTCGCCGATCTCGACGAGACGGGTGGCCGGGCGGTCAGCGAGGCGATCGGCGATGGCGCTTTGTTCTTTGGTCACGACGTGACGGAGGAGGCGGCATGGGTCGCCAATCTCGCCGCCGCGGCCGCGGCGTTCGGTCGCCTCGACATTCTCGTCAACAATGCCGGCGTGGGGCCGATCGGAACGATCGAGAAGACGAGCCTCGAGGAATGGCGTCAAGTCCACCGCGTCAACCTCGACGGCGTCTTTCTCGGCTGCAAGCACGTCCTGCCGCATCTGCGTGCCGCCGGCGGCGGCTCCATCATCAACATGTCGTCGGTCGCCGGCCTCATCGGCACGCCGACCCTCTTCGCCTACGGCTCCAGCAAGGCGGCGGTGCGGCAGCTGACGAAATCGGTCGCGCTGCACTGCGCGGAAAAGAAAGACGGCATCCGCTGCAACTCGATCCACCCCGTCTTCATCGCGACGCCGATGGTCGATCGTATGATCGAGCGGGCGCGCGCACCCGAGGACGCGCGGCGCGCCCTCGCGGCGCAGATTCCCTTGGGCCGACTCGGCGAGGCGGAGGAGGTGGCAGCGCTCGCGCTCTATCTCGCCGGCGACGAGTCGCGCTTCGTTACCGGCGCCGAATTCGTCATCGATGGTGGCATCACCGCCCGCTGATCTCGCGGCATGTACTCGGTGCGCCCAAAAATGCGGCAGAGTGTCGCAATCTTGCGCGGTGCTGCCGAAGTTTTCAGCGAGTCTCGCGTTTTGTTGCGAGTCGCATCGACAGTGACAATTGACGTGAGATTCCGTGCGGCAATCTGATCGCCATCACTGATGCGAAATTTGCACCGCGTCGGAATGACGTGTATATAATATTGGTAGACTTAGAGAAGCGTAGCAGGAAAGCATGGCGTCCATTGCCGGTCCGTTTGGTGAGATGGCGAGGCGCAGATGCGGAGATCGACGAGCGGTGCGCGAGGACGCGCGGAATAGCTGTCAATCTCAACCGTTCACTGAGGGCGTCAAGAATCGGATATGCGACCTGTTTCTGCTTCGGCCTGAGAGCACGAAAGGTCATTCAATGCCAAAGGGCTCGATGGTGACGACCGACGACGGCAAGGCGTGGATCGTGCCACGACTTTGCCTGAATGTCGTGTGATAAGGCGTGTCGACTCGAAATTGTATCTGCGGCAGTCGCGCGAAACGAGGGCAGCGTGGTTAAAACAAAAATAACAATTTGATGCGCATCCTTTATTTCGACCGACGCGTTTATACCGTAAGTAGCGGCTCTTTCCCATTCGAGGTGCGCGATGCCTTCGGAAGACGGACTTTTCAGTCTTTTTTCAAGACTGTATGAAAGCCAACGGGAAGTGGAAATGTCCTTGGAGGACTACCTCCGAGGATGCACAGATGACCCGAAAATGATGGCCAGCTCGGCCGAACGCCTGCTCGAGGCGATCGGCGAGCCTGAGGTGGTGGATACCAGCCTCGATTCGCGAGTCGGCCGCATCTTCATGAACCGGACCATCAAGGTCTATCCGGCCTTCGCCGATTTCTTCGGCATGGAGGAGACGATCGAGCGGATCGTCGGCTTCTTCCGCCATGCCGCGCAAGGGCTGGAGGAGCGCAAGCAGGTGCTCTATCTGCTCGGCCCGGTGGGCGGTGGCAAATCCTCGCTCGCCGAGCGCCTGAAGCTCCTGATGGAACGATGCCCGGTCTATGCGCTGAAGGCGGGCGACGATGTCAGTCCGGTGTTCGAGAGCCCGCTCGGTCTCTTCGATCCGCATCAGATGGGCGCGGCGCTGGAGAAGCGCTACCAGATTCCGCTGCGACGCCTGCCCGGCGTCATGTCGCCTTGGGCGGTGAAGCGCCTGCAGGAATTCGGCGGCGACATCACCAAGTTCCGCGTCGCGCGCCTCATGCCATCGCGTCTCAAGCAGATCTGCATCTCGAAGACCGAGCCGGGCGACGAGAACAATCAGGACGTTTCGAGCCTCGTCGGCAAGGTCGATATCCGCAAGCTCGAATTCTTCAGTCAGAACGATCCCGACGCCTATTCCTATTCGGGCGGCCTCAACCGAACGACCCAGGGCATCCTCGAATTCGTCGAGATGTTCAAGGCGCCGATCAAGATGCTGCACCCGCTGCTGACGGCGACGCAGGAAGGCAACTATGTCGGCACCGAGAACATCGGCGGCATTCCCTTCCAAGGCATCATCCTCGCGCACTCCAACGAGGCCGAGTGGCAGACCTTCAAGAACAACAAAAACAATGAGGCGTTCATCGATCGCATCAGCGTCGTCAAGGTGCCGTACTGCCTGCGCGTCATGGAGGAGCGCAAGATCTACGAGAAGCTCGTCCAGACGAGCGAGCTGGCGAGCGCACCTTGCGCCCCGGGTACGCTCGAGATGCTGGCGCGCTTCAGCGTGCTGTCGCGCCTGAAGCCGCACGAGAATTCGAACCTTTACTCGAAGATGCGCGCCTATGACGGCGAGAGCCTCAAGGACACGGATCCGCGCACGAAATCGGTGCAGGAATATCGCGACGCCGCCGGGGTCGACGAAGGCATGGAGGGCATCTCGACCCGCTTTGCCTTCAAGGTCCTCTCGAGCACCTTCAATTTCGATACGCTCGAGGTCGCGGCCGATCCCGTCCACCTCATGTACGTGCTGGAGCAGGCAATCTGGCGCGAGCAGTTCCCCGAGGAGACGGAGAAGAAATACCTCAACTTCATCAAGAGCGAGCTGGCGCCACGTTACGCCGAATTCATTGGCAATGAGATTCAGAAAGCCTATCTCGAATCCTATGCCGACTACGGACAAAACCTGTTCGACCGATACGTCGCCTATGCCGATGCGTGGATCGAGGACCAGGACTACAAGGATCCGGATACGGGCCAGCTCATGAATCGCGAGCTCTTGAATCAGGAACTCTCGAAGATCGAGAAGCCGGCCGGGATCGCCAATCCCAAGGATTTCCGCAACGAGGTCGTGAAATTCGCCCTCCGCGCGCGCGCCAACAATGCCGGCCGCAACCCTTCCTGGACGTCGTACGAAAAGCTGCGCGAAGTGATCGAGCGGCGCATGTTCAGCCAGGTCGAGGATCTGCTGCCGGTGATCAGCTTCGGTTCGAAGAAGGATTCGGATACCGAGAAAAAGCACACCGACTTCCTGCAGCGGATGGTCTCGCGCGGCTATACCGAGCGGCAGGTCCGCCGCCTGGTCGAATGGTACATGCGCGTGAACAAGGCCGGGTGAGGCAGCTCGAGGAAATGCTGACGTGAACATCGTCGACCGGCGCCCCAATCCAAAAGGCAAGAGTCTCGGCAACCGGCAACGGTTCATCTCCCGTGCCAGGGCCGAGATCAAAGGGGCGGTGCAGGAGGCGTTGCGCAAGCGAAAGATCGCCGATGTCGGCAGCGGCGAGAAGGTGGTGATCCCGACCAAGGGGATAAACGAGCCGACATTCCGGCATTCGCGGCGCACCGGACGGAGCGAGTACATCGTTCCCGGCAACAAGGAATATGTCGTCGGCGACGAGATCCCGCGTCCGCAAGGCGGCAGCGGCGGGGGCGGATCGGAGGGAAGTCCCGACGGCGAAGGCGAGGATTCCTTCGAATTCACGCTCTCCAGGGAAGAGTTCCTCGACATGTTCTTCGAGGATCTCGAGCTTCCCGATCTCATCAAGAAGACGTTGAAGGAGACAACCGCCACCGACAATTCACGCGCCGGCTACACGGTGAGCGGCGCGCCGGCCAATTTCAGCGTCGCCCGCACGATGCGAAACAGCATGGCGCGGCGCATCTCGCTGCGTCGCCCGAAGCAGGCGGATGTGGAGGCGCTCGAGCGCGAGCTCGAGGAGTGCGAGGAGGCGGGCGATGCCGATGGCGCGGCGCGGATCAGGCAGGAGCTCGACGAGCTGCTTCGCCGCACCAAGCTCATCCCGTACATCGATCCGGTCGATGTGCGCTACAAGCGCTTCGAGCGGGTGCCGCGGCCGAACACCCAGGCGGTGATGTTTTGCCTCATGGACGTCTCCGGCTCGATGACCGAGACGATGAAGGACATCGCCAAGCGCTTCTTCATGCTCCTTCACGTCTTTCTCGAGCGTCGCTATCGCACGGTCGATGTCGTCTTCGTGCGCCACACCAGCACCGCCGAGGAGGTCGATGAGGAGACCTTCTTCTACAGCCGCGAGACGGGCGGAACCGTCGTCTCGACGGCGCTCGAGAAGATGCTGGAGATCGCGCGGGCGCGCTATCCGCTCGACACCTGGAACATCTATGCCGCGCAAGCCTCCGATGGCGACAATTACGGCGCCGACAGCGGCCGGTGCGTCGAGCTTCTCGGCGGCGAGGTGCTGCCGCTCTGCCAGTACTTCGCCTATGTCGAGGTCGGCGAGGGTGGCGAGGCGGCAATGGGCCGCGAGAGCGATCTCTGGCGCTCCTACGCACAGGTTGCCCCGGCGCACGCGCATTTCGCCATGAAGCGCGTCGCCGACCGCACTCAGATCTTTCCGGTGTTCCATGAGCTTTTCGACAAAGAACGCGCCCGCGCCTGAGCCGAAGGCCCAAACGTCGATGCTGTCGGTGAACGCAGAACGCAAACCGCTTTACGACGGTCCAAACTGGGATTTCGCCATCTTGCAGCGCGTCCATGCCGCGGTCGAGGAGATCGCGCTTGGCGAGATCGGTCTCGATATCTATCCCAACCAGATCGAGGTGATCACTTCCGAGCAGATGCTCGATGCCTATGCCTCCGTCGGTTTGCCCCTCATGTACCGGCATTGGAGCTTCGGCAAGCGCTTTGCCCATCACGAGGCGCTCTACCGCAAGGGCCTGCAGGGCCTTGCATACGAGATCGTCATCAATTCGAGCCCATGCATCAGCTACATCATGGAAGAAAACTCGATGACGATGCAGACGCTCGTCATCGCGCATGCCGCTTTCGGCCACAACCACTTCTTCAAGAACAATTATCTCTTCCGGCAGTGGACCGACGCAGAGGGCATTCTCGATTATCTCGCCTTCGCGCGGGACTACACTGCGAAATGCGAGGAGCGTTACGGCTTCGAGGCGGTCGAACGTGTGATCGACGCGGCGCATGCGCTGCGTGACCACGGCGTCAACCGGTATGCCCACCGCGGGAAACCCAATCTCGGCGAGGAGCGGCGACGCGAGGAAGAGCGGCGCGCGCATGACGAGGCGAACTACAACGACCTCTGGCGCACCGTGCCGACCTCCGGGACGCGCGGGGACAGCGACGATGAGGGCACCCGCAACTTGGCGGAGCGGCGGGTCAAGCTCGGCCTTCCCGAAGAAAACATCCTGTACTTCATCGAGAAGCGGGCGCCGAAGATCGAGGGTTGGCAACGCGAGCTGGTTCGCATCGTGCGCAACGTCTCGCAATATTTCTATCCGCAGAAGCAGACGCAGCTCATGAACGAGGGCTGCGCGACATTCTGTCACTACGAGATCATGAACCGTCTGCATGCCAAGGGCCTCGTCACCGAGGGCGCGATGCTCGAGTTCCTCCACTCGCACTCGAGCGTCGTCTTCCAGCCGGCTTTCGACGACCCGCGCTACAGCGGCATCAACCCCTACGCTCTCGGCTTCGCCATGATGGAGGACGTGAAGCGCATTTGCACCGAGCCGACCGATGAGGATCGCGCGTGGTTTCCGGAGCTGGCCGGCAACGGCGATCCCTATGGCACGTTGCGCCAAGCCTGGGCCAATTTCCGCGACGAGAGTTTCGTGCTGCAGTATCTGAGCCCGCACCTCATCCGCAAGTTCAGGCTGTTCCAGGTGACCGACGACAGCGGCGAGGAGACCATGCGCGTCGACGCGATCCATGACGAGCTCGGCTATCGCCGCGTGCGCAGCGCGCTGTCGCGACAATACGATCTCGCCCGCCGCGAGCCCGATATCCAGGTGATCGACGTCGACCTCGCCGGCGACCGCTGCCTCGTCCTGGCGCACACGGTCTACAATGGCGTCCTACTCGAGGACAAAACCTGTCAGGCGGTGCTGAGCCACGTCGCGACACTTTGGGGGTACAATGTGCGCCTCCTCGAACGCGATGCCCTCACCGACGAAACAATCAAGGCGCACGAGCACGTCGCGCCGCACTGACGAGCGCAAGGCCGTTGTCACAATGGCGTCAGATCGTGGAAGCGGCTGTAGTCGACGGCGGTGCGGCCGTCGGGGAGGATCGAGAGGATATCGGCGAAGCGGCGATCCCAGGCGATATCGTCGGCGATAAAGGAATAGCGGGCGTGGATCGGCTGCGAGAATGTCTCGTCGATGCCGGTCAAGGTCACGATGATTTCGACGCCGTCCGTACGCAGTGATTCCGGGCTTGCCTCGTGCAGCGGCGAATCCCGACCGATCGGGTGCATGATCGTCCAGGTCAAGGCGAAGAGTGGGCTCCGCGCGCGCGCCACGCGCAGATCGTGGAAGCGGCGCATGCGATGGCCCTCGGCCGTCGTTTCGTCGCGCGCCAGGGTCACCTGCACCTCCGCCGCGAGGATCTGGTTGCGCCGCTGATTGGCGGCGCGAAGCATCAATGTCGGAACACCGTCATAGGGCACAATCACCGCATGGCGCGTGAACAACACCCGCGCGGTCGGGCGCGAGACGCGCGCGAAGACGAGGCCCGCCGCGATCGCGACGGTGATCATTCCGAGCAGCGTCTCGACGGTCATCAAGAGGTTGGCGTAGAGCGTCTGTGGATACATGACGCCGTAGCCGATCGTCGCCATCGTCTGCACGCTGAAGAAGAAGGCGTCGCTGAAGACGCCAGGTCGCGCGTTGGCGATGGCGTCGCCGCCGGCCATGTAAAGCAGCGCGAAGACGACATTCGCGGCGATGTAGACCGATGACAATCCGGCGAGGAATGATGGCCAGCCGATCGTCAAGAGGCCGTGATAGACATCGCGCCAGCCGCGCGGCTGACCCTGGCGAACGACGTCAGGTCGCCCGCCGCGCCCGACCATGCGCGGCGGGCTTACGCCGCGATTCTCCGTCTGCAACGATGTGACGGCCTCGCTTTTTGCCTTTCGATCGATCAATGACACACACCGCGCTCCTGTCGGATCACTCGGAAGCAGCTTAGCGGCCATCGCCGATGCCGGGGAGCGCAAAATGGCCGCGTCCCTCTCTCGCGGCGGATTGCCGAGCGAGAGGGCGCCGGAGCAAACCTTCGAACTTTCGGCTAGTTCGCAAAAAGGCGGGGCGTTACTATCGCCCCGTCGTTGACGGCCACAAACAGGAACTCAAAATGAAATCCAAGATCATCGCGGCGACCTTCCTCGCACTTCTCCTTGGCGGGTGCACTGGCCGTTTTGTCGGCTTCACGGAATGCGCCAAAGACGGCTCGCCGGTCTGGCAGGAATACCCGAATGCCGCCGGCAATTACGACGGACTCGACGTCAGCGCGGCAAACTGTAAGCACTGATATGGCGACGGGCGATGGGCTCGGCACGAACGAGCCTATCGCCGCACGCCGTTGCGCCGTGGCATTCAGATTCATCTCAGCTCATCCCGCTCGCGCCGGCAATGCGATCGCCGTGAGCAGGGGCGAAGGGCCGTGCTCAAAAATGGGGCAGGCGATGTGAAAAACTTTCGGGTGCGCCGGGGAGGGGCGGGATCTTTGATGCGTAGAACGTGCAGAGCCGGTATCGCACGAAGGATTTTCTTCAAGAATGGTCAGGGTTCTGTTCTGGCTCGGCATCGCGACGATCGCTGGTTGGGCCGCCTTCTCCGCTTACGCCGCGATCACGATGTTTTGACGGAGCGTCGGCCCGTCGATTGCCCTTGCTCGGAGCAACCGGGGCGGGGAGTATCGGCCGATCATGGGGTCCGACGCGTACGAAATTGAGCTGAAGCTGCACGCCGCGCCCGACGATCTGGCACGATTGCGCCGTCTGCCGCTGCTGTCCAGCTTGCGGGTCGGCGCGCCGAAGACGCAGCGTTTCGTCACGACGTATTTCGATACTCCCGATCTCGGCCTGGCGCGGAGCGGCGTTGCCTTGCGCGTGCGGCGCGCCGGGCGGAGACGCATTCAAACCGTCAAGGCACGGGCCCGCGCTGCGCTCGGCGACAGTGCCGGCGCGGCGGTGCGCCGCGAATGGGAATGGCACCTTCCCAGCAACGATCCCGATCTCGCCGTCTTGGACGGGCTTGGTATCTGCGCGCTGCCCGATGCCGAAGATCTCGCGCGGATCCGGCCGATCTTCAGGACCGAGATCGAGCGCACGACCATGGAGTTGGTGACGCATTCTGCGGCGCGGATCGAGCTCGCTTTTGACCGCGGGGCGATCATCGTCGGCACGGCACGCGTTCCCGTCAGCGAGATCGAGCTCGAGCTTTTGCAGGAACCGGACGCTCATGCCCAGATCGATCAGCTCTACGAGATCGCTCTCCTCTTGCACGAAGCGGTGCCACTGCAGATCGGCACCGACAGCAAGGCGGATATCGGCTACGCCGTGCTGTCGGGGGCGATCCCCAAACCGTGCAAGTCGGTGCCGGTCGCGCTGACGGCGAGGGAGACCGGGGCAGAAGCCTTCGCGCGCATTGCACGCGCTTGCATCAGCCATCTTCTCGACAATCAACGCTGCGTCCTCGAGGGTTCCGATAGCGGCGCAATCCACCAGATGCGCGTCGCATTGCGCCGGCTGCGCGCCGCAATGAGTCTCTTCAAGGGGCTCATCGGAACCGGTGGCGCCGCCGCGCTGAGGCGCGAGGTGAAATGGCTCGCGGGCGAACTGTCGCCGGCGCGCGATTGGGACGTCCTCGTCGAGGAGACGCTTGCGCGCTTCAAGCGGATGAAGACGATCGCCGCGGCGGCTCGATCGCTGGCTCCCCGGGCCAAGGCGGCACGCAATGCGGCTCGGCAGCGCGCGGTCGCGGCGGTATGCTCGCCACGCTATGCCGCACTCGTCCTGCGGCTCGGCCAATGGATCGAGGAGCAGCGTTGGCCCAAGGGAGAGGCTCTTCCGGTCGGCGCCCGTGAACCGATCAGCGCGGCGGCGACCCTGTTGCTCGATCGCCGGGCGCGCAAGGTGCGCGATGCCGGTAAGCGCATAGCCAGCCTTTCGGCCGAGCAGCGGCACGAGCTGCGTAAATCGCTGAAGACGATGCGTTATGCGGCGAGCTTTTTCAGCTCGCTCTATCCCGGCCGCCGCACCGAGCGCTACCTCGCGGCATTGAGCGGGATGCAGGACGTGCTCGGGCTCTTGAACGACCTGTCTGTCGCCGACGAATTGGTCGGCAGCCTCGATCGGGATCCTGACAGCGCGGCGGTCAAGGTCTTGCGCAAGGCGCTCGCGGCGCGGCTCGAGGTCCATCTCGCCGACCTGCCGGCGGCGTCGAGGACGTTCAGGACCGCCGAACCGTTCTGGCGCCCGCCATAGCTAATGACGGGACGTCGCGACCCGCGGTCGCGTCCGGTCGACAATGGCGTCGCCCAGCAGGCGCCCGAGGCAACGGTAGCTCCGGTCGTTCATATGCAGACCGTCCGGCGACAGCATCGCCGCGACGCTGAACTGACCTGATGCCACCCAATGCTGCATCACCGCGAATCGGGGAAAAAGCGGAATGCCCTCGTCCTTGCCGATCGCAGCAAGATTTGTCTCCATGTCGCGATATCCGGCATGCGCCGTGACCTGCGGCGCGAACTGCATGTCCAGCAGAATGACGTCGATGCCGGCCGATTTGAGCCGTTCGATGCCCCGACGCACTGGTTTCTGATAGGCGGCAACGTCGTAGTCGTGCAGCACGGCGTTCGTTCCGACCTGCCAGACGACGAGATCGGGATCGAGTGCGAGGACATCGCGGTCGAAGCGCGCGATCATGTCGAACGAGGTTTCGCCGCCGACGCCCTTGTTGATCACCGTGACCGGCGTGTCCGGGGCGCGGCGGCGAAGCTCCGCGGCAAGCTGGCTCGGATAGGTGCGATCGGGTGCGCTTGCCCCGAAACCGGCCGTCGAGGACGAGCCGATGGCGACGATCGTGAGCGCCTCGTGACGGGTCAAACGCATGGTCGTGCGCGCCAAGCCGCCATGCAGCCGGGTCAGATCCGCGGGCGCCGCGCATTCGTTGCCGGCGACGGCCGGTCCGCCGAGGATAAGCGCAAGCAACGCGACGGGAAGCGCGCCCCTCATTGGGCTGCCAAGCTGATCGCCTCGGCAAGCTGCCGCGGGAGGCAGCCATAGTCGCTCGCCGCGAGGGTCGCGCGATCGGCCTTCGAAACGTCGTCGAAATCGAAGGTTCCGTCGTCGCTCCAGAGTCTCATGATTTCCAGCCCCGGGAAGAGGTAGACCTCGTTGAGATCGGCCGATCGCCGCA
>JBGPOZ010000024.1:0-32889 GCA_041488295.1 Allostellaceae bacterium
TCGCCCTTCGCCGCGATCAACCGGGCGTTCCGGGCGGAGGCGGCGCCTTGATCCCGCAAAAGCACGTCTACGCGAACGGCCGATTCGTCGGCTTCGCCCGCACCTGGGGCAAGGTCGCGCAGCTCCTCGGCGACCCGCGCGACGGCGCGACCCTTTCCCGCGAGGGCAGCGAGAGCCCGACCGCCTTTTACGTCAACCAGCTTGCGGCCATCCCGACATTCCCGGCCGCAGGGCGCGGCCCCGACCAACCAGGCAGGAACGCCGTCGGGGCCGCGCAACCGAAAGGAGACCGCTGATGTTTCCCTTGCCGCCGACCGCCACCCTCCGCGCCCGCCTCCTCGCCGTGCATGCGCGCAACGCGACGCCCGAGCGCGTGCCCGTGCCATCGGCGCTGTGGGTCGGCATGGGCTCCGCGATGATGGCGATGCTGTTCCTCATCGCGTTCTCGCTGCTCTTCTTCAACGTCGGGCGCTGGCTCGGGCCGGTGCTGCGGCAGTGGTGGCTGTCATGAAGCGTCGCGACTTTCTCGAAACCTACCGCATGGAGCTCGACGAAGCCCTGCGCAAGCTCATGACGCTGCGGCGCAATGCCGAAGTGAGCGGCCTGTCGGGCGCTTTCACGGACCATATCCGCGCCGCCGAGAGCTGCCTCGACAGCGCCATCCTCGATCTCGCGAAGGAGCTTGCGCCGCGCAAGAGGGCGAGGCGCACGGACGGCCGGCAGCAGGAATTGAAGGTGGCAAATGCCGGATAGATCGTTCGAGACCGTGAGCGCGAGCCAAGCGCCGGCGCTCTTCAACCACAGCCCGTACATGACGCGCTGGATATTGTGGCATGCCTTCAGGGCGCGCGACCTCCGTCTGATCGAGCCGCCCGAATCGGAGCGCATGCATTCAGGCAAGTTGCTGCAGCGGGTCATCCTCGCCGAGACCGCCGATCATTTTAAGCTCGAAGTGCAGGAGAATATCGAGGATCGCTACGACCGCGCGGGACAGCTCGGTTGTACGATCGACGCGCACCTGATCGTGCCCGACCAAGGCGAGATCATCGTCGAGGCGAAGAATGTCGACTGGCTGCGCTGGCGCGATACCTGGACGGAGACTGCTGCACCGATCCACATCGAGATCCAGATGCAGCAGCAATTGCTCGTGCGCAATTGCCCGCGCGGCGCCATTGCGTGCTTCGTCGGCGGTAATCAATTCCTCTGGTACGAGCGAGAAGCGATGCCCGAATGGCACGCACGCCTGAAGGAAGAGGCCGCGCTCTTCTTCGAGAGCCTCGCCAAGAATGACGAGCCCGACCCGATCGGCTCGCCGCTTTCCCTGCCGCTCCTGGCGAAGCTCTATCCCGAGAGCGATCCGGCCGAGATCATCGAGGCGACAGACGACGATGATCTCGGTGACACGATCCGGCAATTCGAGTGGGCGCGCGAGCAGGCGACATTCGCAACAAGGCTGCAGGAGCAGATGAAAGCGAAGATCCTCACGCGCGCCGGCAGCGCCGGCATCATCAAGGCGCCGGGTGCAACCGCCTACATCACGAAATCGCCGATCGCGGAGGGCGTCTGCGCGCCGCACGCCGAGCCGAAGGTGACGCGCAAGGCGTCGATCCAAACCCGCATCAAGGTCACCAAGGAATCGCCGCATGAGTAACGATCTCGCACTTTTCGAGCAGCAGCTTCGCCCGATGACGCCGCATTTCGCCGAGGCGCTGGACGGCAGCGGCCTCGCGCCGGAGCGCCTGATCCGTACTCTCCTCGTCTGCTTGGAGCGGACGCCACGCCTGCTCGATTGCACGCGTTCTTCGCTCCTACAAGCGGCGATGACGGCGGCGGTGCTCGGTCTCGAAGCCGATGGCGTCACCGGCCAATTCCATATGATCCCGTTCAAGGACAAGGCGCAGCCGGTGATCGGCTACAAAGGGTTCAACACGCTTGCCGGCCGCAGCGGCCTCATCATCAACGGCGCCGTCGTTAAGGAGGGCGACCTCATCGAGTACGAGCTCGGCTCCGATGGCTTCGTGCGCCACCGCCCGCTACTCGGCGGAGGACGCCAGCGCCGCATCATCGCGGCCTGGGCGACGGCGACCCGGCCCGGCTATACGCCGATCGTCCAGATCCTCGATATCGATGATCTGCTCTTCACCAAATCGAAGAGCCCCGGAGCGCGTAAAGGTGATTCGCCGTGGAACGACGGCGGCCCCGTCGATGGCGGGATCGGCTTTGCCGCGATGTGCGAGAAGACGGCAAAGCGCCGGCTCGCCCGCGGGCTGCCGCTCAATCTGATGGTCCGCGCCGCGGCGATGGAAGAGGCGCATGAGGAAATGGGCAAGCACGCTTATCTCGACCCGAAGCGGGGGCTCGTCGTCGAGGGCGTGGCGCAGGAGATCGGCGATGCGCAGCCCGGCCGCACGCCCTCGGTTGCCAGCATCGAGCAGCCGCGCTTCATCATCCACAAAACGCGCAACGACCATGTTTGCGACACGATCGAAGATTGGCGCGCGAAGATGATGGCCGCGATCGAGGCAATCACCACCGCAACGAACCTCGAAGACTTCCGCGACCGCAACGAGGCCGAGATGGACCGCCTGCGCGACGCGCACGCCGAGCACGTCAACGCGGTCGGCGCGGCGATCGAGAAGCGGCTTCGCCAATTATGACTGAGCGCCCGATCATCTTCTCGGCGCCGATGATTCGCGCTCTGCTCGACGGGCGCAAGACGATGACGCGCCGATTGCGCTACGTGCCGAGCGGGCCGGGCCAGCGCGAAAGCAATTGGGTGCGCGTGCGGCCCGGCGATCGGCTTTGGGTGCGGGAGAGCCATCAATTGATCGATCTCCACCCCAGCACGACCCTTTGCGCCTATCGGGCAAATTGCGACGGCGACCGCTTCACCTATGCCGGTGATGGGTCGGTCGAAATCATCCGGGTCACGAAGTGGCGTCCCTCGATCCATTGCCCGCGCTGGGCCTCGCGCCTGACGCTCACTATGACCGAGAGAAAGATCGAGCGGTTGCAGGATATCAGCCGCGCCGATGCTATCGCCGAAGGGTTGCGGCTTACCTCGGCTCAAATTGAGGAATTCTTCGCGTGGCCTGATCCGCATCATATGCACTCCTGGCTTTCACCGCGCGCAGCCTTTCGTTGGCTATGGAACACGCTGCACGGCGCTGGCGCGTGGGAGAGTAACCCCGAAATCGTCGCGCTCCGCTTCACCGTCGAGCGGCGCAACATCGATGATATGGCAGGGGCAGCATGACCGACCGCGCCGACAAGCCCGAGCGCGTGCTCCTCTCCCTGGCGGAAGTCGCTCGGCGCCTAGGCCGCTCCCGGCGGTGGCTGACGGACTTCCTTGTCGGCACGGAGCATGGAAGGATGCTCGGCACGCGCCGCGTCTTCACCGAGGGCGATCTCGCCCGGCTCATCGAGGCCCTGCCATGCCCCTCAAGCTCGTCCCGCCGCGTCAAGGGCGTTCGCCGAACTGGACGGTTCGAGGCACCTATCTCGGCGTCAGCATTAACCGAAGCGCTGGCACTGGCGACAAGCGGCTCGCGCGCCGCATCCTCCGGCAGTGGGCAAAGGACATCGAGAGTGGTGAGCTTGGCGGTCGCACGGGGGCGACGTTCGACGTCGCAGCGCTCGCCTACATGAAGGCCGGCGGAGAACGGCGCTACCTCGCGCCCCTGCTCAACCATTTCGGCGCGCGGCCGCTCGACCGCATCGATCAGAACGCCGTGGACCGCGCCGCCATCGATCTTTATCCGAACGCAAGCCCGGCAACGCGCAACCGGCAGGTCTATACGCCGATCGCCGCCGTGCTGCGCCATGCCGATCCAGGCCACGCCTTGCGCCTGCGGCGCCCGAAGCAGCCGCGCGGTCGGGTGCGCTGGATCGAGCCGGCGCAAGCGCACCGGCTCATCGCCGCGGCCTCGCCGAAGCTGCGCCCGCTCATCGTCTTCCTGCTCGGCACCGGCTGCCGGATCGGCGAGGCGATCTCGCTTGATTGGGAGAAGGTCAGCCTCGAGCGGAGTTTCGTGTGGATCGGGGAGACGAAAAACGGCGAGCCGCGCGGCGTGCATCTGCCGGACGCCGTGCTCGTCGAGCTCGCCAACGTGACCGCGCGCCAGGGCCGCGTCTTCGGCTATCGCGATCGCTGGCTCGTCTACGACGATTGGTTGCCGGCCTGTGCTGCGATCGGCCTCGCCGACTTCACGCCGCACGACTGCCGGCACACCTGGGCGACATGGATGCGGCAGTATGGCGGCCTTGATCTGCGTGGCCTGCTCGGGACCGGCGCGTGGCGCAGCATTCACAGCGTCCTGCGCTATCAGCATGTGGCGGCAGACGAGGCCTCGAAGGCCGCCGATAAGCTGCCGCTGGATGCAGAGAAGCGTGGAAAATCCGTGGCCGAAAAAACGAGGTCTTTGAAATGATTGGTCGATCCGCGCGAATCCCCTCTCTTCACACGGGTGGGGTCGTAGGTTCAATCCCTACAGCGCCCACCAGCCATTTCAAGGCGGTAGTGGTTTCGCGGCTGCGTCCGCCGACACTCGGCTAGCCTTCGGGCAACGCTGCACTCTATTTCGGCAAGGCGAATATCCCGAAAACCGCTCGACTGCGGTAAACTTCCGCGATGCGCAGAAAATGGCTTGCCGGCAAAGCCGAGGCGGGCGTGCCGCGTTGGTTCGCCACTCTCGTGCCGTTGCTCGCTGCCCTTGTCCTCTCGACGGGATGCGACAACGTCTCGACCCGACCACCGAGCCCGACACAGCATCGAAAACCACAGAGCGAGGAAATCGCTTGCACGCCGAGCGGCCATGATCCGCGAAAGGTCGGTGTGGTCGTGCTCTATGCCGGGCATACGTTCGACCCCTTAGTGCAGGGGCACAGCAAATCGTCGCCCGCGGGTAGGAGCATCGCCCGGCTCGCTCATGATTTGGAAGGGGCCGGATTCAAGATCGACGTTCCGGAAATGCCCTGGTCGATGATCCACCCTTACGATCGAACCTTCGAGGAAGCCCTCGATCAGGTCGTCGCGGCGGTCGAGAAACTGAGGGCGCAAGGTGCCGATCGGATCGTGGTCGTAGGGCACAGCTTCGGCGGCGGCGCCGCGATCGGGTTCGGCGCCCAACGCGGCGCTACCGCCGGCGTCTCCGGCATCGTCGCGTTGGCCGCCGGTGTGGACCCGGCAGCGCCGATTCAGATGGAGGCGCGTGCCGACAGCGTCGCCAAGGCCGAAGCCATGGTGGCGGCCAACCGCGCCGACGAGACCACGACATTCGACGATTTCAACATGGCGGATCACGGCATCGTCCTCACCACCCCGGCGCACTATTTGAGCTTCTTCAGCCCCAACGGCGAGATGTCGATGCACCGCAATCTCGCGGATTGGCCGGCGGGGCTGCCGCTCTTGTGGATCGACGGAAGCGATGAAGCAAGGAATCCCGGCCGAAGGCACATGGTGCTCAGCCGGCTCCGACCCGATCCCCTCACTCGTTATATGCTCGTGCCCGCGAGCCACAACATGGTCGCGAACGAGGCCACCGAGATGGTCGTCGCCTGGATCAAATGCCTCTAGGGCCACTGTCGCGATCGAGCCGGCGCAACTCAACAGGATCTTAACCCTTCCGCGTTAACCTTGCCGATCGTGAACTCGATTCCACACGGAGTTTCGATGGGCGCTTTGAAGCAGATCCTGGTCGGTCCAGTCGTTTCGCGCAATGGCGGCTTCGCGTTCGATACCTTCTGCGCGCCGGACGGGCTGAAGCGGGGATATCCCTACCGCCGCGTCGAGCAGGCGAATTACGACCGCAAGGCGACGTTGCTCGGCCTTCAGCTCTCGCGTGAGTTCGTCACGACGGCTTGTGAGACGATCCTCGAGTTCCAGCTGGGCTGCATTGCTCCGCAGGCGGATGGAACAGCGGGACCAAAGGTCCCCCACGATATGGCACCCGACGAAGCCTTCGTCTTCCAGATCTGACCGTCGCGACGGCGGCGTGACCCGAGGTCGGGTAACGACGCCACATTAATCTTCTGTCATCGTCGGCACGTTTGCCGCGCTCCTCGCCTATTACGAGGGAGAGCCCCCTACGGGAAGGCTCCGAGGAGAACGCAGATGAACCGCACAGCGAAATTGGTCTTGGCCATGCTGCTCGCCGGACTCTTGTCCGGATGCGTCGTCTACGAGCGCGATGCCGGCTGGCATCATCATTACTGGGATTATCGGTGATGCCGGAGGTCGAGGAGCGCGACGAACCCGATGAGCGGCGCCGCGAGTCCGAGCTCGACGAATTGCTGAGCGATCCCATGGCGCAGCTTCTGATGCAACGCGACGGCACCGACGAAGCCGAGCTGCGCAAACTTCTCGAGAAGGTCGGGCGGAGGCTCAGCGGGACAGCAGAATAGACCGCGCCGAAGGTGACGGTCATTCCGGTTCGACGGCAGCGCGTTCGAGTGATAGCCTCGCCTCGGCAGCACGCGGGGAGGAGTCGATGCTCGACGGCGAACTCGCCACGGCGATCAAAAAGGCGGTCGATGCCGGTTTCGACGACGAGATCGCGCTGACTGCCGAACTCGTCAAATTTCCTTCGGTGCGCGGCGCTGAGCACACGGCGCAGGATTTCGTCGCATCGGCGATGCGCGAGCGCGGCCTCGCCGTCGATCGATGGCGGATCGAGATCGACGCCATCCGCCACCTCCCCGGATTTTCTCCGGTGCATGCCGACTACGACAACGCCTTCAACGTCGTCGGCAGTCATCGTCCACGCGCCGCCAAGGGCCGCTCGCTCATCCTCAACGGTCATATCGACGTGGTCCCGGTCGGCCCGCTCGACATGTGGACCAGCCCACCCTTCGCGCCACGGATCGAGGGGGGCTGGCTTTACGGTCGCGGCGGCGGCGACATGAAGGCGGGCCTCGCCGCGTGCCTCGCCAGTTTCGATGCGCTGAAGCGCCTCGGCTACCGGCCGGCCGCCGATCTCCACATCCAATCCGTTGTCGAAGAGGAATGCACCGGCAACGGCGCGCTCGCTTGTCTCGAGCGTGGCTACCGCGCCGAGGCGGTGCTCATCCCCGAGCCGATGTGGAACAAGCTCATTCGCGCGCAAGTTGGCGTCCTCTGGTTCCAGGTGCATGTGCGCGGCGTCCCTGTCCATGTCCGCGAGACGCGATCTGGTGCCAACGCGATCGAGGCGGCATACGGTTTGATGCAAGCGCTGCACGGGCTCGAAGAGCGGTGGAATGCGCGGCGCGGCCAATACCCGCATTTCGCCGAGATCGAGCACCCGATCAACCTCAATGTCGGCAAGATCGCCGGCGGCGATTGGCCGTCGAGCGTGCCCGCCTGGTGCAATTTCGACGTTCGCGTCGCGATCTACCCCGGCCAGGACATCGCTGAAGCCAAGCGCGAGATCGAAGACGCGATCCGCGACGCCGCGCGCGGCAACCGCTTCCTCGGCAACAATCCGCCGGAAATCGTCTATCACGGCTTCGAGGCCGAGGGTTACGTGCTGAGCGGCGCCGAGGCACCGGTGGCGGCGTTGGGCGCGGCGCATCATGCAGCCTTCGGCACGCCGCTCGAGGAGCTGGCGACGACGGCAACGACCGACGCGCGCTTCTTCGGCCTCTATGCAGCAACGCCCGCGCTCGTCTACGGTCCGCATGCCGATTCGATCCACGGCTTCGACGAGCGCGTCGAACTCGACTCGGTGCGCCGCTGCACGCAGGCAATGGCCCTTTTCATCGCCGATTGGTGTGGGCTGGAGAAGGTCTAGACTCGCCACGGCGGCGCAACGATCTATCGGCATATTAAGGATATCGCCCCATTAGCGCGGCGCTGGTTGCTTGGTCTCCGACCTCTCATATTTGGTTGAACTCAGTTGTAAAGAAATACCCGTGTCATTGATCAATAAATTGTATTTTTGTATTTAAGTTATTATGAAATAAGAAACATCAAAAACGACCTCGGATGTAAACAATATTATGAGAATTGTCTATTTTACTATCCGTTAAGATTTTAATGCGGGAATGGCTCGCTGAATTTTTTCAGAGGTGCGGCCATGCTCTCTCGTCTCAACGCATTCCGCAAAGACCTTGCTCAGAGCACAGAGGGTGCGACCGCGGTCGTCGTGGGGCTTGTCTTCACCGGTCTTGTGGGTTTTGCCGGCCTCGGTACCGAAGTCGGTTTGTGGTACCAGACGCACCGCGCGATGCAGGCTGCCGCCGATTCCGCCGCGCTCGGCGCCGCAGTGGCGCTGGGGACCGGCGGACCGAAAACCATCGTCACCGAGGCGAAGGCGACGCTCGCGAAATACGGCTACGTCGACGATATCGGCGGGGTCACCGTGACGGTCAACAACCCGCCGACCTCGGGCGCCTATAACGGCGTCGCTAATGCCGTCGAAGTCATCGTTCAGCAGCCGCAGAATGCGCTCTTCTCGGCGGTATTCCTCAGCGCCTCGCCGACCATCAGCGGGCGCGCCGTTGCATTGCAGGGAGCCGCGGCCAATGGCTGCGTCCTCGCGCTCGACACCGGCGCCAAGGCCGCGACGTTCGGCAACGGCACGACGAACGTCAATCTCACCGGCTGCCAGCTCGACGTCAATTCGAATAGCAGCGCCGCGCTGACCCTCGTCGGCGGCGCGGAGATCACCACCGATTCCGCCAATATCGTCGGCGGCGTCTCCGGCATGTCCGGGCTGACGACGGTGAACGGAGTCCGAACGGGTGCGGTGCCGGTCGCCGATCCCTATGCGAACGTCGCGCTGCCATCCTATCAGGGTTGCGATCACAGCAACTTTTCTGCGAAGAGCGGCGTCACTCTGTCGCCCGGCACCTATTGCGGCGGGATCAAAGTCAACGCCGGCGCGAGCGTCGAGCTCAATCCGGGGGTCTATGTCCTCGACCAAGGCTCGCTCTCGGTCGCCGGCAATGCGACCGTGAGCGGAGAAGGCGTGACGGTCGTCATGACGAGCAGCACCGGAAGCAATCCGGCAACGGCAAGCATCCACGGCGGCGCCACGCTCGACATCACCGCGCCAACCACTGGTCCGACCGCCGGGATCGCGTTCTTCCAGGACCGCACCGGAACGCCTGGAACGATCAATGATTTCTCGGGCGGTACGACCCAGAACATCAGCGGAGCCATCTACTTTCCAACCGAGACGATCACCTTCGCCGGAGGGACAAATACCGGGAATAACACCACTTGCATTCAGCTCATCGCCGACGAGATCGACTTCAAGGGCAACGCCAACCTTGCGATCAATTGCACCGGCAAGGGTGTGAAGTCGATCGGCGGCAGCACCGCCAAGCTCGTTGAATAGGGTGCGGCCATGCATCGATTGAGAACGCTCTTCAAATCCATTCGCGGTCGCGAGGGCGGCGCCGCCGTCGAGTTCGCGTTGGTGGCGCCGATCCTCGTCGGCGTGCTAGTCGGCATCGTCGATCTTGGCATCGGGCTCTACCAGTGGATGGAGGTCGTGAACTCGGCGCAGGCGGGAGCGCAACTCGCCGTGCGGCAGGGATATAACAGCGCGGCGATCCAGAATGCGGCAGCCAACGCGAGCAGCCTCAGCTCGATCTCGACCACTCCGGCGCAGTTCTGCGGCTGCGCCAGCGGCACGACGATCACCTCCGTTCCCTGCGGCGGGACCTGTGTCGGCGGGGCGGTGCCGGGTACCTACGTCACCGTCAGCTCGCAAGCGCAATACTCGATGCTCATGTCGTACCCCGGCCTCAGCAATCCGCTGACCCTGAGCGCGCAATCGACGGTGCGCATTCAATGAACGCGAAACGGTCGTCGATCCTCACCGACCGCAGCGGCGCGACGGCAGTCGAATTTGCTTTGATTGCGGTGCCGCTTCTGCTGCTGCTCTTCGGCATCGTCGAGTTCGGCCGCCTTATCTGGGCGCAATCGACCCTGCACGTTGCCGTCGAGGATGCGGCGCGCTGCGCTTCGGTCAACAGCAATTTGTGCGGCACCGCCTCTGCCGTCCAATCCTATGCGGTCGCTCAAGCAACCGGCCTCAACCTCGACCCCTCGGTATTCACCGTGTCGGCGCAGCCGTGCGGCAATCAAGTATCGGCAAATTATCCCTTCTCGTTCGCCGTCAACCAACTCTTCCCGTATACGATCACGCTGACGGCACAAGCGTGTTTCCCAAGCTAAAGTGCAGGAGAAAATATTTCCTATCGCCGTTCTATCAAGTGAAACTCTTGTATTTATTCTTTCGTCATGTCCTGTACTGACGGAGCGAAGGAAGGCGCCGCAATGGGCGCGCTCGCGAAGTGATCGGGATCGGCCTATGGATCGCACCCGAGCACATCGAGCAAATCTCCGAGTGAAGAAAGCATGACCATGAAAACCCTGATGAGCCGAGGCAGCGGAATCTCAAAGCTGGCTTCCACGGGCGCATTCGCGCTTGCCTTGGTGCTGGCGCCGGTCACCTGCGAATTGCAGCCCTTGTCGCTGAATGCCAATACCGCGCTCGCCCATGGCGGTGGCGGCGGTGGTGGCGGCGGCGGGGGCGGCAGCGGCGCCGGCAATGGGCATGGCAACAGCGACAGCGCTCATGGAACTGGCGAGGGCGCCGAGGGTAAGGGCGAGCAAGGCCATGCCACCGATACAGATCATCGCGGCAAAGGTTCAACCGCTCCGTCACTTGGCTCGCTCAATGCGTCGCACGCCTCGAATCAAGCCCTGGCTCACGCCGCGCCCAATTCGCGGGTCGGTCATCTCGCGGCCTATGCCGCGGCGGTCAAAGCATTCAAAGCGGCGCCACCCAATTCTCTCGCCGCCAAACACGCGCTCTCGCAAGCAGCCCAGGCTCTGGCGCTGGCATCGAACAAGGCGGTGACGCCGGCCACGGTTCAAGCCGTCAACAAGAATCTGGGACTGAAGGTCAGCGCCACAACCGCTACGGCGATCGCCAAGCAAGCGACGGTCGACAAGAGCTCTCCCTGACGGTCGCGGAAAGATCGCGGCGCAACCGGACGGAGCGGACGAACCGAGAACCGACGACATACGATTCGTCGAGCCGTTGAATGCAGGCGGAAGGAAGAAGGCCAATCGTATCGTCGTCGCGCCATGCTGACCTTCTGCCCCAAGCGACACAGCCGGACCGCGGCACATTCCGTTATTGGTTCTGCGGAAGCAGTCATGCCTCGGCACGATGAGCTTCACCGGCCATCCACCATTGTGAAATGTTCCCTTTCAATAACTAGAAAAATGTTATTGACAGGTTAAGTGGGCAATGTGAGCCTGTTTGGCGCCCGATGCCGCGTTCCAAACACGCGTCTTGCAGCACCGATCTCCGGTCACTAAGGTAAATGTCCGTAATTGTACTCGGCCGTCGAGGTCCGCCGATCCGGGATCAAGCGCTGATGGGCAAGCAGTCGCCGCTGAATGGCGATCTAAATTTCGCAAGGGAGGACTGACATGCATTACGATCGATACCTGCGTCCGTGGATTTATGCGGGGCTTGCCGTCACGGCACTCGCCATTGCACCGGCCGTCGACGCAAAAGAGACGAAAGGCCCCGTCACCGACGACATCGGTGTCCTGGTGATCCCGAAGGGTGCGCCGATCCAGATCGGCGGCTACTGGGTGTTGTCGGGTCCCGACACCGCTCTCGGCACCGACCAGAAACGCGCCGTCGAAGTGGCCATCAAGGATATCGGCGGCAAGCTCGTCGGCCATCCGATCAAGTTCACTGCCGAGGATTCACTGTGCAACGCCGAAGGCGGACAGACGGCAGCGACGAAGATCGCCGCCAACTCCAACATTGCGATCGTCATCGGCCCGTCTTGCTCGAGCGAGGCGACACCCGGGGCTCCCATCTTGTGGAAGGCCGGGATCACCAGCATCGGCACGTCGCCGACGGCACCGTCGCTGACCTTGCCGACTCGCAAGCCCGAGTATGACGGCTTCGTGCGCTCATGTTACAGCGACGCCGACCAGGGCGCCGCCGACGCGAAGTACGTCTACGACGTGCTCAAGGTAAAGAAGATCGTTACCGTCCATGACGGCAGCCCCTATGCGCAGCAGCTCTCCGTCGTGATGGCGGACAATTTCAAGAAGCTCGGCGGCACCGTGCTGTCGGCGGAAGCGGTCGCGCCGACCGATGTCGACATGCATCCGCTGCTGACCCGCGTCGCGACCGAGAAGCCCGACGTGCTCTACTTCCCGGTCTTCGTCGCGGTCGCGGGGCAGATCATCCGTCAGGCCAAAGACGTTCCGGGCCTCGAGAAGGTGACGCTCCTCGGCAGCTCGGCGCTACTGGCGCCGGATCTCATCGCAGCGGCGCGCGACTCGATCGTCGGGTTCAAGTTCACCTATCCCGACCTGACTCCGCAAGCGATGGGCAAGGGCTATCCCAAGTTCGTCACCGAATACACGAAGCAGTTCAATGAAGCGCCGATCGCCGGCTACCATGCGCACGCCTATGACGGCGCGATGCTGGCCTTCAAGGCGATCGAGAAGGTCGCGAAGACCGACAGCAAGGGTATTACCTATATCGGCCGCAAGGCACTGCGCGACGCGGTGTTCGCCACCAAGTTCGACGGCATCAGCGGACCGATTGCCTGCGATCAGTATGGTGAATGCGGCAAGTTCGCACCCGCCGTATACGAGTACACGAACGCCGACGCGAAGACTTTCAAGATCGGCGAGAACCCGAAGAAGATCTGGCCCTAGTCGCGGCCGCTGATCAGCGATTGGCCGGGGACGCCTCCGCTTGACGCGGAACGCGTTCTCGGCCACTGAGTTATCAATCGAGATTCTGCGATGAGGGCGCCAGGCTCATGACCGAAGTCGGCGCGGGTCGGGCAATGATTCCAAAGCTGAGAGCACTGGCACGCTTTACATTTGTCGATGTCATCCTGTGGGCGTTGCGTGTCGGTGTCGTTATCGTCGTCGTCGCCGGTACGATCGGAACGCTGCTCAAGGGTCGCTACGCCGCCGCCCAATGGTTTGACCTCCTGGTCTTCGGCCTGACGATCGGCAGCGTCTATGCCCTGATCGCGCTCGGCTACACCATGGTCTATGGCGTCCTGCGTCTCATCAATTTCGCGCATGGCGACATCATGATGACCGGCGCCTTCTCCGGGTTCTTCGTGGCCTCGTCGCTCGACGAGTCCGGTTATCTCTATAGTCACCCGGTGCTCGCGATGGTGGCGATTCTGGTGGTTGCTGTCGCCACCGCGACGATCATCGCGGTCCTGACCGAGCGCATCGCCTATCGCCCGTTCCGCCATGTACGCGGCTTGGCGCCGCTGATCTGCGCCATCGGCGTCTCGTTCTTCCTCGAGCAGACCTTCCGCGGCATGTTCGGTGCGAGTATCCGATCCTATCCCGATCCAAAATGGGAACGGACGCCGATCGATGTCTTCGGCTTCAGCGTCCCCATGGTGGACGCCATGGTGATGCTCACCGCCGTCGTTTCGATGATCGTGCTTTACGTCATCGTGCAACGGACGCGGATGGGAACCGCGATGCGCGCCGTCTCGGAAGATACCGATGCCGCCGCCATGATGGGTATCGACGTCAATAAGGTGGTGATCTTCACCTTCGCCCTGGGCGGCGCCATGGCCGGCATCGCCGGCGTCTGCTATGCCTTCGTCTTCAAGCAGGTCTATTTCTTCATGGGGTTCACGCCGGGCATCAAGGCGTTTGGCGCGGCGGTGCTGGGCGGCATCGGCAGCGTTCCCGGGGCGATGCTGGGCGGCATCTTCCTCGGCCTCGTCGAATCGATCGGCCCGGCACTGTTTCTCGACGGGATCGGCATCCCAGCGCCGTACCAGCTGCGCGATCTCATCGCCTTCACGCTGTTGATCATGGTGCTGATCTTCCGGCCGCACGGCATCCTGGGCGAGCGTATGGCCAAGAAGCGGGCATGACGATGACGATCTCGGTGTCCGCCCTCAGGCAGAAGCAGCGCTCCCCCGTGCAGCGTGCCGTCCAGATCGGCCTCGTCTTCGGCGTCATCGCCACCTATCTCGCGATCGTCGGCCTTCTTCTCATGATCCATGGACGATGGATCATCGTCGATGTGCTCTCGCTCGGCCATGCCGCGCTGATCGCCATCGGGCTCGGCGCCGGCATCATGATCGTCCGGGGCGCGATGGCCCGCGTGACCGGGCAAGTCCTGGTACAGAGCCTGATTGCGGGCGCGATCGCCGGCGGCCTCCTCGCCGGGCTTGTATTGGCAATGGAGTTGATCGATCTGCGCTCGATCTTCATCTCGCTGCCGCAGGCGCTTTCCGAAATGCTGACCTTCGGTCTCGATCTGCCGCTCGGGCTCGTGGTCCTCGTCGCCGGTGGGGCGGTTCTCGCCGCGCTCGGCGCCGTCCTGGCGCACAGCCCGCCGATCGTCAAGAAGCCGCTGATCGTCGGCTGCGCCGCCGTCACGTTCTTTGGAGTCTTCCAGGAACTCCTCCAACTCATGATGCAGTTCAATGACCTCATCGATGCGGTGCGCGACGCCCTCTACACTTGGGACGGGCTGGAGTTTCAGGGCGCCGTCATCATCTTCATCGTGGCGGCAGGTGGCAGCGCCTTGTGGACGCATTACCGGAGCCGCGTCGCGGCCGTGACGGCGGGCTTCACCCGGACGCAGCATCGCCAGGTGACCGCTGCCAAGATCGTCCTCGGCATGGTGCTCGTCCTGCTTTTTCCGATGCTCGCCGGTTCGTATATCGGCCAGGTCATGATGCTCGTCGGCCTCTATACGCTGATGGGTATGGGGCTCAACCTCGAGGTTGGCCTCGCCGGTCTCCTCGATCTGGGCTTCGTCGCGTTCTTCGCCGTCGGCGCCTACACCACGGCGCTGCTCACCGCCGACAGTACGCACGCCCTTGCCGCCTATACCTTGCTGCCCAGCCTGAACTACTGGGAGGCGATGCCGATCGCGGTTCTGATGTCTATCCTTGTCGGCGTACTCTTCGGCATTCCCGTGCTCGGCGTGCGCGGCGACTACCTCGCCGTCGCGACGATGGGTCTCGGCGAGATCGTGCGCGTCATCGTGCAATCGGACATGGCGGCGCCGCTCCTCGCCGGAGCCCAGGGCATCCTGCAGATCCCAAAACCCTGGATCGGCAATTATGAGCTGAGCGATCCGGTTGCGCTGTTCTACGTCACGCTTGCCGCCTCGGCGGTCGCGGCATATTGCGCCTGGCGGCTCGAGAATTCCGCGCTCGGTCGCGCCTGGATGGCAGTGCGCGACGACGAGGACGTGGCGCAGGCGCTCGGCATCAACCTGGTCAAGTGCAAGCTCCTTGCCTACGGGCTCGGCGCCGCCTTCGCCGGCCTCGCCGGCTCGATCTTCGCGACCATGCTGACCTCGATCTACCCCAGCAGCTTCCAGCTTCTCATCTCGATCAACGTGCTGGCGCTCATCATCGTCGGCGGCATGGGCAGCCTGCCCGGCGTCATCGTCGGTGCCGCTGCGCTGGTCGGCTTGCCCGAGCTGTTGCGCGAGTTCGGCGAGTACCGTTATCTGTTCTACGGCGCCGTGCTCATCATCATGATGCGAATCAAGCCCGAGGGTCTATGGCCGTCGGTGGCGCGGCGCCGCGAGCTGCGCGACGCCGCCGGCGAGATCGTGCCCGACGAAGCCGGTGACATTGCCGGCGCACCGGCGCCCGAAGTGTCGAGTCCGGGACGCTAGGCGATGGCTGAGGCGGCAGAAGCGATCCTCGTGACGAAGAAGCTGACGATGCGGTTCGGCGGTCTCACCGCCGTCGGCGAACTCGATCTCGCGGTGCGCGAGCGTGCGATCCATAGCATCATCGGGCCGAACGGCGCCGGCAAGACGACTGTCTTCAACTGCATCATGCAGAATCTGCAGCTGAGTGCCGGACAGATCTGGTTTCGCGGCGAGCGCGTCGACGGGTTGACGCCCGATCGCGTCGCCGCGGCCGGGATCAGCCGCACCTATCAGAACATCCGTCTCTTCCGCAACATCACGGCGATCGAAAATCTGCTCGTCGGGATGCACCTGCATCTGCGCTCGCGTTGGTGGGGCGCGCTCCTCAACACGCCGCACACCAGGCGCGATGAGCAGCGAGCGCACGACGAGGCAGTAAAGCTGCTCCACTTCGTCGGGCTCCGCGGGCGCGGCGACGTGCTCGCGCGCAACCTCGCCTATGGCGAGCAGCGGCGGCTTGAGATCGGGCGCGCGTTGGCGACCCAGCCGAAGCTCCTGATGCTCGACGAGCCGACAGCGGGGATGAACCCGCGCGAAACTTCAGACATGATGGCGTTCATCCGCAGCGTGCGTGACGCATTCGGCATCACGATCGTCCTCATCGAGCACCAGATGCGGGTCGTCATGGGCATGTCGGATCTGGTGACGGTGCTCGACCATGGGGTCAAGATCGCCGAAGGCGTGCCGGCCGAGATCCAGGCAAATCCGAAAGTGATCGAAGCCTATCTCGGTACGCCGAAGGCGGCACCGGTCGCGGCCCGCAGGCACGCGGTCGAGCATCTCACCGAGAATCCGACCGCCAATGATGGCGCGCAGTGACGGTGCACGGCGACTAGCGAGACATCATGGCCCTCCTCGAAATCGACGATATCCACGTATTCTACGACAAGATCGAGGCACTGAAGGGCATCTCGATCACCGTCGACGCCAAGCAGATCGTGACGCTTGTCGGGGCGAACGGCGCCGGCAAGACGACGACGCTGCGCGCGATCAGCGGATTGCTCCATCCGCGCGCCGGCGAGATTCGGCTTGCCGGCGAAAGCCTCGGCGATATTCCGCCGCACGCGATCGCCGGCATGGGCGTGGTCCAGGTGCCCGAGGGGCGGCGCATCTTCGCACGCCTCACGGTCGGCGAGAATTTGCAGATGGGCGCCTTCTCGCGCAATGACCGTCGCGGCATCGCCGAAGACAAGGAGCGCATGCTCGCACTCTTCCCGCGCCTGAAGGAGCGCCTGAAGCAGGTTGCCGGCACGCTTTCCGGCGGCGAGCAACAGATGGTGGCGACAGCGCGCGCCTTGATGGCGAGACCCCGAGTCCTGCTGATGGACGAACCGAGCATGGGGCTGTCGCCGGTCATGGTCGAGCACGTCTTCGAGACCATTCGCACAATCAGTGACCAGGGCGTCACCATCCTCCTTGTCGAGCAGAACGCGCTGATGGCCCTCAGCATCGCCGATTACGGCTACGTGATGGAGAGCGGCCGGATCGTGCTCACGGGACGCGGCAAGGATCTGCTCGACGACGAAAACGTCCAGCGCGCCTATCTCGGCTGAGGTGCGCCGGCCCGCGGCAAAGACAGGGGTGCGATGCGGCGCCGCCTCTGGTCCGACGTCACCCGCCACGCTAAGACTGAGCGCCAGTCCGTAATCGTCGAGGTTCTGCGATGCCGGTGCCGCTTCCGTCCGCGCTGGACCCCGCCGGGGCGCCGCGCGACGATGTGCGGCGCGGCGTCGCCTATGCCTGCACTGCCAATTTCGTCTTCTCATTCTTCAACGTCGTCGTCAAATGGCTGTCGGACGACTACCCGGTCGCCGAGCTCGTCTTCTTCCGCAGCGCTTTCGCGCTCGTGCCGATCGTCTTCCTGGTGTGGCGGGCGGGCGGAACGGGAACGCTGCGCACCAACCGACCCATGGCGCACACGCTCCGGGCCGCAATCTGGCTCACCTCATTCTGTTGCAGCTTCTTAGCCCTGCACTTTCTGCCGCTTGCCGACGCCGTCGCTTTCTCGTTCGCGGCGCCGCTCTTCGTTACGGCGCTTTCGGTGCCGGTTCTCGGCGAGCGGGTCGGGCTGCATCGCTGGAGCGCCGTCCTCCTTGGTTTCGTCGGCGTCCTCGTCATGGCGCGACCGACGGGCAACGTCTTTCAATTGGGCGCGCTCTTCGGCATCGGCAATTCGCTCTTCTTCGCTTTGGGATCGCTCAGCGTCCGGCAGCTGAGCCGCACCGAGAGCAGCGCCACGATCGTCTTCTACACGCAGCTCTTCGGCGCAATCTTCTCGGGCCTCGCCGTTCCCTTCTTCTGGGTGACGCCACGCTGGCCCGACACGCTCGCCATGATCGCGACCGGCCTCGGCGGCGGCATCGCGCAATATTGGATGACCCAAGCGTATCACTACGCCCCGGCGACGGTGATCGCGCCCTTCAGCTACACCTCGATCATCTGGGCGGTGATCTTCGGGTATCTGGTCTGGAGCGATCTGCCGACCGCCGCCGTCATGATCGGTGGGGTCCTCGTCATGGCGAGCGGGCTCTATATCCTTCACCGCGAGACGCGCCGCGCGCACGAAGCCGCCGCCGCAAGCGCCGAACCGGCGCAATGACCGAACCGAAGCAAGCGGAGGAAACCGCTGCAGCGCGCCGGCGCGGCATCCTCCTCATGCTGCTGACGATGGTGCTCTTCGTCGCTGCCGACGCGGCGGCGAAGGTGCTGACCCATCGCTATCCGGTCGTCGAAGTCGTCTGGGGCCGGTTTACCTTCCACCTTCTTCTGCTGCTTCCGATTCTGCTGACGCGGCGCCGTACGCTCCTGCGGACGAACGCGCTGCGGCTGCAACTCGCGCGGACCGTCTTTCAGATCGCCTCAACCATGCTTTTCTTTGCGGCGATCGCCATCCTGCCGCTCGCCACCGCGACGACGATCTCCTTCGCCCAGCCGCTTCTCATCACCATCCTCTCGGTGCCGCTTCTCGGCGAGAAGGTCGGCCCGCGCCGATGGAGCGCGGTCGTCGTCGGCTTCATCGGCGTCATCGTCATCATCCGCCCGGTCGGGGTCATCGCATGGGCGGCGTTGCTGCCGCTCGGCACGGCGGCCTCATCGGCCTTCTATCAGATCGTGACCCGGCTCGTCGCGCGCATCGACCCGGTGCAGGCGAGCCTCTTTTACACCGCGGCGGGCGGCGCTTTCGTCGCAAGCCTCGCCGTTCCCTTCGTCTGGCAAGGGCCTGATCTTGCCGGCTGGCTTCTCATGGCGCTGACCGGCGCGCTCGCGGGCGCCGGCCACTTCTGCATCATCATGGCGTATCAGCGCGCGCCCGCCTCGGTGCTGGCGCCCTTCACCTTCACCCAGCTCATCTGGGCGACAGGCTTCGGCTACCTCATCTTCGGCGATCTGCCCGATGGCTGGACATTGCTCGGCGCCCTCATCATCACCGGCAGCGGACTCTACGTCTTCTACCGCGAGAGCGTGCTGCACGGCGCCGTGGCGTAAAGAGGTTCGCGGCGATCACGCCTTCGCCGCCACCGCCTCGACCTCGACGAGCAGATCGGGGCGGACAAGCCGGGAAATGACGACCAGCGTCGAGGCCGGGCGCGTGTCGCCGATGATGCGGTCGCGCGCCTCGCGATAAGCCGCGATGTCCTGATCGCGGGTCAGGAACACCGTCACCTTGACGAGATCGGCGATGCCCATGCCGGCATCGGCGAGAATGGCGGTGAGATTGCGCCAGACATTCTCGACTTGCGCCGCAATCCCGGCCGGGACCGTGCCGTCAGGCGCCGTACCGATCTGGCCTGAGATGTGGAGCCAACGCGCGCTCGGCGGCACTTCGATGGCGTGGCTATAGCGGCCGCCCGGCGGCGCGACAGTCTTGGGGTTGTGGATGCGGTTCATGATCGGGCTCCTCCGTCTTGCGATGCGCGGCAAGCATCGCCCTCCCGGCGCGGCGCTGGCAAGACTTCGTTTACCGGCACCTGCTATTCGAGATCGATGATCGAGCACCGCCCCTTGCTGCGCTGCGCCGGCTTCGTCCTCGCGGCAATCATCGCGTCGACCAGCCTCGTTCGGGCAGAAATCGTCGCCTTCACCTCGAAGAAGCCCTACTGGGATGTCGGCGTCCGGGACAAAGTGCTGAGCCAAGCGTGCTCGCTCGATCGGTTCGGTACCCAGAAAGCGAGCCGGTTGGTCGCCCGTTTCACGGGTCCGGTCGGCGCCGAGACGCTCAACATCGGCAGGGGCACGGGCTTCAATCTGCGCGACCCCGGCCACCTCGCCAAGCCGACCGAGGACTATTATTTCCGCAACCAGAATTCGACGAGTTGCGAGGTTTTCGTCGGCGGCCGCAAAGGCGGCGGGAAGGGGCTGCCGAAACCTTAAGCTACGCCGCGCGATGCGACTTGCTGTTGACGCAGCGCAGCAGCCGCCAATAGCCGAATAGATTGCTCGGCCGCGACTCGCGGACATCGAGCCCGCTTGCCTCGAGGAAGGTCGGGAGGGGGAAATCGGCGTGGAAACCGATCTTTCCGGCAAGCGGTGCCAGGCGCTTCTCGATGAAGTGCATCGCCGGATTTTCGCTGGTGAAATGATTGACGATGACGATCGTCCCGCCCGGAATGCAAACGCGGCGCATCTCGGCGGCAAAGCGCGCCGGGTTCGGCACGACCGAGGCGACGTAGAGCGCCAGCACCGCGTCGAAGGAGTCATCGGAGAACGACATATTCTCGGCGTTCATCTCAAGCAGCGCCTCGACATGACGCAATTTCTGTCGCGCGGCGCGGCGCCGCGCCTTGGCAAGCATCTCGGCCGAGACGTCGATGCCGGTGACGCGCGCGTCGGAACGGAAATACGGCAGCGAGAGGCCGGTCCCGACGCCGACTTCGAGAATGCGCTGAGCCGGGCGGTCATTGGCGATCCGGACAGCATCCTTGCGGCCGGGATGAAAGATCGGCCCGAACAGAAAATCGTATGAGCCGGAGAACAGCCGATAGGTCTTCAGCGTGTCCTGCAAGTCCATGATCGCCTCTCCTCCTAGGCCGCCGAGTCTATCGTGCTTCCCATCGCACCGGTAACATATTCGGCGTGCGAGCGCCGCCTCCCGCGGTGCTGTCTCAGCAGGCGGCCGCAATCGGGCAGAAAAAAGGCAGTGGAATCCGTCGCCTACGGCGCCGCGAGCTATCGCCTCAGATCAAATTGACGCGCTCGGCTTCGAGGCCTTTTTTGCCGTCGACGACATCAACCCGCACGCGCTGCCCGGGATCGAGGCCGGTGAGGCCGCTGCGGCGAAGCGCGGTCACATGGATGAACACATCCTTGCCGCCGCCATCGGGCGAGATGAAGCCATAACCCTTGTCCGGCTCGAACCATTTGACGGCGCCATCGAGCGTCGTCGCGGCACGGCTCGGTCGGCGTTCGGGTGATGCGACCGCCGTGCTGTTGTCGATGCTGAGCACGTTCGTCACGAGCGGCCCCTTGGCGCCGGCCCCGACCTCGCATGTGATCGAGGCGCCTTCGCGCACGTCATCGAAGCCTGCACGACGCAAGATCGCCATCGGCAGAAACGCGTCGGCCGAACCGTCCGCCATTGTGACGAAGCCGAAGCCCTTCGAGGCGTTGAACCACTTGACCTTCGCCTCGACCTGTCGGCCAGGCGGGGCATCTTCGGCCTGCGACAGGCCCGATTGACGATCGAACATGGCAATCCCGGGGTGAAATTATGCCGGAAAACCATAGCGTAAAAGTAGACCGAATGGCTAGAGGAAGCTCGCCGAACCAGACAAACCCTCTGTCCAATCATCTCCCCTATTGCGCGAATTCGACGACCTTCTGCCGCTGCTCGCCGAGGCCGGAGATGGCAAGGCGCATGGTGTCGCCCGGCTTGAGGAAGAGCGGCGGCTTCATGCCAAGCCCGACGCCGGCGGGCGTTCCGGTCGGGATCACGTCGCCCGGCTGCAATGTCATGAAATGGCTGATGTAGCTGACGATGTGCGCCACCGGGAATATCATCTTGGCGGTATTGCCGTGCTGCATGACGCGGCCGTTGACCTCGCAGGTGAGGTCGAGCTTCTGCGGATCGGGCACCTCGTCGGAAGTGACGAGCCAGGGGCCAAGCGGGCAGAAAGTGTCTGCGCTCTTGCCCTTCATCCACTGCCCGCCGCGCTCCATCTGGAAGGCGCGCTCCGAGACATCGTTGACGATGCAATAGCCGGCGACGTGCTTCAGCGCGTCGTGCACCCCGACGTAGCGCGCCGTGCTGCCGATGACGATGCCGAGCTCGACCTCCCAATCGAGTTTCTCTGCGCCCTTCGGCATCATCACGTCGTCATTGGGCCCGTTGATCGACGAGATCGCCTTCATGAACAGCACCGGTTCCTTGGGAATGGGCGCTCCGGCTTCCTGGGCGTGGTCGGTGTAGTTGAGGCCGACGCAGACAAGCTTCGGGATTTGCGTCAGGCAGGCCCCGAGACGCGGATGCCCCTCGACGAGCGGCAGATTACGCGGATCGAGCTTGCGCAGCCGATCGAGCGCCGCCGGCACCAGCAGCTCCGGATTGATGTCGGCAACCGTCGCGGAGAGGTCGCGCACCCGGCCCGCGCTGTCGAGGAGACCCGGCTTTTCCTGGCCCTTCGGCCCGTAACGAAGCAGTTTCATGTGAGCTCCAATCGTCCGAATGATTTCTTAGAGGCTGAAGCCGCCGTCGATGATGTGCACCGCGCCGGTGGTAAAGCCGGATTCATCGCCGGCGAGGTAGACGGCGAGCGCCGCCACCTCCTCGGCCGTGCCGAGCCGGCCCATCGGCTGGCGGTCGATGAAGGCCTGCCGCACGGCTTGGCTTCCGCCTTGCGCGGTCATGCGGCCGCCGAGCGAGGGCGTGTCGATGGTGCCCGGCGCGATCGCGTTGCAGCGGATGCCGCGCTTGATGTAGTCGGCGGCGACCGCCTTCGAGAGGCCGATGACGGCGGCCTTGGTCGCGCCATAGGCGAAGCGGTTCGGGATGCCGCGGATCGAGGAGGCTCCCGAGGCGACATTGACGATCGAGCCGCCGCGCCCGCTCGCCAGCATCGCCGGCAAGAAAGCGCGGATCGTCCGGTACATGCTCTTGACGTTGAGATCGAAGGAGGAGTCCCAGTCCTTCTCGCTCGTCTCCAGGACGGTGCCGTGGTGTACGTAGCCGGCGCAGTTGAAGAGGATGTCGACCGCACCGAGCTCGGCTGCGAGCGCCTCGACCGCGGCACCGTCGGTCACATCGAGCCGGTGCGTCGCGATCCCCGTCTTTCCGGCAAACGCGGCCAGCCCCTTCTCGTCGATATCGGTGGCGATGACGGACGCGCCCTCGGACACGAAAGCCAGCGCGGTCGCCCGCCCGATCCCCGCCGCAGCGGCGGTGACGAGCGCTTTCTTTCCCGCGAGCCTGCCGCTCATCCCAACGCCTCCCGAACGCTTCGTTCCGAGCGCGACCTTGCCACGCCGAGGCGCTGCACGCCAACCGGGAAATGCGGCGGCGGCGCGTTCCGAGCGAACCAGCCGGTGGCACAACATATTGTGGGTGGCTCACCAGGATGCAGGTCGAATGCAGGCGTTTTCGACTAGATCCGGGACGGCATCTTGGACGACACTTGAGGTCGGTGCGACGATAACGCGCCCCACGAACAAACCAGGAACACACGATAATCGATGATCGGTCCGGCAACAAGACCGCGTTCAGCCTCCGCCGTTGACGCGCATCAGGTAGCGGTAGGGATCGCTGGTCATGACGGCGCCGCCGGAGACGAGCAGCACCGCGCCCGAGACCCAAGCGGCGGCGTCGGAGGCGAAGTAGAGAGCGGCGCCGGCAACGTCGGAGGGCTGTCCTACCCGGCGTAATGGATAGAATTTCGAGCGCTCGCGGCGATCCTCTTCGGTGGCGAGCCATGGCGCCGTCAGCGGCGTCTCGATCACCGCCGGGGCAATGGCGTTGACGCGGATGCCGTACTGGCCCAGCTCGATCGCCATGGTTTGCACGATGTTGTTGATCGCCGCCTTGCACGCGCCATAGATCCCCTCCCCGCCCGGCGCCGCGTAGAGGCTGTCGATCGAGCTCAAGAAGAGGATCGTGCCGCCGCCGGTTCGGCGCATCGCCCGCGCCGCCGCCTGCGCGCCGAACACCTGCGCCTTCAGATTGAGGCCGAGCATTGCATCCCACCCGGCCTCAGTCACGTCGAGCCACTCGGCGGTGCTGCCGGGCTCGGCGGTGAAGCCGCCGGCATTGTTGACCCAAACATCGATCTTGCCGAAGCGCGCGACGGCGGCGTCGGCAAGTGCGCCGAGCTTCGCCAGATCGGTGACGTCCGTCGGCTGCACCAGTGCGTGACATCCCTTCCCTTCGATCTCCCGCGCTGCCTCATCGAGCTCGGCGCGGTTGCGCGCGGCGAGCACGATGTCGGCGCCCTCATCCGCATAAGCGAGCGCGATCGCGCGCCCCAAGCCGCGACCGGCGCCGGTCACGACACAAACCTTGCCCGCTAAGGATTTCATGGATCGTCCCCTCTCCCATCCAGCATCCAGCTTTCCTCGCGTCACCGCTGCGCCCGGTAAGCGCCGGGGCTCGCACCCATCACCCGCCGAAAGCGGCGATTGAAGGTCGAAAGGTCGTTGAATCCGGCATCGAATGCGATGGTCGAGATCGGCGCAACCGATCGTCGCAGGCGGACGGCCGCGCGGTGCAGCCGCGTGCGGAGGACGAATTGATGCGGCGTCATGCCGACCAACTCGCGAAAGACGCGCAGGAAGTGATAGGGGCTCGTCGCCGTTTCTTGCGCGAGCGCGGTGAGCGGAAGCTTCTCATCGGCCGCCACCTCGATCCGCCGCAGCGCGTCGCTGACGCGCCGCTCGTCGCGCCGGCTCGGCCGGTGGCGTGACGGATCGACACCGGCGACCGCCGCCGCTGCCGCGCCGGCGAGGCCGAACGCCAGCTCCTCGAGCGCCGTTTCATCACCATCGTCGCGCGCCGCCTCGGCGGCGGCGATGAGCGGCATGAGCGACGCCGAGGGCGGCAGGCGCGGGACGGAAAAGCCGATATGCCGCGCACCCGGCACCGCGGCGACGACCCGCTCCAAACGATCGGCCGTGAAGTGAAAGGCGAGGCAGCGATCGCCGATGGCGTGCTCGTGGCCGCACTCGAAGCAATCGCCCGCATTGCCGAGCAGCAGGGCGCCGGGGCCGAGCACCGCCGCGCCGCGCGGCGAGCGGTATTGGAAGGTGCCGGCGGTCACGACGGCAATGCAGACTGAATTGTGCCGCTCCTCGAAGGTCGGGTCGCGCGGGCCGGCATTGCAAATGACGTCGCTGACGCGCCAGCCGGGACCCGAAGCCAAGAGATGGGAGCTCGTCGTCGCCATGCCCGCACTATAGCAATTTTTCCCAAGCGACAGCGCGGCGTCACGGTCTAGGGAAAGGGACCACGATATCTCAACAAGGAGGACATCCCATGCTCAATCACGTCTCGATCGGCGTTCGCGATCTTGCCCGGACGAAGCGTTTTTACGACGCGGCGTTGAAGCCGCTCGGCTACACCTGCCTCAGCGAAAGTGCGGGCGGCCTCGGTTATGGCAAGAGCGCCGTCGCATTCTGGATCGGCGCGGCGGAACGCCCGGTCGCGCCCGACGGCGCCTCAGGCCTCCATTTCTGCTTCGACGCGCCGACGCGCAAGAGCGTCGATGCCTTTCATGCGGCGGCGCTCGGCGCCGGCGGCCGCGACAACGGCAAGCCAGGCCTCCGCGCCGATTACGGCGCCGACTACTACGCGGCCTTCGCCGTCGACCCCGACGGCTACCGCGTCGAGGCATATTGCAGCACGAAAGCGTGAGAAACTGCCACATCCCGTCGTCCCGGCCGGAGCGTAGCGGAGAGCCGGGACCCAGTGGTGCTGTCACCAGACGCTTGGACCCCGGATCGGCGCTGCGCTTGTCCGGGGTCACGAGATGACGGAGCGGAGGCACCTTACGCCGCGTCTGCCTCGCTGCCGTAGAGATGAACCTGATAGCCGGGTCCGATCGCGGCTGCGACGCGCGCGATCCAGACGGTGACGGCGGGGTATTCGGCAAGATCGAAGCCGGCATCTCCGGCGAGGTGGCTATAGGCGTAGACCGCGATGTCAGCGACGGTAAGACTGTCGCCGACCAGAAACGGCGAAGCCCCGAGCGTGCGCTCCATCGCGGCGAGCGCCCGCGCTCCGTTCTCGCGCCGGCTCTCGACCATCGCGCCTGCGTTCCGCGCGAGCCGGCCCGTCAGCGTCCAGAAGCGCAGCGAGCCGATCATCGGCTCGACATAGTATTGCTCGAAGAAAAGCCACTGCATGACCTTGGCGCGGAGATACCGGTCGGCCGGGAGAAAGCGCGTACCCTTGGCGAGATACGCCAGGATCGCGTTCGATTCGGCGAAGGCGCGGCCATCGTCCAGCTCGAGCGCCGGCACGGCGCCCGCGGGGTTCATCGCGAGGAACGCCGGTGTCCTGCTCTCGCCGGCAAAGATCGCGACGGATTTCGAGCGATAAGGAATGTTCAAGAGGCCGAGGAGAACGCGAATCTTCCAGCAATTCTGCGAGGGGAGATATTCGTGGAGCGTGAGCATGACGATCCTTCCGGAAACAGGGAGGCCGATCGTTTAGCGTGCTCCACCATCGGACGCGCCCCGTTTCTTGCGACGAAACTCGGCGGCATCAGGGCGAGGGTTGCGCCACGGCGATCTCGAGTTGGAATTTTTTGCGCATGGCACGCCCGAAATCCTCGAAGCCCTGCGCCACTTCGAGGAAGGCGCCGGTGCCGCCGACAACGTTCTCGCTGTACCATTCCGCAAGATCGGGCTCGGCGTCCGTCACGATCGGAAGCCCGTTGATGCGGATGCCGCGCGCTACCACCTCGTTGCGCGCGATCGGCGTCGAGACCGGCCCGTTATTCTGCCCGTCGCCGGAGAGGTCGATGATCCGCAACGCGGGGGCGCAGGGGCAGGCGTCGAGCAGGTCGGCGGCGGCGAGCATGGCGAGCGAAAGCTCGGTCGAGATTCCCGGCGAGCGCGTGACGGTGGCGATCCGCCGCGCGAGGGCGCGCGCATCCTCGAGGTTCCGCAGGATCGTCCACGGCACGACGATGGTGTGGCCGTCCGACCATTCCATCACCGTGACCGCGAGGCCGTCGATGAGAAAGGGCTCGATCCGCTCATCGGCGAAGATCGCCGCGATGCCGGCGCGCTGCAGCTCGTAGCGTTCGGTATTGACGCTGCCCGAGACGTCGACGGCGAAGACGATGGCGGTGGCGACACGCTCGGCAGCCGAGCTGGGTCGAGCCGGCAGCGTTGCCACGAGCATGCCGACAAGCAGGCCGAGCAGCGCGCGCATCACGGCATTTCGAGCGCTCGCCCCGAGCGAGCAACATTGACGACGCGGCACCATCTTATTTCTGTCTTACCCGCGCGAGCGACCTCATGGCAACTCACAGTGAAGGCCAGGGCTCCTTAGATGAGCGGCTCGCTAGCTGCATCGTACACCCAAGCACCCCCGCCCCGACCCTCCCCCGTCGAGGGGGAGGGAGTAGCCTGCGCGGCCGCATCCCATCTCTCCCTCCCCCCTTGCGGGGGAGGGTCGGGGTGGGGGGAATGACCGGGCTCGGTATCTCTGAACTGAAATCTCGAAGCTGACATGCCGCCGCTCAGCAGCCGCATGTTGAGAGCGGCAGCGCGAGATCGACGGCCTTGGCTCGTCCGACCAACTCATGCTAGGTTACATGTAACCTCACGGAGCCAGACATGGTTGCCTCGACCCGACAGAAGCCATCGCGAGACAAGGTCAGAGCGCATCGCGAGCGGTTGCGCCGGCAGGGCCTGCGGCCGATCCAGATCTGGGTTCCGGACGTCCGCGCGCCCTCCTTCAAGGCGAAGGCGCACCGGCAATCGCTCGCCGTCGCGAAGAGCCGCCACGCCAAGGAGGATCAGGATTTCATCGATGCCGTCTCGGACTTCGGCGCTGAATGAGGCGCGGCGAGATTTGGACGATCGCCGGCGGCGGAGACTACGCCGGAAAGCCGCGTCCCGCCGTCATCCTCCAGGATGACCGCTTCGACGCCACGTCCTCGATCACGATCTGCGCCTTCACGACCGACCCGACCGAGGCGCCCTTGTTCCGCCTGAGGGTCGCGCCGAGCGAGGCGAACGGCCTCCGGATGCCGTCCCGCTTGATGGTGGACAAGATCACGACCGTGCCCAAGGCGAAGATCGGGGACCGCATCGGGCGCCTCGACGACGAGGACATCGTGCGTCTCAACCGCGCTGTTCTCGTGTTTCTCGGGATGGCGGGAGTAAGCGCGAAGGATCGATAAACGCAAGGATAAGAGACGTCCGCCGACATCTCTGATTGCCGAGCGCTGAGCCGAGGAGCATTGAGCCATGGACATTCGACCGATCCGAACCAAGGCCGACTATCGGAACGCCCTCAAGGAGGTCGAGCGGTTTTGGGACGCCGATCCGGGCACACCGGAGGGCGATCGTGTCGATGTGCTGACGACGCTGATCTCGGCCTACGAAGCCGAACATTACCCGGTCGAGCCGCCGGACCCGATCGCGGCCATTCTTTTCATGATGGAGCAGAAAGGGTTGACTCGGCGCGATCTCGAACCGGCGGTCGGCTCGCGCGGTCGCGTCTCCGAGGTGCTGACGCGAAAACGCGCGATGACGCTGCCGATGATCCGCGCCCTCAGCAAGCTGCTCGATATTCCGGCCGAGGTGTTGATCCAGCCTTATGATACGCGCTCTGCTGCGTAAGGTCGTGAGCGATGGCGGTTCAATGTTGTCATAGATCGAAAGTGATCCACCATGATCCGATTTGACGCCGCTCCTGCGGTGCCATTGGACTATCCGCGTCTAACGGCACTTACCCTTAAGGAAACCGAACTAGCGAGTGGCGCCGGCTATCTCGCGGAAACTGTCGATCCTCGGGAACCGGTCAGGCGTGCGGGGCTCAACAACAGCCACATAGCTCTGCCTGCGATTGATGATGTTCGGGACTGGCGCACACGGATGTACGCCATCTGGTTTTGCTACGTGTATGAAAATTTCCTTCTGATCGACAAACCGCTCTACGCGATCGAAGAACTGATTTTGGAGTTCAAAGCGCCGGATGTGCTCGATACGCCCAACCGAATCCTCGCGACCCTCTATGCGGGCGCGGGCGGTGCAGAGCCGATTTCGTTACCGGAGCGAGCTCGGCAAATCGAAGTCCTCAAGCCGCACTATCTCAAGGCAATCGCGCTGCTTGAGAGCTGGATCGCACCACTCGACGGCTGGGATGGACGCCGAGGCTAAATTGATGCGGCTCGAAGCGGACCCTTACCTTCAGCTCGGCGGCGACACGATTTGTCGCCCTGCCTAAATTGCCACCCCAGTCCCACTCGCTGTAGAGTGCGGACAACAGCCGCCCTGCCTCCTCCGCCCGGAGATTCCGCGCCATGCCGACGCTCGCCATCCGTCTCAATCCCGCCGACAACGTCGTCGTGGCGCGCGCCGATATCCTCCCCGGCACCGAGATTCCCGTTGAGGGCGTCAAGAGCCTCGGCCACATTCCGCGCGGACACAAAGTCGCGACTTCCGTTATCGAGAGCGGCGCCGCGGTGCGGAAATACGATCAGATCATCGGTTTTGCGACGGCGCGTATCCTGCCCGGCGAGCATGTCCACACGCACAACCTCGCGATGGGCGATTTCGCGCGGGATTATCGGTTCGGAGAGGCGGCGAAGCCGACGCAATTCGTTCCCGAACATGAGCGCGCGACATTCGAGGGGATTCGGCGCAAGGACGGGCGGGTCGCGACGCGGAATTATCTCGGCATCATCTCGACGGTGAATTGCTCGGCGACGGCATCGAAATACATCGCCGAGCATTTCCGCGGAAATGCGCTCGCGGATTATCCCAATGTCGATGGCGTCGTGGCGCTGGTGCATTCGACCGGCTGCGGCATGGCGAGCGAGGGCGATGGGATGGATGTTCTGCGCCGCACCATCGCAGGCTATGCGCGGCATCCCAATTTCGCCGGCATCCTCATCCTCGGCCTCGGTTGCGAATCGAACCAGATCAGCGGCCTCATGCGCGCCGAGGGGCTGGAGCCGAGCCAGTTCCTCCACACCATGACGATCCAGGAAACGGGCGGCACGGCTAAGACGGTGCGCGAGGGCGTCCAGCGCATGAAAGAGATGCTGCCGGACGCCAACAAGGTGAAGCGCGAGACGGTGCCGGCGAGCCATTTGAAGCTGGCCCTGCAATGCGGCGGCTCCGATGGGTATTCCGGCATCACCGCCAATCCGGCCCTCGGCGCCTGCGTCGATCTTCTCGTCCGCCACGGCGGCAGCGCCGTCCTCTCCGAGACGCCGGAGATCTATGGCGCCGAGCACCTTCTGACGCGCCGTGCCGTTTCGCGCGAGGTCGGCGAGAAGATCGTCGAGCGCATCCGCTGGTGGGAGGAATACACCGCGCGCACCGGCAACGAGATGAACAACAACCCCTCGCCCGGCAACAAGGCGGGCGGCTTGACGACGATCCTCGAGAAGTCGTTGGGCGCCGTCGCCAAGGGCGGCAGCACCAATCTCGTCGAGGTCTATCGATATGCCGAGCACATGGCGGCGCAAGGCTTCGTCTTCATGGATACGCCCGGCTACGACCCGGTCTCGGCGACGGGGCAGGTGGCGGGCGGCGGCAACATCGTCTGCTTCACGACGGGACGCGGCTCGGTCTTCGGTTGCAAGCCCGCGCCCAGCCTGAAGCTCGCCACTAACACGCCGCTCTATCTGCGCATGACCGACGACATGGACATCGATTGCGGACCCATCGCCGATGGCGAGGCGACGGTGCAGGAGATCGGCAAGAGGATCTTCGACCTCGTGCTGGCGACCGCGAGCGGCAAGAAGACGAAGAGCGAGGAGCTCGGCTTCGGCGACGAGGAATTCACGCCCTGGCAATTGGGCGCGGTGATGTGAAAGCGGCGGCGGTGTCTCAGCTCCCGTCCAGCCTGTCTTTCAGCGCCGCCATGTATTTGCGAATTCGCGCGGCGTTAACGCCGAAATCGCTGCGGCCCTGGCGCGCCTCCGATCGCATGTCGATGCGGCTGCCGGCGCCGTCGGGGGCGGCAGCGACGCGGATCGAGACATCGTCGGTGAAGCCGAAGAAGCGGCTCGCCTGGCTCGCCTCGATCCGGCCGGCATCGGCACTGCTCGCCACCATCACCCAACCGCTCATCGCCTTCGCCGTCTCGAGCGCGCGGGCGAAGGCGTCTTGCGGCGGCAGCTTGGTCACGACCGGAGCGATGTCCGGATAGCCTTCTGCCTGCTTCTTGCCGTCCTCCGGATTGTACACCGTGGTGTTGCCCTGCTCAGCCTGCCGCGCCGGCATGACCGCGACGAAGGCGGGCGGGTTCGCGATGTCGGTCGTGATGTCGTGGATCGGCGGGACCGTCGTGCGGATGCGATCCCATCGCCAGGGCACATAGACGAGAACGCCGCTGACGAGCAGCGCCGCAAGCGCCATCACGACGCCGCCCCGCCCGACCGCCCGGCGCAGGAAGAGGAGCGTCGCCAGCGCGACGATGGCGGCGGCGACGGCGATATAGGCCGACCACGGCATCAAGGTGAAGAAAGCGAAGCGGAAGTGCCACCAGCCGACGCGCCAGCCGACGGGCCCGGCCGCCAGAAGCAGGAGGGCGAAGACGGTCAAACCACCCGATAGATGCGCCGCGCGGGATGTGAGGCTTCGCCTGCGGCTGCCAGCCACGATGAACGTCATGAATCCTCCGTCTTCGGTGCGGTTGCGGCAGCCCGGTGGCCACACCGTTCGGTAGAGTACCTCTACCACAGGCACGGTCGGTGCGCGAGTCCGGCGCGGCGTCGATCCGTCGATCGAATGCCGTTTCGTTTTGCCCGTCGGCGCGTCAGACTGAGCACCATCACGGCATGACGATGAGAGGGAGCGACACGATGATCGACATGAGTTTCGGCTCGGCGAGCCAGATGGCCGCGGCGTTGCGCAAGCGGCGCGGCGGCGCCCTCGACCTCCTCGACCGCTATCTCGAGCGCATCGAGCGGCATGACGGGAAGATCAACGCAATCGTCGTCCGCGATGTCGAGCGGGCGCGCGAACGCGCCCGTGCCGCCGACGCCGCGCTCGCCCGCTACGAGATCTGGGGGCCGCTGCACGGCGTGCCGATGACGGTGAAGGAATCCTACAACGTCACGGGGTTGCCGACCACCTGGGGTTCGGCTGCCTTCAAGAACAATATCGCCACCGTTGACGCGCTCGTCGTCGAGCGCCTGCGCCGCGCCGGCGCCGTCGTTTTCGGCAAGACCAACGTCCCGGTGATGCTCGCCGATTTCCAGAGCTACAACCCGGTCTACGGCACGACCAACAACCCGTGGGACGTCTCGCGCATTCCGGGCGGCTCGTCGGGCGGCAGCGCCGCCGCGCTCGCCGCTGGTCTGACGGCGCTCGAAGCCGGCAGCGACATCGGCGGCTCGATCCGCTTCCCCGCGCATTATTGCGGCGTCTACGGACACAAGCCGACCTACGGCATCGTGCCGCCGCGCGGCCATGCGCTGCCCGGCAGCTACGCGCCCTCCGACATCTCGGTCGTGGGGCCGCTGGCGCGCAGCGCCGAGGACCTCGCCTTGGCGCTCGAGGTCATCGGCGGCGCCGACGAGGCCCTCGCCGCCGGCTGGCGCCTCGAGCTGCCCCTGCCGCGCCGCAGCGCGCTCCGCGACTTCCGCGTCGCGCTCTGGCTCGAGGATCCGAATTGCGCGATCGACCGCACCGTCGGCGATCGTCTTCAGGCGGTGGTGGACGCTCTTGCCCGCACCGGCGCGCGGATCGGCGCTACCGCGCGGCCGGCCGTTGATTCGACGAAATCGCACGACCTCTTTATTCAGCTCCTGTGGTCGGCGATGGCGGCGCGCAGCCCGCGCGAGGAGTATGCGAAGGCGCAAGGCGAGGCGGCTTCGCTCCCTGCCGACGATTCGAGCCGCGACGCGCTCATCAAGCGCTCGACCGTGCTCTCGCACCGCGACTGGATCGCTGCCCATCATGAGCGCACGCGCCTGCGCCTCGCCTGGCGCGACTTCTTCAAGGATTGGGACGTGCTGCTGTGCCCGGTGGCGCCGACGCCAGCCTTCCCGCATGATCAATCCGCGGACCA
>JBGPOZ010000025.1:0-32517 GCA_041488295.1 Allostellaceae bacterium
CGTCTCGCTCCCGCCGGCGCGGTGGACGGTGCGGAGATTGACGATCGCCGCCGGCGACGGCGTGCTGTGGCCGTAGACGCGGTCGTGGAGGGCGAGGAAGTCGCGATAGAGCCGGCCGAGCGGATCAGGGTCATCGGCCGGCAAAGGCACTTCGAGATGGTAGGATTGGCCGACATAGAGCATGTCGGCAAAATATCGGATGGTGACGGAGGTGCGATCGATCCGCTCCTCGGCCATGAGCATGCCGCATTGCCGGTCGAGCGCGTGGAGAGCGCTGCGGATCGCGTCGAAAGAGAGATCCTTGAGCGGGCGCGGAAAGGCGGCCGCGACCTCGTGCTCGATCGGTGCCGCGAGAAGCCCCGCCGCCGAAAGGACGCCCGGATTGCGCGGGATGATGACGCTCGCGATGCTGAGCTCGCCGGCGAGCGCCGTCGCGTGGATGGGCCCGGCGCCGCCCAGCGCCACCAAGGTGAAGCGGCGCGGATCCAGGCCTTGGCGGATCGAGACGAGGCGAATGCCTTCGACCATCTGCGCGTTGATCACGCGGTGGATGCCGAGGGCCGCTTCCTCGATCGAGAGGCCGAGCGGCTGCGCGACCTTGCGCGCGATGACCGCGTGCGCAAGCTCCGGCCGCAGCCGCACCGCGCCGCCGGCGAAATATTCGGGATCGAGATAGCCCAAGACGATCGAGGCATCGGTGACGGTCGCCTCCTCGCCGCCGCGGCCGTAGCAGGCAGGACCCGGCTCCGAGCCCGCCGATTGCGGACCGACGCGCAAGCCGCCGGCGCCGTCGAGCCAGGCGATGCTGCCGCCGCCGGCGCCGATCGCGTTGACGTCGACCATCGGCACGCGCACCGGAAAGCCGGCGATGCGGCCTTCCGGCCGGATGATCGGCCGGCCGCCCTCGACGAGCGCGATGTCGCTGCTCGTGCCGCCGATGTCGATGGTGATGAGGTCGTGCCGTCCCGACATGCGGCCGGCGATGGTGCCGCCGATGACGCCCGCCGCCGGTCCCGACATGAAAAGCCGGACCGGGCGCTTGCGGGCAACGGAGGTGCCGGCGAGCCCGCCGCGCGATTGCATGATCTGCAAGGGCGCGGCGACGCCCGCCGCGGCGAGGCCCGTTTCGAGATGCCCGAGATAGCGGCCGACGATCGGCTTCATATAGGCATCGAACGCGGTGACGACCGTGCGCTCATATTCGCGGAAGGCCGGATCGACTTCGCAGGAGAGCGACACCGCGAGCTCGGGATGCGTCTTGCCGATCAATTCGCGCGTGCGCAGCTCATGTGCCGGGTTGAGGAACGAGAAGATGTAGCAGACGGCGATCGCCTCGACGCCCTGCGCCGCCAGCTCGTCGACGGCGCGCGTGACCGAGGCGTCGTCGAGCGGGACGACGATCTCGCCTTGCGCCGAGACTTGCTCCGTCACCTCCTTGCGCATTGCGCCCGGCGCGAGAAAGACGGGCGTCTCCGGCGTGAGCATGATCTTGTAGAGGGTCTGGCGGAACTCGCGCCCGATCTCGAGGACGTCCCTGAAGCCTGCGCTGCAGAGAAGGCCGATCTTTGCGCCCTTGCGCTCCAGCACGGCGTTCGTCGCGATCGTCGTGCCGTGGAGGAAGCGCGCGATCGCGTCGGGCTTCATGCCCCAATGCACCGCCATATGCGCGATCGAGTGCAGGACCGCCGCGCTCGGATCGCCGCGCGTCGTCGGAATCTTGACGGCGCGCAGCGTCTCGCCGGGACGCCGACAGACGATGTCGGTGAACGTCCCGCCGATATCGACGCCGACATCGATGCCGGTTGCGGCGTGCGTCATGCGCGGGTCCAACGTGCCCTAATCGAGCGGCTTGCCGCGGGTCTCGGGCATGAAGGCGAAGACGATGCCGGAGATAAGCGAGATCGCCATGACGTAGAACGCCGTCCAGCTCGCATGCTTGGCATCGATGAATGCTGCGGCGATGAGGGGCGCGGTCCCGCCGAAGATGGCGCTGCAGATCGCGTAAGGGAGGCCGATCCCGGAGGTGCGCACCTTGGTCGGGAAGAGCTCGCTGAAGACCGCCGCCATGACCCCGTCGACGCCGGCGAGCAGCACGCAGCCGACGATGTCGACGAGAAGGAAGCTGGTGAAATCGCCATTCTCGAGCAGCTTGAACATCGGATAGGCAAGGACGAAGAAGCCACCCGCGGTGAAGAGCAGGATCGGTTTGCGCCCGATGCGGTCGGAAATCGCCGCGAAGATCGGCAACGCGATGACGAAGATCACGAGCGAGATCAAGCTTCCTTTGAATCCTTGATCGAGCGGCAGATTGCCGGCGCGGTTGGCATAAGTCGGCAGGAAGACGGTCCAGAGGTAGAATTGAACCGTTCCCATCTGCGTCGCAAAGACGCGCAGCGAGGCGAGCGGATGCTCGCGCAGGGCGCTGAGGATCGGGTGCCGAGCCAACTCCCGGCGTTGCTCGATCCTGACGAAGTGTGGCGTCTCGGGCAGGCGCATCCGCAAATAAACGCCGTAAAGCGAGAAGAGCGCGCCAAGCAGAAACGGGATCCGCCATCCCCAATCGCTGAGGGCCGGCTTCGGGATGAACGTTGTCGTCAACGCTGCGACACCGGTCGCGACGAGAACCGAAATCCCGATGCTGATGAGCTGCGCGGAGCTGACGAGAGCGCGGCGCTCCATCGGGGCGTGCTCGGCGAGGAACACCGTCGAGCCCTGGAACTCCCCGCCGGCCGAGAAGCCTTGAAGCAAGCGGGCAAAGAGGAGGAGGAGCGGCGCCGCGACGCCGATCGACTGGTAAGACGGCGTCAGCGCGATGATGAGGCTGCCGATGCCCATCAGGATAATGGTGAGCGCGAGCATCTGGCGGCGGCCGCGCGTGTCGCCCATCGGCGACAGCACGATCGATCCGACCGGCCGCATCAGGAAGCCGACGGCGAAGGTGATGAGGGTCTTGATGAGGGCGCTCGTCTCGTCATCGGACGGAAAGAATTGCCCCGAGAAGACCCCGGCGAGGAGTCCATAGATCGTCCAATCGTACCATTCGATCAAATTGCCGATCGCGCCGCCGGCGATGGTCGAGAAAACGTTGTTCTGTACAGCTGCTGCACTTAAGGCAGGCGCCATACGCGTTGTCTGTCCAGCCAAGACCGCCTCCCCGCTCCGATTTTGTCGAACAAGATTTCGAACTTATTGGTCCGACCTCCCAACCGCGCCGAAGACGGTCATTCTGCAAGAGACCGGGTTCGGTGTCCAAGGGCCTGATTGGGCGGCGCCTCGTGTCGGGTAATGCGCGCCTTGTGGTTCACGTAACGATAGAGCGCCACCGCTGCGGTCGCACGCTGCCACACCGCGTGCGCGTGGCCGAGCATGAAGCGCGTCACGTCCGAGATGGCGTCGTCCGCCGCGACATCGATCGGCCGCCAACGCAAATCTTCGAGCTCGCCATTCTCGACCAACGCACCCATGGCGTTGCTGCCGTCGCCGAGAAAGAAGCGTGCATGAAACCGCATCGGCGACGAGGTCGGCGTGATCGCCCGGCCGATATAGGTCAATATCTCGAAATCCGGGAGCGCCCGCTGCGCCAGATAGGCACGCTCGATCGGCGAGCGCGGCGTGCCGTCGACCGGCGTCGCCGTAGCGGGGCGGCCGAGGACGAGCCCCGTCTCCTCGAAGGTCTCGCGCAGTGCCGCGCGCGCCAATCGCAGAAGGGTCGGGTCCCAGCCGGCGCCAGGCGGATGCCCCGTCTCACCGAGCCAGGGGCGGCGATCCTCGGGCGCGACCCCGCCGCCGGGAAAGACGTAGCGGCCGGGCATGAAGCGTGCGTTCCTGCCGCGCCGACCCATCAGAACTTCGATGCCATCCCGGCCCGGACGCAGGAGGATGAGGCTCGCCGCGTGACGCGGTCGCGCCGGCGCGCGGTGCTCGCCCGCTTTTCCTCGTTGCGGATCTTCGGTCATTCTGTCCTCCGCCGTCGCACCGGTCCCCTTTCTACCCTGCGCGGGTGAGGAGAAACGGGGATGCGTTCGGGCGTCTCGCTTCTTTGGGGATAGGCGATCTCAGATCGAGCGGCCGCTCAATGTCATTCCTTCGCGGCGCTCGGATAAGCCGCGATCAGCTTCTTCAGTCGCGCCTCGGCGTCGGCGCCGCCCGATCGCATCGCGGTGCGGTACCAGGTCGCCGCCTTGGCCGGGTCGCCCGAGATGCCGCGAGTTCCGGCTTCCTTCAGGAACAGCGGATCGTAGCTCTTGCCGAGGCCGGTTGCCGCCCGCGCGTCGCCCGAGGTTGCGGCGCGCTCGAAAAAGAGGCGAGCGGAAATGATGTCGCCCGCGACGAGGAGCTCGTTGCCGCGCTGGACGAAAAGGTTCGTTTCCGGCGATGGCGCCGCGCTATTCGCAGGTCGGGCGGCGCTTGGCAACGGGGCCGTCGCCGATGGGGCGGGTTCCTTGATCGTCGCAACTGCCGGCGGGGCAGGTGCCGCCGCACTTGGAGCCGCGACCATTTGTGTCTCGGTGGTCGGCGCAGGGATCGCGACGGCTTTCTTCTCCGGCGGCTCAATCGGCGCCGTCCGGGCAACGAGCGGCGCCGTTTTTGCCAACGCGGGTTCTTCGATCGTTGCAAGTCTCGTCGGCTCCGCTGGCGGCGTCTCAGCGACAAGCGCTGCTGCGGTCGACGGGGGCGGCGTTTCGCGCGTTGCAAGCTTCGGCGGTTCCGGCGCTCGCGGCGTCTCGTCGGCGGGCACAGCCGGCGTTGAACGGGCCGGCTCTTCAATCGGTGCGAGGGTCGTTGTTTCCGGCACGGGCAGCGGCGTCTCCTCGGCGGGCGCTGCGGCCATCGCAGGGGCCGGTTCCTCGATCGTTACAAGCTTCGGCGGCTCCGGCGCGGCCGCCGGTGCTGGAGGCGATTGTTTGACGGCCGCGATCACGGTCGGATCCGGCGCCGGCGGCACCACGCTCGGCGCGGGTGTCGCGGCCGCTTCCTGTTGTGTTGTAGGGGGCGCCGTCGCCGCAACCTCCGGCTGCGGCGCCGCTGGCGTGGAGAGACCGGCGGCGGGTGCGATCGCGACGAGCGGCGGGGTATCCGCCGCAGCGTCGGCCGGAACCGCTCTCACCGACGGCGCTGCCGTCACCGATTCGGAGGGCGGCGTCATGACCGGCGACGGCTGTTCGGGACTCGCCGAGGGTGGCGCCGCGCCCGTCGTCGCAATCTCCTGTTTCGCCGGCTCCTGTTTCCCTGGCTGCGTCGATGTCGGGGCCAAGAGATAAAAGATCACGCCGCCCGAAACGATCACCGCGATGAAATAGGCGATGATGGCACCCTGCATCGACCAGCCGCGGCGGGGTCGGACGATCTCACCCTCGATCGCCAGCTTGTCGTCGGCGGCATCGGGCGCGCTGCTTGCCGCCTCGGGTTTCGCGGGCTCCCCGGGCTCCTCGGGCTCGGCGGATTGAATCGACAGAGCCGTGCTCGGCTCGCGCTCCGTGTTCCATTCCCGCGCCGGGAGATCGAGCTGGACCACCGGCGCGGAATACGGCACCGATGGCGTCTCCTTCACCGCATCGAGATTCTCGGTGTTGAGCAGCTGTTCGTCGTCGAGCAAGGTCTCTTCGGGTGGCGCGAGAGCGGCGGGCATCTCCTCTGCCGGTATCTCCTGCGCTTCCTCGCTCGCCGATTGCGTTGCGGCGAGCTCCGCTTCGGATCGACGCAGGAAATCCAGCGTTCTCGCGGCAAAGCGGTTGACGAGGGCCGGGTCTCCGTTCGACGATTTGGCGATCGCGTCGATCGTTTCCGGCGAGAAAAAAGCCATCTCGCCGGTCTGGTTAGCCTGGTAGCCGATGAAGAGCTCCGTCTCGTTCGGCTCAAGCCACTCCAGGCGCAGATGAGCGGTGATTGCCGCCTTGAGAAAACCGAGCTCGGGTTCCTCGAGACGCGCAACGAAGCTCGGCTTCGTCAAGAGGACGACCGGCAGAAGCGGCGGGTCGTCGATCTTTGCAAGGCGAAGAAGCTCGGAAAATGCGTCCACGCCGAGCTGGTCCGGCGCGTCCAACGCCAAGACATGATGCACTCCGCCGCGCGCCTCGAGCATCAGATGAGAGACGATCGGCCAAAGGCGACCCGAGCTCTCGCTGCCGAGCGTGATGCCGAGCACGCGCCCGAAAGCCTTGGTGAGGTCATCGAATTCCATGCCCGGGCGACAGCGCACCAGCGAGACGTGAAACTTCGTGACATCGTCCTGCAGGCGCCGCTCGAGGTGATCTGCGTCGACGCCGAGTTCGCTGGTCACCAGGACAAAGCCGCGATGAGCCGTCCATTGCTCGACGATGCGCGCGGCGATCAAAGCGTAATGCGTCGCGCTCGCGAAATAGCCGAAGCCCGAGGTTTCCTCGGCGAACGGCTCGCTCCGCGAGAGCGATCGCGCCGCAGTCATCGCAGACTCGCCGCGCCCGGCACGCGGCGCCCCGCATGGCTCGATCGGAACCGGCGACAAGTCGTCGCGGCGGCAATCGACGGCATCGCGTTGCGCGTCATCATCACCATCCTCCATCCCCACGCCGGACTATGACGCGCGCCGGATGGCCGCGCAAAATGCGCACGGCATCATTAAAATTCGAAAGCGGCATCGCTGCTCGCATATTCGAAAATTGCGTGGCCTTGTTCCCCGGCGTCCCGGCAGCGAATTCGCCGCATCGGCGTGTCGCTGTCCGAACCCGCGCCCCGAAAAAGACGATCCTCCCTCTTTGGTTTAGCGTAAGAGACCGGCTGCCTACTGTAAAGCGTCGCATCGGCTCAGAAGATCTCGCACGCCTCGATGACCGCAGGCGTCACCCGGCCCTCGTCGAGCGTGACGCCGAGCCCGGCTCCCGTCGGCACACGCATTCGCCCGTTCGCGATCGCCATCGGCTCGACGACGGCGTCCTCGTCGAGCCAGTTGAGACCGCCGTCATTGGCACGCCGGATTTGCGGCAGTGCCGCGGCGAGATGCAGATTGGCGGCGGTGCCGATGCCCGTCTCGAAGAGGCTGTGGACGGCGAGATCGAGGTCGTGCGCCGCACATGCCGCAGCAAGCGCCAGATAATTCTCGATCCCGCCCCACATATAGAGATCGGCGAGGACAGTATCGGTGATGCCGCGCTCGATCGCGTGAAGCAGCTGATCGCTCTGGATGACGCACATGTTTGTTGCGACCGGCGTTCGGACGCTGGCGCGCAGCCGCGCCAGCCCTTCGGGTCCGTCGGTCGGATCTTCGTAGAATTCGAGGCCGAGCCCCTCGATGCGGGCGCAGATCGCCGCCGCCTCGGCCGGCGCGTAACCCCCATTGGGATCCCAGCGCAGCCGCGCCTCTGCGCCGAACGCCTCGCGCAGGGCGCTCATGACGGCGATGTCCCAGCCACCGTCGAGCGCCGCGCTCTTGTATTTGAACGCGGTGAAGCCATAAAGCGCACGCTGCGCCGCCGCCCAGGCCACGACATCCTTGACGCGGCCGCGGTCGGCGAACAAGGCCGGAAGTGCCGCGCGCTCGACCGGTCGCTCGAGGACGAGGGCGGGAAGCGGGCAGACGACGTCGATCTCGGACCGCATGGCGCCGCCGAGCAGTGCCGCGAGCGGCAGGTCCAAAGCGCGTCCCGCCCAATCCCACAGCGCGAGCTCGAGCCCGGCGAAGGCGGACCAGCCATTGCGGCCGTTGCGGTTCTCGAAGACCGAGCCGGCGAAAGACTGCCGGATGCCGACGCGGTCCAGCGGGTCGCGGCCGATGAGGGCGCGCGCGAGGGTCCGGGCAAGGGCGAAGACCTCCTCGGTGCCGAGCGTCTCGCCCAACCCCACCCGCCCATCTGCGGTTTCCAGCTCGATAAGCGTCCGTTGCGTCGTCGCCATGATGTACATGGCACTGACGTAGAGCTGGCGCAGCGGCAGCCTGATCCGGTGCAGGCGGATGCGGGAGATGGATCGTGCCGCGCTCATGGCGCGAGCCCCTCGAGCGAAACCGGGTCGATGCTTGGCCCGGTCGGCGGCGCCGGGGCGAGACCCGGTTCCTCGCTCAGCGCGAGGCGAGACGGGGACGGCTCGATACGGCCGGCGGCGCCAGGCTCGATTGCGGCCGTCGCCATCGGTAGCGCCGCCGTCAGCCGCGCGGCGAGCTGCAATTCCCAAGCGGTACCGAAGGCGCCAGAAAGGCATAGCTCGATCTGGTGGATGTGCGCGAGACGGCCGAGCCGCAACACACCCGCGATGCCGCCGTGGCGCAGCGCGTTCAGCATCGCGAGGGCGACCCGCCCGGAGCGCGCGGCGACGGCAAGGGAAGGAGTGTCGGTGATCGCGGCATGGAGGCCGACCGGCGGCAGGCCGGCGATGAGCCGCGCCGCCGCCGCGACCGAACCGACCGGGTCGACGACCGCGGCGAGATGGAACGGGCGGAGCCGCGTCAGAAGGTCATCGGCCTCTGCGGGGCCCAGCCGTCCCGGCAGGAAGAGCCGGAGCGCGATCTCGGGGCCGATCGCGGCCCGGAGCGCGGCGACGGTTTCGGCGATCTCGGTCGGCGCGCCACCATGGTGCAGCGACAGGGTCGTGCAGCCCTCGGCGACGGCGCCTCGAGCCTCGCGCGCCAAATCGTCGCTCGCCACATCATCGCACGGCAGCGCCAGCAGCCCCCTCGCCACCGCGAATGTCCGCGCCGCCGGCGCGCCGAGCCAATTCTGAAGCGGGATCTGCCGGTGCCGCAGCCAAAGATCGAGCAGCGCCATCTCGATCGGCGGCGGAAGTTCGCCTGCGCCGGGCGACGGCGCTTCGGCACGCAGCGCCAGAAGCCTGCGATCGACCGCCGCTGCCTCGTTGCGCGCGACCGGCGCAAAGCCGCAGGCGCCGTCTTCATCCGCGATCTCGAGCCAGAGATGGGCCGCGTCATCCCGCTGATCGGCCGAGATGAACAGCCGATGATGGCCGATCTCCGGGCGCGACGGTGAGGGCATCGTCAATCGGCGAGGAAGGGCGTCTCGCCCGGACCGCGCAAGACGATGTCGAAGACCAGCGATTGCGCGCCGGATGCGTCGGGGCGGTCGAGGAGGCGGGCGCAGAGCCGTTGCCGGAGCGTGTCGTCGGCAAGGCTTCGCAGCAATGGATCGTGCGTGTTGCGCGGCTCGTCCGGGAAGTACATGCGCGTGACGAGCCGCCGCATCAATCCGGAGCCGAGCAGGGTGAAGGCGATATGCGGCGCGTCGACGCCGTCCTCGGGCGATGCCGGCCCGGCGCCCGGCGTGATGGTGCGGAACGCGTACCGTCCCTCCGCATCGGTCGCGGCGCGGCCCCAGAAGGCGAAGTTCCGATCGACCGGCGTATTGCGGCGGTCGGCCGGGTGGAGGAAGCGTCCATAGTGGTCGGCTTGCCAGATTTCGACGATGAGGTTGCCGATGGGGCGCCCGCCCTCCTGGGTGATGCGGCCGGAGAGGTGGATGGGCTCGCCCTCGGCGGTGGGCGCGCCCGGCCGGCGCCGGGTGAGGTCGTTGGCGCCCGGCCGGATGAGATGCGGCGGGAAGAAGGGGCCGACCGTCTGCGAGGCCGTCGGCGGCGTCGTGTCGGCGCGGCTCATCCCGGAGTCCACGGCGTCTCCGACCGGCCGCGCAGGACGATATCGAAGGTGAAGCCGAGCGCCGGCGTCGGGGCGAGCGGGTTCGCCGCAGCGCGGCAGACGAGGCGGTCGCGCGCGACCGCATCGGGAATGGCGCCGAGGATCCGGTCCTCGGCGTTGAGCGCTTCGCCGGGGAAGTACATCTGCGTCACGAGGCGGCTCATCCAGCTCGTGCCGAACAGCGAGAAGTGGATGTGCGGCGGGCGCCACCAATTGCCCGATTGCGGGACGGGATAGGCGCCGGGCTTGATCGTCGAAAAGGAATAGCGGCCGTCATCATCGGTCACGACGCGGCCGACTCCGGCGAAATTCGGGTCGAGCGGCGCCAAATTCTCGTCGGCGGCGTGGAGATAGCGGCCGGCGGCGTTCGCCTGCCACAGCTCGATCAGCGATTGTCGGACCGGGCGGCCATCCTCGTCGAGAACGCGCCCGGAGAGATGGATGAGCTGCCCGATCGCGCGGCGCCCGGTCGCGCGGTCGATGGCGAGATTGTCTTCGCCGTCCGCCAAATCCTCGCGCGCGAAGAGCGGCCCGGCCATCTCGGTCAGCCCTGGCGCGGCATCGAGCGGAGCGCCGATCGGCGCGCGCCTCTGCGTACTCTCATACTGGTCGACGACGCGGCGCGGCTGCGTCGAATCCGCGTAGCGCACGAAGACGGTGCGGATGTCGACGGCACTCTCGTCCTCGGCCATCGGGTCCTCCTTCATTTGTCGCCGCAGAGTACACCCGTCGCCGCTTGCAAGGCGTCTCTTTTACGAGCCGAGGTATCCCTTACTCTCCAACGCCGAAGCGCGCTTTGAGGCGCGCCCACCAACTCGGCCGGCGCGGCGAAGCCGAGCGGAGAGAGGGCGCCGCAACCGACGGGATATCCGGTTCGTCACCGGCTCCTGCGGCAGCAATCGGTCGCGGCGTTACGGCCGCCGCCCGTTCTTCGGCCGTCGCCTCGGCAAGAACGCGCGTCACGGCGGCGATGATACCCATGTAGCCGGTGCAGCGGCACAGATTGCCGCTCAATTCGCGGCGGATGCGCGGCTCGTCGGCGCCGGGCAGGCGGCGGACGACGTCGTAAGCGCTGATCAGCATGCCCGGCGTGCAGAAGCCGCATTGTAGCGCATGCTCGGCCGAGAACGCCTCGCGCAGCCGCGCCATCAGAAGGTCGTCGCCGAAGCCTTCGACCGTGCGGATGTCGGCTCCGTTGCAGGCGGCGGCGAAGGTGAGGCAGGCGCGTGCCGGCGCGCCGTCGAGGAGGATGGTGCAGGCGCCGCAAACGCCTTGCTCGCAGCCAAGATGCGTTCCGGTGAGGCGCTGCTCCTCGCGCAGGAAATCGGCAAGGTGGGTGCGCGGCTCGACCCGCGCCGCGATGCGCTGCCCGTTGATCGTGAGCGTGACCTCCGTCATGCGGCGAGCGCCTGCATCACGGCGCGCCGCACTGCGACGGCATGCATGCGCGTTTCGATCGGATCGAGGTCGGGCGTGGCGCCGCGCACGGATTCCTCGATGCGATCGAGGCTTGCCGCTGCCGGGCCTTCGATGGCGACGCTTCGCGCGAGCTCGTCGAGCGGAACCGGCGGCGCCGCGAGCGCACCCATGACGATGCCGGCATAGCGGCGTTCGCGATCGAAGATCGCGGCGCCGATCGCCTCCGGAAACTCGCCAGCCTTGCGGCAGATCTTGTAGTAGCCCCAGCGCGCCGCATCGGAAAGGCGCGGCACGAGGATCGCCGTCAGGATCTCGCCCTCGCCGAGCGCCGTCGTGAAAGCGCCGCGCAGGAAGTCGCGCACCGGCACCTCGCGCTCGCCCGCACCGCCGCTGAGGACGGCGCGCGCCTTCAGCGCCAGCAGGGCCGCGGGCCAGTCGGCGGCGGGGTCGGCATGGGCGAGGCTGCCGCCGATCGTGCCGCGGTTGCGGATGGCGCGGTAGGCGATCGTGCCGGCGACATGCGCCAGCATGAGCCCGACGCCACCGGAAATCGCGCCGTCCTCGATCGCCGCATGCGTCACCATCGCGCCGATGAAATGATCATCGCTCCGGTTCTCGACGCGGCGGAGCTCCTTGATACCGCCCAGATCGACGAGGCACCGCGGCGTCGCGAGGCGCAGATTGAGGAGCGGTGCCAGCGATTGCCCGCCGGCGAAAATCCGGTACTCGCCATCGCCTCCCGCCAATGCGCCGAGCGCCGCCGCGACCGTGGTCGGCGCCACGTAATCGAAGGCCGCCGCCTTCATTACTCTGCCGCCTGTCGCGCGCTGTCGGCGGCGAGGATCGCCGTGAGGATGCGCCGCGGCGTCGCCGGCGTCTCGGCGATCTCGGCACCCAAGGGCGCCAACGCGTCGTTGATGGCGTTGACGATTGCTCCGGGGGGCGCGATGGCGCCGCCTTCGCCGACGCCCTTGATGCCGTGCTCGGTATAGGGCGAGGGCGTTTCCAAATGCGCCATCCGCATATGCGGCACCTCGGTCGTGCCGGGCAGCAAATAATCGATGAGGGTCGAAGCCAAGGGCTGCCCCGACGAATCGTAGGTCGATTCCTCGTAAAGCGCGGTGCCGATGCCTTGCGCGGCACCGCCATAGGCCTGGCCTTCGACGATCATCGGATTCACCATCGTGCCGCAATCCTCGATGATGACGTAATCGAGGATCTCGACAAGGCCGGTCTCGGGATCGACGGCGACGTAGGCCGCGTGCGTCGCGTAGCTGAAGGCGCCGGTGTCGACCTTCGGCTTGTAGCCCACGGTCGCCTCGAGCCCGCCGACATCGACATCCTCGGGAAGCTGCTCGGGGCGGAGATACCAGACCTTGGCGATCTCCGACATCGCGACGTCGCCGGAGGGGCCATGCACGCGGCCGCCTTCAAGGCGCGTCTCCTCGGCCTTGCATTGCATGAGATGCGCGCCGATCCGCGCGATGCGCTTGGCGAGAACGGCGCTCGAGCGCGAGACGGCGCCGCCCGCCATCACCATGCTGCGCGAGGCGTAGGCGCCGGTCGAATAGGGGGTGAGCGCGGTATCGCCGTGAACGACATTGATCCGCGCGGGATCGATCGTCAGGATTTCGCTCGCGACCTGCGCCAAGGTCGTCTCGAGTCCTTGGCCGATCGAATGCGTGCCGACGCGGATTTCAAGGCCACCATCGGGCGTCAAGCGCACCGTCGCCTGCTCGAAGCCGGGCACGAGCGGGATGCCCCACGAGGCGAAGACCTTGGTGCCATGCGCCGATTGCTCGGTATATGTGGCAAAGCCGACGCCGATGCGCCGCCCATCCTTCTCGCCGCGCCTTTGCCGGGCGCGGATGTCGGCGAAACCGATGGCGTCCATCGCCATGCCGAGGCTCTTCGGGTAATCGCCGCTGTCGTAGTGCTTCTTGGTGACGTTGTCGTAAGGCATCGCCGAAGCGGGGACGAGATTTTCCGCGCGCACCTCGGCCGCCTCGCGGCCGACCGCTCTGGCGATGGCGTCGATCGTCAGCTCGATCGCAAAGCAGACGCCCGGACGCGCGACGCCGCGATAAGGACAGAAGGGCGGCTTGTTGGTGGCGATGGAAAAGGTCTTGCAGCGATAGACCGGGACGACGTAAGGGCCGGGCAGATTGCCGCCTGCCTGTGCCGCTTCAAGACAGGCGGTGAAGGGCCAGACCGAATAGGCGCCGACATCGACATTGACCTCCGCGTCGAGGCCAAGGATGCGGCCATGCGCATCGGCATAGGCGGTGACGCGGTAATGGTGCTGGCGGGCATTGGCGCCCGCCGTCAGATGCTCGCGCCGGTCCTCGATCCAGCGCACCGGGTGGCGCCGCGTCATGGCGAGCCAGGCGACGCAAACCTCCTCGGGCTGGAGCACGCATTTGTAGCCGAAGCCGCCGCCGACATCGGGGGCGATGACGCGAATCTGGCGCTGCTCGAGGCCGAGGCATTCGGCAAGACCGGTGCGGATGATGTGCGGCACTTGCGTCGAGGTGACGACGACGAGCTGGTCCGGCCGGTCATCCCAGTATGCGAGAACGCCCTTGCCTTCGAGCGGCGACATGCATTGCCGCGCCATGCGGTACTCGCGCGTGACGGCCACCGGCGCCGTCTTCGCGACATCGTCGATCGTGCCGTCGATTGCGGTCGCGAGGAAAAGATTGTCGCCCCAATCTTCATGGACGAGCGGGCTGCCCGGTTTCTTCGCCGCCAGCATGTCGACGATCGCCGGCAGCTCGTCGAGCTCGAGCTCGACCGCCTGCGCCAGATCCTCCGCATGAGCGCGGTTGCGGCCGAGGCAAGCCGCAATCGCCTCGCCGACGAAGCGCACCTTGCCGGTGGCGAGCACGGGATAATCGGACGGCTTGAACCCGGGAATGCCGGAGAGCGCCGTCATCGGCTTGACGCCCGTCAAATCCTCGGCGCGGAAGACGAGTGCCTCTGATCCGGCCGGCGCGCGCACCGCGCGGATGCGGGCATGTGCCGCGGGGCTGCGCAGGAACGCCACATCCATGAGACCCGGCATCGCGATGTCGGAGACGTAATTGCCTTTGCCGGCGAGGAACCGCGCATCTTCCTTGCGGCGCAATCGCGCGCCGATGCCGGTCCCGGTCTTGCCATGCGTGTCCATGGTATTGCACTGCCCTCCGAGACGTCAGCTTCGCGCGCCGTAGAATCAATCTCCCGCAGGGGGAGAGGGTTCATTTAGGTGGCCCCGAGGATGAGGGGTATACTGAGGTTATTCGACAGGGCGGGTCAATGGCGTTCGATCCGCTCCGGCCGATCGGAGACCGTCGTGGCAAAGAAGATCCGCATTGCCGTCCCCGCGCCGCCGCCGGCGCGCCTGCCGTTGTGGTCGCGCCCCGGCTACCTCGTGCGCCGGCTGCACCAGATTCATTCCGCGCTTTTCGCCGAGGAGTGTCGCGCCTTCAACTTCACGCCGGTGCAATACGGTCTCATGACCGCGCTCTTGCATTATCCCGGCAGCGACCAGGCGACGCTCGGCGCCGAGATGGGGATCGACCGCACCAATGTCGCCGACGTGCTGGAGCGTCTCGCCGAGCGCGGCCTTGTCCGCCGTGCGAAGAGCGAGCGCGACCGCCGCATGATGCAGGCTTACCTGACGCGCAAGGGCGAGACCTTGACGCGCGAGATGCACGGCGCGATGCAGCGCGCGCAGGAACGCTTGCTGGCGCCGTTGCCGGAGGCGGAGCGCGAGCGGTTCATGGCGATGCTCGTCACTCTGATCGACGGCAACAACCAGTATGGGCGAAGCTCGCTGCGGGGGTGAGACGTGAGGCTCACACCGGGAAGACCAGCGAATTGTCGATGAGGAGCGTGTCGTAGACGCATTGCCGCTCCTTGAGGAGGAGACGGTCATCTTTACGCAGGAAACGATCGAAATATCGACCCGCCTGATGGATCGTCGTCCGCTCGTCGACGAGCGTCTGCAGCACGATGTAATTCGCCTGCGCCGAGACGATGTCGCCCGAGATCGCCAGGACCCGCGTATTCGTCACGAAGTGGAGGAGATAGCGCGGCGCGAACATCGAGGTCTTGGCGATGGCGAAGGCGCGATCGCGCAGCATGCCCATCCCCTCGCAATAGACGAGGCCGACCGGAAGATCGCTGTCGGCGTTCTCGCGCCCGGTGATCCGGTAGATCGCATCCTCGGTGAAGAAGGACGGCCACGCGTCGAGATGGCCATCGTCGAGCGCGGCACAATATTCGGTGTGAAAATCCTCGATCTCGGCACGAAGTTCCCGCGCGGCCTTGGGATCGACGGGCGATGGCTCGAACCCGCGCAGCATCATCGCGTCAAAGCCCCATGACGTCGCGCCAGTAGCGATACATGGAGCGGATCGCGGCTTCGGTGATGAGCGTCGTCGAGGAACCCTCGGCGCGGCCGCCGAGCTCGACGATGGCGACGCTCTCTTGCGATTTCTCGAGCCCACCCTGGACGAATTTCATCGCCTCGTTGTCCTCGAGGCCGAGGAAGCCGGAAGGCCCCATGAGATTGCCCTGACGCAGGCGATGGCGCGTCATCTCCGGGCTGTCGCCCTCATAGCCGAACATCGTCCAGATCATCGTGAATTCGTTCGGGCCATGCGGCACGATCTGCCGCGTGCCGAGAGTATTCAACTCACGCTGGACGATGAGGTTCGGCCAGATCGTCTGCATCGTCACCGACCAGGGCGATTGGAACTCGCGCACATAGTCGAGGATGCGCCCGTCATGGAGTTTCATGTTGTCGTGGAACGCGCGCATCTCGCGCTTGCTCGCATCGTCGACCTTGACCTCGTCGCCCTTGGCCGAGCCCATCGTGCCGTGCCGCCCCTTCGGATCGACGATCATCGCCGATCTGTTGCCGGCGACGAGAAGGCCGAAGGTCACGAGATATGAGTGCAGCAAGGTCGCGTGATAGGGGTCCTTGAGGTTCTCGTGATAAAGCTTCCAATTGGCCGGCAAAGTATTGCGGTAATAACCGAGGATCTGCAACTTGCGGCCATCGAAGACGGCGTCGAAATCTTCGAGAATTTCGGCGCTGAGATAATCCTCGAGCGGCTCCATGTCCGACGCGAAGGACGCGAAGACGACGCCGTTCCGGGTCGTGACCGCGAGCTGCTTCAGCCCGTGCTCCTCGAGGCGGAAGCTCGCCGGCATGCCGCCTTCCTTCTTGAGGCCGCGGCGGAACGGCACGCCGATGAGCTTGCCGCTGAGATCGTAGGTCCATTGGTGATAGGGGCAGACGAGCTCCTTCGCATTGCCGCGATAGGGACGGCAAAGCTCGGCGCCGCGATGGGCGCAGCGATTCTCGACGACGTGCACCGCGCCGTCGCGGTCGCGCGTCACGACGACCGGCGTCGGGCCGAGGAAAGAGCGCTTGAAGTCGCCAGGGTTCGGGATTTCCGCTTCGAGCGCGACGAAATTCCAGGTCGGACCGTGGAAGATCCGCTCGACCTCGCGCTCGTAGATCTCCGTGCTCGTGTAGACCCAGTCGGGAATGCGCGTCAGCCCGTCCTCGGGCCAGAGATAGGTCTCGGCGAGATCGCCGATCGCGTTGCGTCCGCACTCCGGCATCGCATCCTCCCCGGGATGGGATGCTCAGTATACCCCTCTTTGCCGAGGAGGCAAAGGTTGCTATCCTCCGCCCTTGCAGCGGAGGAGGGTGTGCCATGGCGCTCGAACCCTTGGCCAAGAAGGGCAACTACTTCCACATCTACGATTTCCGCGTGAAGCCCGGCATGGGTGCGGAATTCATCCGTCTCTTCGACGAGTTCGACTATTCCGACGTCAACCCGATGCACAAATCGCCGGCGCAGGTGAAGGACGGCGTTCTCTGCCGCGACGTCGCCGACCCCGACCATTTTTATCTCGTCGGCGAATGGGCCGACATCGTCGTCCACGCCAAGATCCGCAAGATCCTCGCCGAGGAGCTGAAGCCCGCTTTCGTCGGCCTCATCGAAGGCGGCAAGTTCGTGCCGACCTACGCCGAGATCGTGTCCTCGACGCCGCAGCATCTCCTCGACAAGGCGGGCGGATAGCGCTTTACGGCGAGAGCTGCGATCTATATAAGATTGATACGGCACCGGTGCGTTTTCTGGGAACGGGGACGAGAGAGGGGGAAACCCCGTATAAGATTAAAATAGAGCGCGAATACCGTGGTCTCTCGCACCATCTGTTGAAGCAGAGAGACCCGTTTCCGCTTGAGGCGGACAAGGGGCGGCCATTGAGGAGAAGAGCGATGTTCGGATCGACCTGGCGGAACGCGCTGGTCCTTGCCGGCTTGGCGGCGGCGGTCGCCGTGACGGCCTTGCCGCAGCCCGCCGCGGCGCGCGGTTTCGTGCATTTCGGCTTCGGTTTCCCGGTCGGACCGGCCTACTACCCGCCGCCGCCGGTCTATTACGGCCCGCCACCGGTCTACTACGCGCCGCCACCCGTGTACTATTCGGAGCCCCCCGCCTACTACGCGCCCCCCGCCTACGCCCCACCGACCAGCTACGCGCCGCCGCCTTACGCCCCTGAAGCGGCGCAAGCACCCAACGGGCCGCAATGCCGCGAGTACACGACGACGTCGATCGTCGGCGGTCAACCCCAACAGGTCGTCGGCACCGCCTGCCTGCAGGCCGACGGCACGTGGCGGATCGTCAGATGACGCGCATCGGGAAGCAGGATTGAGGAGCAGATCATGAAAAGCGCACGCTTGATGCTGCGGTCGGGGATGCTCCGGCTGTGGGTCCTCGGGTTGGCCGGGTTGAGCCTTGCCGGCTGTGTCGTCTACGACCGACCGCCGCCCGCTCCTGCCTATTCTTATGCGCCGCCGCCCGCCCCTGCCTATTCTTATGCGCCGCCGCCCGCTTACTACGCCTACCCCGCGCCGCCCGCTTACTACGCCTACCCGCCGGCCTATTACGGTCCCTCGATCGGCCTCGGCTTTTCCTTCGGCGGACGTGGCCACTTCCGCTGAGCGGGCGAATCGGTTTACCTCTTGGCGGTATCATCGCCGCTGCGTTGTTCGGGGAGCGAAAGACGGCTGCCGCGGCGTCACTTGCGTTGGCTTTGAAGGAGATTGATGCGATGTCTGCACGACTCACGCTGGTAGCGGCATCTCTGGCGCTTTCCCTCGCGGCTTGCGGTACCGGGACCGGTGACCGCGCCGCCACCGGCGGCGCCATCGGCGCCGGCGTCGGCATCGTCGCCGGCGCTCTCGTCGGGGCGCCCCTCGCCGGCGCTGCGATCGGCGGCGCGGCCGGTGCGGCGGTCGGCGGTCTGACGAGCCCCTCTCAGATCGACCTCGGCAAGCCGGTCTGGCAACAATAGAGTCTCGCGCTAGCTTCACCTTGGACTGAGCCCCGCCTCGCGCGGGGCTTTTTCGTGCCCAAACAGCGGACTCGCGCCGAGACGGCGCTTCTCTAATGCCCACCAAAACGACGAAAGGCTTGCGACTTCTCGCCGGCGCCATCGTCTCGGCATGGCAGCATTGCCGCTCTCCCGATTGATCGGATGTGGTGAAGTCGCGCTATTGTAGCGCGCGACGACCGGGCTTCCGGCGTTCGAGAATGACGAGGAGCGAGAACGATGCCCGATGACATGCCCGCGGAACACGCGGTGACGCGCCGCGAGGACTACCGGCTTCTCACGGGCAAGGGGCGATACACGGCGGATCTGACGCTGGCGGGGCTGAGCCACGCCGTCGTGCTGCGCTCGCCGCATGCGCACGCGACGATCCGCGCGATCGATGCGACGGCGGCGCGCGCCGCGCCCGGAATCCTCGGCGTTTTCACCGCGGCGGATCTCGCCGCCGACGGCATGCCCGACCTCCCAGCCGGCGTCGAGCTCGCGCGGCCCGACGGCGCCAAGGTGCCGCAGACGCGCCCGATCCTCGCCCGCGAGCGCGTGCGCTTCGTCGGCGAGCCGGTCGTGCTCGTCGTCGCCGAAAGCGTCGCCGCCGCCACCGAAGCCGCCGAGCGCGTCGCCGTCGAATACGAGCCGCTGCCGGCCGTCGCGACGTCACGCGAGGCGCTGGCGCCCGGCGCCCCGGCGGTGTGGGAGGCGGCGCCCGACAATATCGGTTTTCTCTGGAAGCGGGGTGATGCCGATGCGGTCGAGGCAGCGCTGCGGAGTGCCGCCCATGTGACGCGCCTCGATTTCGCCATCACGCGCGTCGCCGCGAGCTCGCTCGAGCCGCGCGTCTGCACCGGCGCCGTCGACCCCGATGGCCGCCTCACGCTCTATCTCAGCCACCAATCGCCCTATCAACTGAAGACCGCGCTGGCGCAGACGATCTTCAAGATCGAGGCGGCGCGCTTGCGCGTCGTCGCCGGCGATGTCGGCGGCTCGTTCGGCATGAAGTCCGGCGTCCATCCCGAGGACGTCCTCGTGCTGTGGGCGGCGCGGCGCCTCGGCCGGCCGGTGCGCTGGGTCTCCGACCGCACCGAGGCGTTCCTCTCCGACGACCATGCCCGCGACATCGGCGTCCGGGCCGCGCTCGCGCTCGACAAAGACGGGAATTTCCTCGCGCTCAAGGTGCGGCACGACATCAATGTCGGCGGCTATCTCTCCGGCCGCTCGCTCTCGACCATCAACAATATCGGCGGCATCGCCGGGGTCTATCGCACCCCCGCCATCGCCGCCGAGGCTTACGGCGTCCTCACCAACACCGCGCCGACCGCGCCCTATCGCGGCGCCGGCCGGCCGGAGGCGACTTTCACCATCGAGCGACTCATCGACGTGGCGGCTCGCGAGATCGAGATGGACCCGTTCGAGCTGCGCCGGCGCAACCTCGTGCCGCAAGCGGCGATGCCGTTCAGGACGGCGCTCACCTTCACCTATGATTGCGGCGATTTCGCCGGCAACATGGATGCTGCGGCGCTTCTCGCCGATCGCGAAGGCTTCGCCGCGCGGCGTGCGGAGGCGAAGGCGCGCGGAAAGCTGCGCGGCATCGGCATCTGCAACCCGATCGAGGTCGCGGGCGGCCCCTTCGGCAAGCCGGGCAAGGATACCTCGTCGCTGCGCGTTTCGGCCGACGGCACGGTGACGCTCCTCACCGGCGCGATGTCGACGGGGCAAGGGATCGAGACCGCCTTCGCGCAGCTCGTCGCCCAGCGCCTCGGCGTGCCTCTCGACAAGGTCGAATTCGGCCAAGGCGACACCGATCACCTGCCGCAAGGGCGCGGCAGCGGCGGGTCGAGCGCGCTCTGCGTCGGTGGCACCGCGGTCTCGCTCGCTCTCGACAAGACCTTGGAAAAGGGCCGCCTCCTCGCTGGCGAGCTGCTCGAAGCCGCCGCCGCCGACATCGTCTTCGCCGAGGGGCGCTTCCGCGTCGCCGGCACCGACCGCTCCGCCGGCCTCGCCGAGGTCGCGCGCTTTGCCGAGGACCCGGCGCGCCTGCCCGAGGGCATGACGCCGGGCCTCGAGGGGAGGGCCGAGTTCCAGCCGACCGACGTCACCTTCCCCAATGGCTGCCACATCTGCGAGGTCGAGATCGACCCCGAGACAGGGCGGACCGAGCTGAAGCGCTACAGCGTCGTCGAGGATGTCGGGCGCGTCCTCAACCCGGCGCTGGTGCGCAGCCAGGTCCATGGCGGCGTCGCGCAAGGGGTGGGGCAAGCGCTCGGCGAGGCGATCGTCCATGAGACCGGCACGGCGCAGCTTCTCACCGCGTCCTTCATGGATTACGCCATGCCGCGCGCGGGCGACCTGCCGGCCTTCGCCGTCGAGACGCGCGAGGTGCCGACCGCGGTCAACCCGCTCGGCGCCAAGGGGGTGGGCGAGGCGGGAACGGTCGGCGCGCTGGCGGCGACGATGAACGCCGTCTGCGACGCGCTGGCGCCGCTCGGCATCCACCACCTCGACATGCCGGCGACGCCCGAGCGCGTATGGGCGGCCATCAACCGCGCGAGGAGATGACGACGATGCGGCGGACGGCGCCGAATTTCGTCGCGCCGCGCGATGCCTGCGACTGCCACACGCATGTCTTCGGCCCGGCGGATCGCTACCCCTTCGCGCCCAATCGGCGCTATACGCCCGCAGACGCGTCGGTCGAAGAGCTCGATGCGCTGCACCGCGATTTGGGTCTCGGCCGCGTCGTCCTCGTCCAGCCCAGCGTCTACGGCGCCGACAATCGGTGCATGGTTGACGCGCTGCACCGGCTCGGGGCGCGGGCGCGCGGCGTCGCGGTCATCGACGATGCCACGACCGACGCGACGCTGGGTGAGCTCCATCGCGCGGGCGTGCGAGGCCTCCGCCTCAATTTCGTCACCGCCGGCAAAAGCGATGTCGGTGAGGCCCGCCAGAGCCTTGCCGCCGCCGCCGCCCGCAGCGCGCGGCTCGGATGGCATATCCAGGCCTACATGCCGCTCGCGGTGATCGCCGCCTTGCAGGACGAGATCGCCGCATTGGCGGTTCCGCTCGTCGTCGACCATTTCAGCGGGGCTCGTGCCGCGGCGGGTCCGACGCAACCCGGCTTCGCAGCGCTCGTCGAGCTGGCGCGCCGCGGCCATGTCTATGTCAAGCTCTCGGCCGCCTCTCGCCTCTCCGACGTCGCCGGCTGCGCCGACATGGCCCATCTCGCGGCGCCGCTCATCGCCGCCAATCCCGACCGCATGCTGTGGGGTTCCGATTGGCCGCATACCGGGCTCGACCATCGGCACGACAGGAACATCGCGGCGATCGAGCCATTCCTTCCCATCGATGATGGGCACGCCCTCAACCTCCTCGGCGAATGGGCGCCCGATGCGACGCTGAGCCGCAAGATCCTCGTCGAGAACCCCGCGCGGCTCTATCAATTCTGAGCAGCCGCGATCGGCGGCGCACCCTTGTCGAGACGGGTGGTCCTCGGCGACAATGCACCGCGTAGGTGTTTCGGAAAGGCGGTTCTCATGAAGCTGCGCAATCTCGGCAAATCCGGCCTGCAAGTCTCGCTCGTCGGCCTCGGCTGCAACAATTTCGGCGGCCGCATCGACCTTGAAGCCTCACGCAAGGTCGTCCACCGCGCGCTCGATCTCGGCATCACCCTCTTCGACACCGCCGACGTCTACGGCAACCGCGGCGGGTCGGAGGAATGCCTCGGGCAGATCCTCGGCGACCGGCGCAAGGACATCGTCCTTGCCAGCAAATTCGCCATGCCGATGGATGAGGCGGGCGTGCTGAAGGGTGCCTCGCGGCGCTACATCATGAGCGCGGTCGAGGCGAGCCTCCGACGCCTCAAGACCGACTGGCTCGATCTCTATCAACTGCACAGTCCCGACAAGCTGACGCCGATCGAGGAGACCTTGCGCGCGCTCGACGACCTCGTGCGGCAGGGCAAGGTACGTTACATCGGCTGCTCGAACCTTCCCGCCTGGCAAGTCGTCGAGGCGCAATGGACGGCGCGTCATGGCCGGCTCAACGCTTTCGTCTCGTGCCAGGACGAGTACAGCCTTCTCGTCCGCGACGCCGAGCGCGAGCTGGTGCCGGCGATGACCGCTTACGGGCTGGGGCTCTTGCCCTATTTCCCGCTGGCGAGCGGTCTTCTCACCGGCAAATACAAGCGGAACGCGCCGATGCCCGCGGGTGCGCGCCTCAGCTACATGCAGAACCTTGCGGATCGGTATGCCACGGACACGAATTGGTCGATCGTCGAGCGATTGGAAGGGTTCGCGCGCGAGCGCGGGCGAAGCCTGCTCGAGCTCGCCTTCAGCTGGCTCGCGGCGCGACCTGCCGTGGCAAGCGTCATCGCCGGCGCGACCAAGCCCGAGCAATTGGACGCCAACGTCACTGCGGCCGACTGGCCGCTTACCGCCGATGATTTTGCGGAAATCGATCGTTTGACGCAACGTCAGGAAAGAGACGCGCCGCCATGAAACGTTCCTTCGTCGACACAATCGCCCAGCGCGGCGCGCCGGTTCTGCTGCTGCTCGGGCGGCTGCTGATCGCCGCACTCTTCCTTCCGAGCGGCTTCGGCAAGCTCATGAACCTCTCCGGTTTCGCGACGTCGCTGGCGTTGCGCCGCTTCCCCGCGCCCGGCATCATGGCGCCGCTCGGCGCAGCAATCGAAATCCTCGCTCCGATCGCAATCCTTTTGGGTATCAAGACGCGGCACGCCGCGCTCGGCTTGATGGCTTTCACGATCATCGCCACCGTGAGCTCGCACCGCTTCTGGGAATTCGCCGACGCGGCGCGGCAGGCGCAGGCCATCAACTTCTGGAAGAATGTGGCGATCCTCGGCGGCCTTCTGTTCCTGTTCGTCGTCGGCGCCGGCCGCCTCAGCATCGATCGCGAGTGAGGGCGGCCGGCGTGCCGCCGGCTCAGGCCGCCTGCAGCATCTTGTTGTTCTCGCGCTCGAGCACCTTGCGCACCGCCGGCCGCTTCAGCATCCGGTCCGTGAGGGCGGTGTAGTTCTTCAGATCCTTCACCGGCAGATCGATGCCGAAGCCCCAGCTGTAGAAGACGAGAGCATAGGGATCGCACACGGTGAATTGCGATCCCTGGACCCATTCCTTGCCGGCGAGCAGACCGTCGATCTCCTGCAGATTGGCGAAGAAGGATTTCTTCCCCGTCTCCTTGATCGCGGCGTGGGCGCTTTCCTGCGACGTGAAGCGCTCGGGCCGGAAGAAATGGGTGAAGCACGGATGCACCGTGTTCGAGAGCCATGCCATGAACGAGATGCAGCGCGCCTCGCCGAGCGGGTCCCCAGGCATGAGCTGCGCCGCCGGGAAGCGTTTGGCAAGGTATGTCAGGATGGCGGTGTTCTCGGTGAGGACGCCGTCCTCGGTCGCGAGCGCCGGCACCTTGCCGCGCGCATTGATCTTGAGATAGGCCTCGGTCCGGTGCTCGCCCTTGGCGAGAAGGATGGGCTTCGATTCGTAGGACGCGCCCGCCTCCTCGAGGCCGATATGGGAAGCCAGCGAGCAGGCGCCGGGGCTGTAGTAAAGCGTCAACATCGGTTTCATCCTCATCGATCTTGTCTCAGTCGGGGCGATGATGCCGTTCACCCGACCGGATGTCCACGCCGCGACGCTACCAGGGCTACTCGAAGACGGGCTTGCGCTTCGCGATGAAGGCTTCGACCGCCTCGCGGTGGTCGGGCGCCGAGGTGACGACGGCGTAGTGCGAGGAGATGAGGTCGAGGTTGGCCCGCAGATCGTTGCGCATGCCCTGGAGCACGGCGCGCTTGATGAAGCGCACCGAGAGCGCGGGGGCGGCGGCGATGCGCTCGGCGACGGCGCGGACATGGGGCAAGAGCGCGTCGTCGGGCAGCACCTTGTTGACGAGGCCGATCCGCTCGGCCTCGACGGCATCGATGAAATCGCCGGTCCAGAACAGCTCGAGCGCCTTTGCCGTGCCGACGAGGCGCGGCAGGAAATGCGCGCCGCCGGCGCCCGGCACCAGCGCCACGCGCACATAGGTCTCGGCAAAGCGCGCGCTCGTTGCGGCGTAGCGGATGTCGCCCATGAGGGCGAGGTCCATGCCCGCCCCGGTCGCCGCGCCGTTCACCGCCACCAGCACCGGCTTGTCGAAATCCTCGAGTGCGAGCGGGATGCGCTGGATGCGGTTCCACAACTCGCTCTTGCGCCGTGCCGGCGGGTGCGCAAGGCGCTCCTTCATCTCGACGATGTCGCCGCCGCTGCAGAACGCTTTGCCGGCGCCGGTGACGATGAGGACGCGGATGGCGTCGTTGCGCCGGCATTCGGCGATGGCTTCGACCCAGGCGTCGATCATCTCGAAGGTGAAGGCGTTCATGCGCTCGGGCCGGTCGAGCGTGATCGTGGCGATGCGGCCGTCGATGGCAAAGCGGAGATGGTCGGTCATGGTTCCTCGTTGGGATCGGGGCGGCGCTGCTCGATGAGGGCGTCCAGAATGGCGACGCCCTCGCCTTCGGCAAAAAGCCGCACGGGATTGAGATCGATCGAGACGATGCGCTCGGCGAAATCGCCGGCAAGGCGCGCGAGACGGACAAGAAGCTGAATGAGCGCGGCGCGGTCGCGTGCACGGGCGCCGCGCAGCGGGCCGAGCAGCGTCGTGCCGCGGAGTTGCGTCAGAAGCGCGTCGGCGGCGGCCTCGTCGAGCGGCAGCGGCGTCGCCGCGGCGTCGCGCAGCACCTCGACATGGATGCCGCCGAACCCGACGGTGACGAGCGGGCCGAAATCGGCATCGACGGTCGTGCCGGCGATCATCTCGACGCCGGGCATCTCGAGGCCCGCCGGCGCCATCTTCTGGACGAGAACGCCGCGCAGGCGCGCCTGCGGCGCCGCCGCAGCGACGCGCGCCAGGAGCGAATCATGCGCGATGGACAGCGCCGCCGCGTCGGCGATGCCGAGCACGACGCCGCCCAGCTCGGTCTTGTGCGGAATGTCGGGCGACTGGATCTTGAGCGCGACGGGGAAGCCGAGTTGCGCGCCTGCCACGACGGCCTCGGCGGCGCTCCGCGCCAGGATGGACGGCATCACGGAGATGCCGTAGTGCGCAAGGATCGCCGCGGCCTCGTATTCGCAGAGCACAACGTCGGCGTCGTCGAGGAGACGCAAGACTGTGCCGCGCTCGAGTGCGGTCGGCGCCGCGACGGAGCCCTGGCCCAGAGCCCGCCGCGCCCTTTCCCGTGCGAGAAGAGCGGCAAGCGCCCGCGCCGCGCCGCGCAGGCTCGTGTAGCAGGGTGCGCCGATCGCGGCGAGATGGCCGAGATTCTGCTCGGAGGGCAGCGTGTAGCTGTAGAAGAGGATGGGCTTCTGCCGCCGACCGACGATCTCGCCGAGCGCCGCCTTCTCGTCGACGAGGCGATGATCGCCGATCAGCGAGGAGACGGCGATGATCGCGTCGACCTCATCGGCGTCATCGAGCGCCGCGATCGAGCGCAGGCGATGATCGTTGCCGATCGCCTGCGCCGTGATGTCGATCGGGTTGAAGGCGGCGCCGTAGCTCGGCAGATATTCGCGGATGCGCCTTTGCAGCGCCGCGCTGAATTCGGGCACATCGAGCCCCGCCGCCGTCACCGTGTCGGCGAGCCAGCCGCCGACGCCGCCCGAGATCGAGACGATGCCGACGCGCTTGCCGCGCGGCGGCGGGACGAGCGCCGCGGCGGCGGCGATGTCGAGCATCTCGTCCTGGTCGTCGGCGCGGATGACCCCGTAGCGGCGGAACACCGCCTCGTAGGCTTCGTCCGAGCCGGTGAGGCTCGCCGTGTGCGAGGCGGCGGCACGGCGTCCTGCTTTCGAGCGGCCGATCTTCGCGACGATGATCGGTTTGCCGAGTTCGAGCGCGCGCTCGGCAAGCTCGATGAAGCGGCGGCCGCGGCGGATCGCCTCGATGAACATCAGGATGACGCCGGTGCGCGGATCGCCGAGCAGCCATTCGATGACGTCGCACGCATCGAGCGCCGCCTCGTTGCCGGTGTTGACAACGGTGCTGAAAGCGAGGCGGCGCTTCAGGCCGCGATTGAAGAGCGCAAATCCCAATCCGCCGCTTTGCGAGATGATGCCGATGCGGCGCGGCGCCGGATCGGCCCGCAGTGCCGGCAGCATCGCGAGATCGACCGCCGGGCTGAAGCTCGCGACGAGCGGGGTCATGAGATCGAGCATGCCGACCGAATTGGGGCCGGCGACGACCATGCCGCTGCCCCGCGCGATGGCGCGCACGCGCTCCTGCAGCGCGCGCGGCGCGCCGCCCGCCTCTTCCGCGAAGCCCGAGCTGAAGACGAGCGCGCTCTTGACCCCGGCGGCGGCGCATTCCTCCAGCGTCGCCGGCACGCTTTCCGCCGGGATCGCGATGAGCGCGAGATCGATCGGGCGCGGCGCGGCGGCGATGCTCGGGAAGGCCGTCCGCCCCTGAATTTCGCCATGTCTCGGATGAATGGGATAAATGCCGCCCGGAAAGCCGCAGCCCAAAAGCTGCGCCAGGATGCGGCCGCGGATCTTGGCCGGATCCTCGGCAGCGCCGATCACGGCGACGGCGCGCGGGCGGAAGAGCGGCGTCAAATCGCGCTCAGGCATGACCGCAGATTTGCGTCGTGGCACCGAGAAGCGGAGAGATCGCCCCCCACCCCGACCCTCCCCCGCAAGGGGGGAGGGAGATTGGCTCCGAACGTGCATCATTTCCCCCTCCCCCCTTGCGGGGGAGGGTCGGGGTGGGGGGAAACGCTCGGTGCATCCGATAGCGCTATCGCGTCATCGTCGGCCAGAACGCCTCGGCCCCGCCGGCGGCGATGCGCCCACCGAGCTCCATCGACCAGAAACTCTCGCTGCCGAATTCATCGCGCCACGACCACAGGCGGCGCGTCAGGTGATGGAGCGCGTGCTCGTGCGTGAAGCCGATCGCGCCATGCACCTGATGGGCGATCTCGCTTGCCTTGCCGGCGGCCTCGCCGGCGCGGATCTTGGCGGTCGCGGCGGCGAAGAAGAGATCGCCGCCCGCCGCGATCTGCGCCGCGCCGGCGGTGACGGCGACGGTCGCTGCCGCGGTCTCCTCGGCGAGCAGCGCCAGTTGCTGCTGGATCGCCTGGAACTTGCCGATCGGCCGGCCGAATTGAACGCGGTCATTGGCGTATTGCGTCGCCATCTGAAGGACGCCGTCGAGCGCCCCTGCCATCTGCGCCGCGCGGAACAGTGCGCCAAAGCGCAGCACGGCGTCGCGGTCGATCCCGAAAGGCAGCGCGAGTCTTTCGCCGCGTGCATCGAGTGTCGCGTGCGCGCGCGGCTCGCCGGCGAGGTTCCTCTCGTCGCGCAAGGAAACGGCGTCGATTGGGATAAGGAACGCGGCGGGGCCGGCAAGGGCGAGGAGATGCGTCGCATGGCGCGCCCAGGGGATGAAGGACGCGGTGCCCCGCACGCGCCAGCCTCCGCCGTCTTGGCCGGCCTCGAGCCGGTCCCCGGGCTCGACCGGCGCGAGCGCGACCGGCGCTGCCGGCGCTGCGCGGCCGGCGCTCGCGAGGAGCCAGCGCGCAAGCATCGTCTCGGCCATCGGCAAGGGCACGGCGTGGCGGCCGACGGCGCGCAGGATCGCGACGGCGTCGACGACACCGGAAAGCCCGTCGCCGGCGGCAAGCGGGTCGAGAAAGCCGTTCTCGGAGACGGCACGCCACAGCGCGTCGGGAAACGTGCCCGCCTCGGCGGCGTTGACGAGCGCCGGCGTCACGAGATCGGCGAAAAGACGCTCCGCCGCATCGAAGACGAGGGTGTCGGTCATCTGAGGCCGAGCCCGCGCGCGATGATGCCGCGCAGGATTTCGCGCGTGCCGCCGCGCAAGGTGAAGGAGGGGGCGTTGAGCACCGTTTCGGCCAGCATTTCCTCGAAGGCATCGTTGCTGCCGGGACGGCGGCGGCCGGGCGCAACGAGGCGGAGGATCTCCGGGATCTCGCGCTCGAAGGCGTTGCCGAGATCCTTGACGAGCGCAGCTTCGAGATTGGGCATCTCGCCGGCCTGAAGCTTGCCGGCGACGGCGAGCGACATCCGGCGCAAGGTCCAAAGATGCGCGCCGATGCGGCCGATCGCGGCGGCCACGCGCGGCTCGGGATCGGCGCCGACGCGGCGGAGCAGCTCGATGAAGAGGCGCGTCGTGCTGAGGAAACGCTCGGGCCCGCTCCGCTCATAGGCGAGCTCGCTCGTCACTTGCTTCCAGCCGCTACCGGCCTCGCCCACCAGCATGTCGGCCGGGACGAGCACCTTGTCGAAGACGACCTCGTTGAAATCTTCGTCGCCCGCGAGGTTCTTGATCGGGCGAATCGCGATGCCCGGCGCGGCGAGGTCGACGACGAGCTGGCTCAACCCCTGATGCCGGTCGTCGCCGGCGGGCCCGGTGCGGACGAGCGCGATCATGTAGTGCGCGCGCTGCGCGTGGCTCGTCCATACCTTGGCCCCGGTCACCTCCCAGCCGCCATCGACGGCGACGGCGCGCGTGCGGATCGAGGCGAGATCGGAGCCGGAATCGGGCTCGCTCATGCCGATGCAGAAAAAGGTCTCGCCGCGGCAGATGCCGGGGAGCAAGCGCTGGCGCTGAGCCTCGGTGCCGAAGCGCAGGAGCAGCGGCCCGCTCTGGCGGTCGGCGATCCAATGGGCGGCGACCGGGGCGCCGGCGACCAGCAGCTCCTCGGTCACGACATAACGTTCGAGGAAGCTGCGCTCGGCGCCGCCATAACGGCGCGGCCAGGTCATGCCGATCCAGCCGCGCGCGCCGAGGCGGCGGCTGAATTCGGGCGAATGGCGCGAGCCGAAATCGCCGCCATGCGGGCGCCAGCGGCCGGCGGCTTTCTCCTCGGCGACGAAGCCGGCGATCTCGCCGCGCAATCGCTCGCATTCGGGCGGCAGCACGATCGGGTCGAAGCGGAAGGCGGCGGTCATGTCGGTGACATGGACTCAATCGACCGCGCCGCTATGCAGCATGGCGACGCCTTTGAGGAGATCGACGGCGCGGGCGAGCTGGTAATCCGCTGCCGTGCCGATCGTTGCGGCTTCGAGCTCGGGTGCGGGAGCCGCGGCCGGGGTTGCGCCTGGCGGCACTTTGGCAGGTCGGGCAGACGGGGTTGCCTTCGCCGCTTCCGGATTCTTGAGCGCGTTGCGCAAATCGGCTTCATGCACGATGCCGGTCTCGCCGAGTTTTTCGATGCGCGCCGGCTCGACCGCGATGTCGGGCACGATGCCTTCCGCCTGGATCGAGCGGCCGGACGGCGTGTAATAGCGCGCCGTCGTCAGGCGCAGCGCGCCGTGGCCGGCAAGCGGGATGATCGTCTGCACCGAGCCCTTGCCGAAGGATTTGGTTCCGAGCAGGATCGCGCGATGATCGTCGTGCAGCGCCCCGGCGACGATCTCCGAGGCCGAGGCCGAGCCGCCATTGATGAGGACGACGAGGGGCTTCCCATGCGTGATGTCGCCCGCCGTCGCCATGTAGCGCTTCATATCGTCGGGGCGACGGCCGCGGATCGAGACGATCTCGCCCTTCTCGATGAAATCGTCGGATACCGCCACCGCCTGGTCGACGAGGCCGCCCGGGTCGTTGCGCAGATCGAGCACATAGCCGATCAGCTTGCCGCCGCTATCCGTGTCGAGCTGCGCCACGCCGGCGCGCAGATCGCGGTCGGTTCCCTCGATGAAGCTGCTGATGCGGATGTAGCCGACATTCTCGCGCTCGAGATGCGTCTTCACCGATTTGATCTTGATCTCGGCGCGCTCCAAACTCACATCGAACGGCTCGCGGCCGGAGCGCAGAATCGTGACGACGACAGTGCTGCCCACAGGTCCGCGCAGCTTTTCCACGGCATCGTTGAGGGTGAGGTCTGTCGTCGGCTCGCCGTCGATCTTGGCGATCAGGTCGCCGGGTTTCAATCCGGCCTTCGCCGCCGGCGTGTCGTCGATCGGCGAGACGACCTTGATCATGTTGTTCTCTTGGGTCACCTCCATTCCGAGGCCGCCATACTGGCCACGCGTCTGGACGCGTATTTCCTCGAAGGCTGCCTTGTTGAGATAGCTCGAATGCGGATCGAGCCCGCTCAGCATGCCGCCGAGGGCCAGCTCGACCAGCTTTTCGTCATCGACCGGCTCGACGTAATCCGATTTGACGGTCGCCATCGCCTTGGCGAAGAGGTCGAGCGCCTGCTGCGAGACGCCGCCGGGCGGGGGCGTATCGGCGGCGTACAGGACGGGAAGTCCCAGCAGCGCGATCGCGGCGACGGAAATCAGGAGACGGCGCATCATCGGCTCAAATCCTGCTGCTCGAACCCGTATCTCGGTCGAATGCGATTATCGGCGGGCGAGTGGCGGAATCAAGGCGGATCGTCGCCGGCCGCCGTCGTCGCGCCGTTGGCGGCTTGCGTCGGTCGGGTCGTCCGGTCACATTACGGCGGAAGAGCGGAGGAAACGAATGACGAAAAGAATACTGGGACTTGCGGTGCTCGGCGCGTGTCTCGTCATCGCCGGCAATGTCGCGGCGGCGAGCACCCTGCGGATCGCGCTGCAAGAGGATCCCGACGCGCTCGACCCGGCACAAGGCGTCAGCTTCGTCGGTCGCGTCGTCTTCGCCGGCCTTTGCGACAAGCTCGTCGATATCGACCAGAGATTAGCCTATGTGCCGCAGCTTGCGACCGAATGGGCGTGGTCGGCGGACAACCTCGCTCTCACCATGAAACTGCGCCCCGGCGTCGTCTTCCATGACGGGACGCCCTTCGACGCCGCCGCCGTCAAGGCCAATATCGAGCGCTACAAGACGGCGCCCGAATCGAAGCGCAAGACCGAGCTGAAGCAGGTGGGCGCCGTCGAGGCGGTCGATCCGCTGACCGTGCGCTTCGTCCTCTCCGAGCCTTATGCGCCGTTGCTCGGCATCCTCTCCGACCGTTCCGGCATGATGATCTCGCCCAAGGCGATCGCAGCGGCGGGCGACAAGCTCTCGAGCAATCTGGTCTGCTCCGGCCCCTTCAGATTCGTCGAGCGGGTGGCGCAAGACCACATTGCGCTCGAGAAGTTCGACCGTTACTGGAATGCCGGCGCGATCAAGCTCGATCGCGTGACCTATGTGGCGGTGCCGGACAACAGCGTGCGCCTCGCCAATCTCCGCTCGGGCGGGCTCGAGATCGCCGAGCGCATCGCCGCGACCGATCTCGCCACGGTCCGCGCCGATTCCCGCCTGAGGCTCGTCGAGAGCCCGTCTCTCGCCTACTACAATCTCTTCATCAACACCGGTGCCGGCGAGCAGGCGAAGAATCCGCTCGGGCAGAATCTGAAGGTGCGGGAGGCGCTTGAAGCGTCGATCGACCGCGCCGTCCTGAACCAGGTCGTCTTCAACGGCGAATACATCCCGAGCAACCAGCCGGTGGCGCCCGGCACGGCGTACTACGCCAAGGATTTCCCGGTCCCGCCGCGCGACCTCGCCAAGGCGAAGCGCCTTCTCGCCGAAGCCGGCGTGCCGCATCCCGCCTTCACGATCCTCGTCGCCAACAACCCGGTCGAGCAGCAGGTGGCGCAGGTCATCCAGCAGATGGCGGCGGAGGCGGGGTTCGAGATCAAGCTCGAAACGAATGAAGCCAATACGATGGTCGCTGCGGCGACCAAAGGCGATTTCCAGGCGACCATCGTCATCTGGAGCGGCCGGCCCGATCCCGACGGCAACATCAGCATCTGGCTCGCCTGCGACGGTTTCCTCAATTGGGGCAAGTATTGCGATGCCAATCTCGACGCGTTTCTGGCGAAGGCGCGGCAGAGGACGGTGATCGCCGAGCGGCAGAAGCTCTATGGCGAAGCGGCGGCGATCTATCTCGCCGCCCGGCCGCACATCTTCCTCTACCATTTGAAATGGCTGTGGGGCGTCACTGCCAAGCTCGAGGGCTTCACCCCTTATCCCGACGGCATCATCCGCCTGGACGGCATGAAGCTGGGCTCGTAACCGCAGCGGTGCCGGGGGCGGACGGCCGCCCCTACGCTCCGGCTGCCGGCCCGGTCTGGCGCAGGCTCCACGCGGCGATCTCGCCGGCAGTCGCGTGCCAGACA
>JBGPOZ010000026.1:0-32468 GCA_041488295.1 Allostellaceae bacterium
GCGGAAGTGCTCTCGCGCCTCGATGCCGCGAACCATCCGCTTGCCGTGGCGCTCGCCGAAACCGCAGGGCACATCCGCGGCTTCGGCCATGTGAAGGACGGAAACCTCGCCGCGGCGAAGGCGCGCGAAGCCGAGCTCCTGAAACTCTTCCGCTCACCAGCGCCCGTGCCGGCAATCGCGGCGGAGTGAGGAAGGGTCGGATAGAACGATTCACCACGAAGACACGAAGAACACGAAGTTCTTCCTGCGCGCAGCGCCGTGCAAACCGTCGTTGCCCGTGTCCTCGAGCCCGGCCGCTTGGTGACATCGCTTCGCGCGGGCTCGGTCCCTTCGTGTCGTTCGTGTCTTCGTGGTTCAAACGTTCTTTCCTGGCCCGCCACCCCACTCACCGCGGCTTGATGACCCCGATCTCGGCGTATTTCGCCAAACGCGGCGCCAGCGCCGTCAGGATCTCGGCGAGCGCCGTGTCGTGCGCCGCGCGGTCCGTCGCGGGTGCGCCCTTGCGGGTGAGGAAGGCGCGGCGCTCAACGGCAAAGTCCCATGCCCAAGCAGCGGCGCCGGCGCGGCCCGCCTCGGCGACGGCGAGCAGCACCAGCGCGTCGTCCCGCACCATCGGCGCCGGGATGCCGAGCGCCGGCGCCATCGGCAGCAGCGGGTTCATACCGGCCAGCGGCTCCTTGATGAGGCGACGGTTGAGCGCGAGGGGGATCGTCCAATCCGCGGGCGTCGCCCCGCCGACCGGCGCCGTCGGCGCGGCGAAGGGTACGATCTGGTGGCCGAGCGTCAGCATCTGGATCGCTTGCGCGATCACCTCGGCCGGCGTCGCCGCCAACTCCGGGCGTTGCCGCAGCTCGTCGATGCGCGAGGAGCCGTCGGCGAGAGCGCGCTGCAGGGCGCGGAAGAGCGGCGTCTCGAGCGTCATCTCGCCATCCGGCAGCGCGAGCGCGCGGTTGAGCTCGCCGAGCGGCACGCGGCTGCCGAAGGAGAACGGCTCGAGCCGGCGCGCGACCTCGGCGGGCGACGGCCGGGGCGCTGCGCCTTTGACGAAGACGTCGCGGCGGAAGAAGGTGTTGTTGACGGTGTCGCGATAAAGCTCGGCGCGCCGGCGATCCGTTTCCTTCAGCAAGAGCGGCACGAATTCGGGCTTGACCGAGGGCCGCGCGTAATTGTGCTGGAGATCGGCGCTGCCGGCGAAGGCAAGGCCGGCGCTTTCCATCTGCGTTGCCACCGCCGAGAAGGGCAGCGGCGACCAGTAGGGCGAATAGATCTCGTGCGCGACGTAGCGGATATCCTTCCCCGCCATGTCCTCGAGGACGCTCGCCGCCGACGGGTTCTGCGCGAAGAAACCGGCGCCCTTGGCGCGCAGCTCGCGCAGATGGCGCAAGGTTGCGCCGATATTGGCGACGGGATCGCCCGCCATGCCGCGCGTATAGTCGAGGAAGAACTGGCGCAGCGGCGCGATCGCCGCCCAGCCGGGATATGCATTGTAGCCGGCATAGAGAAGCCCAGCTGGCTTGAGGCGCGACGCCGTCAGCGCGAGCACGGCCTCGCGCGCCGCCTCGCTGATCCAGGCATAGACGCCGTGCATGGCGATGTAGTCGCACTCCGGCAGATCGAGCCGCCGCCACTCCTCGAAGCCGCCCTCGATGAGGCGGACATTGTCGATTCCGCCGGCCTTCGCGAGCGCCGTCCCGACCGCGACGTGTCCCGGATTGAGATCGACGCCGAGAAAGCGGCTTTCCGGATACACCGCCGCCAGCAGGATGATGGTGAAACCGTCGCCGCAGCCGAGATCGAGATAGGTGAAGGGCGCGCCGTCCCCGGCCGGCGGCGCGAGGCCGCCCAGCGCCGCGACGTAATCGAGATGCACCGGCGCCTGGTAGGAGTAGAAGCCGGAAGGGTAGAGGATGTCGAGCGCTTGGGACATGCGCGGAGAGTGCGGCGGCGTAGATGCCCTGGCAAGCGGCGCGAAACAGCCCTCGCCCCTCGGGGAGCGGGAGGGACCCGCGCGTTAGCGCGGGGAGGGTGAGGGGAAGCCGACGCCGGTGCGATCTTCGCAAGCATCGTCGCTGCGGCGACTCCCCCACACCAAACCACTCCCCGAGGGGAGAGGGCTCAGTGACGGCAACCACGCCACGACTCGCGTGAGCCGCTAGGATGGTGAGAACACGAAGGGGCGGGTCATGTTGGCACGGCAAATCGCGATCGGCTTCGGCATCGCCATCATTCTTCCGCTGCTCGTCTATTATGGAGTGAGCGCCCTCCATCCCGCGCCGAAATGGCAAGCGTTTCACACGGCCATGGAGTCGCCGAAACCGACAGCAACGGACGAGGAACGCAAGGCCTTCTTCGACAAGCAGCAGGCGGACAACGAGGCGTATGCGGCGGCTGCTCAAGAGTTTGCCCGTATTCTGATCATCGCGGCGACGCCCCTGGGGATCGGCGCCATTCTCATCGGCGCATATATGCGACTGCATGCGATCGGCACCGGGCTCATCCTCGGCGGGATCCTGACCGTCGCCGATGGGTACTGGAGCTATTGGCAGTACCTCGAGGATAGCGTCCGCTTCGTTTCCTTGCTCGCCGGATTTGTCGTTCTTCTCTTCGTCGGGTATCGGCAAATTCCCGTTAATCGTGCCGGGCCTTTGGCGCGCTAGTCGGTCGGCGTCCTTAGGCGGTAGGATATTGGCAATCGATCGGAACGGGTCGCGGAGAGGAAAATGACCGAGGATTTGCATCATTTCATCGGCGGAGGGATCGTCGCGGGGAAGAGCGGCCGGTTCGGCGATGTCTTCAACCCGGCGACCGGCGAGGTGACGAAGCGCGTCGCTTTCGCCGAGCCGGCCGAGATCGATGCCGCGGTCGCCGCCGCGGCCAAGGCCTTCCCCGCCTGGGCGGCGACGCCGGCGCTGTCGCGCGCCCGCGTGCTCTTCCGCTTCCGTGAGATCGTGGAGCGCGACGCCGGCGCGCTTGCCGCGATCATCACCGCCGAGCACGGCAAGGTCCTTTCCGACGCCGCGGGCGAGCTGACGCGCGGCCTCGAAGTCGTCGAATTCGCCTGCGGCATCCCGCAGCTCTTGAAGGGCGAATACAGCGAGCAGATCGGGCGCGGCGTCGACAATTGGTCGGTGCGCCAGCCCCTCGGAATCTGCGCCGGCATCACGCCCTTCAACTTTCCGGCCATGGTGCCGATGTGGATGTTCCCGGTGGCGCTCGCCTGCGGCAATTGCTTCATCCTGAAGCCCTCCGAGCGCGACCCGTCCCTCGGCTTGCGCCTTGCCGCGCTGCTGAAGGAAGCGGGGCTCCCCGACGGCGTCTTCAACGTCGTCAACGGTGACAAAATCGCGGTCGACGCGATCTTGCACCATCCCGGCATCGCCTCCGTCAGCTTCGTCGGCTCGACGCCGATCGCGGAGTACATTTATACGACGGGTGCGGCGAGCGGAAAGCGCGTCCAGGCCTTGGGCGGCGCCAAGAATCACATGGTGGTGATGCCCGATGCCGACCTCGATCAGGCGACCGACGCGCTCATGGGCGCGGCTTACGGCGCCGCCGGCGAGCGCTGCATGGCGGTCTCGGTCGCGGTCGCGGTGGGCAACGTCGCCGACAAGCTGATCGACCGCCTGGCGCCGCGCATCCGCGCCTTGAAAATCGGCCCCGGCACCGATCCCGAGGCCGAGATGGGGCCGCTCGTGACGAAGCAGCATCTCGATAAGGTGCGCTCCTACGTCGATCAGGGCGTCAAGGAAGGGGCGAAGCTCGTCGTCGACGGCCGCGGCCTCAAGCTCCAGGGCTACGAGAAGGGCTTCTTCCTCGGCGGCTGCCTCTTCGACGAGGTCATGCCCGAGATGACCATCTGGAAAGAGGAGATCTTCGGTCCCGTCCTCTCGGTCGTGCGCGCGCCCGACTACGAGCGCGCAACGAAGCTCGTCAACGACCACGCGCTCGGCAACGGCACCGCGATCTTCACGCGGGACGGCGATGCCGCGCGCGATTTCGCGAACCGCATCCAGATCGGCATGGTCGGCATCAACGTGCCGATCCCGGTGCCGATGGCCTTCCACAGCTTCGGCGGCTGGAAGCGCTCGCTGTTCGGCGACCATTACATGTACGGGCCCGAGGGGGTGCGCTTCTTCACCCGCATGAAGACGATCATGTCGCGCTGGCCGACCGGCATTAGAGCCGGCGCCGAATTCGTCATGCCGACGATGAAGTGACGGGCCTTACGGTCGCTCGCTCAACATTCGACCGAAAATGGAGGCGCAGCGGCCCGGCGCGGGAGTGAAGTCGAAAGCGAGGCCGTGCAAGGCTTCGGCCATCTCGGGATAGGCCGCGACGGCTGCGTTTTCAGCGCCCATGACGTTGAACGACTCGCCGTCATCCATCGTCAGGACATAGCTCGCGCTGATGCCATTACGAGGGCGCCAGCAATCCGCCTTGACCCCCGCGACATCCGCCCATTCGTAACGGTGCAGCGCGGCCCAGGGCGAGTGCGCGTACCAGATCGCGTCGCGCACGAGGCAGAATTGCCAGAGCGTGAAAGCAAGGCTGACCGGCACCGCGATGGCAAGGCTGCCGAGGAAGAGGCGCCGCGAGGACCGTATGTAGCGCGCGTTGCGGACGACGGTGCTGGGCGACGGCGCGGTGACGACGCCGCGGCGCATCGGCGGGAGCCGAAGCACCATGGCGTTCATCATGAAGCTGGCCAGGAAGACGGCCGGGACCATGAGCGGCGCCAGGACGAAGATGTGCTGCGCCCCGTCGAAATAGAAGGTGTCGGCGGGACAGCGCGCCGATTGCAGCGCGTAGAGGAGCCTCGTCGCGCCGAACCAGAGAGCGGCGCCGGCGAGAAGTCCCGGCAAGATGATGCCGAGCGACCGCCGCGTCGAATATGTCGCTGCCGAGAGAGTCATGCCGATGATGAAATGACGGGCCTCACGGCCGCTCGGTCAGCATCGGCCCGAAAACGGTGGCGCAGCGGCCGCGGGCGGGGGTGAAGTCGAAAGCGAGGCCGTGCAGAGCCTCGGCCATCTCGGGATAGGCCGCTGCCGCCGCGTCCTCGGCGCCCATGATGTTGACTGATTCGCCGTCGCCCATCGTCAGGACATAGCTGGCGATAATACCGTGGCGACCGCGCCAGCAACTTGCCTTGATCGCCGCGACATCCGCCCATTCGTAACGATGCAGCGCGTCCCAGGGCGAGGGCGCGTACCAGACCGCGTCGCGCACGAGGCAGAATTGCCAGAGCGTGAAAGCAAGGCTGACCGGCAGCGCAACGGCGAGGCTGCCGAGGAAAAGGCGCCGCGAGAACCTTACGGAACGCGCGTTGCGCGCGACCGTGCTCCGCGATGGCGCCTTGACGACACCGCGACGCACGATCGGGAACCGGAGCGCCATCTCGTTGATGATGTGGATGGCCAAGATGGTGGCCGAGATCATGAGCGGCGCCCGAACGAAGACGTGCTGCGCCCCGTCGAAATAGAAGGTGCCGGCGGGACAGCGCGCCGATTGCAGCGCATAGAGGAGCCGCATCGCGCCGAACCACAGCGCGGCCCCGGCGAGAAACGCCGGCACTATGGTGCCGAGCAACCGCCGCAGGGGATTTGGCGCTACCGAATGAGCCATGTCGTGAGACTTGCGTCCAGCCGGCGAAATCGGAGGCGATCATTCTAGGGTCGTGGCCCTAAGCGCTGGTAAAGGGCGTAATTTCCCGAATGGGCATAAAAATGTTGATTTGGACATTGATTGGAACGTCTCATGAACATATGCCAGAGATGGAGATGGTCATGGATCGTTTCGAACACGCGGCGGCCCGAGACGCAAACGGCCGGTTCCAGCCGGGTCAATCAGGCAACCCAAAAGGAAAGCTCCCGGGAACGAAGAACCGCGCAACCCTGCTCGCCGAGGCTTTGGCCGAGGGCGAGGCGGAGGCACTGCTGCGGCTCGTCGTCGAGAAGGCGATCGCCGGTGATGGTGTCGCGGCGCGCTTCCTCCTCGGGCGGATCTTCGCGAAGCCGCGCGGACGGTCGATCCGCCTCCGATTGCCGAAGGGGGCGCGGCCGGGCGATGTCGTCGCGGCGTTCAATGCGACCCTCGCCGCGATGGCGGCGGGCGAGATCACGCCCGAGGAGGCGCTGACGATCACGCGCGTCCTCGAAGGTCGCGTGCGCGCGCTCGAGGCGTGGCGGGTCGAGCGGAAGCTTACGTCGTATCTGGGGCCGGTGCCGGGGGATGTCATGTTCGAGGGCACGGACGAGGAGGAAGAAGTGGAGACCCCTCTCCCTCCACCCCTTGAGAACCCTCTCCCGCATGCGGGAGAGGGCAGGGTGAGGGCGAGCGCCGAACATTCCGAGTCCTCCGACGCAACCGCCTTTGCTCCCATCCCCTCACCCCGACCCTCTCCCGTAAACGGGCGAGGGAGTGATGCCGAGAACGGGCGAGGGAGTGATGTGGGCGTCAGCGGGAGCGACAATGGCGCGAGCGCGGGGCCACGCGACGGCGTCAGCGAGGCGGCGCTGTTGCCGCCGAACGTGCAATTCGCCTGCAATGAAGCGGCGCTGGCGGCGCTGGAGCGGCAGCAGATGCGGCGGATGGCGATGCGGATGGGGCTTCTGCCGCAGACCCGCGCCGGCGCCGAGGCGCGGGCGCCGTGAGGATTCACCACGAAGACACGAAGACACCAAGTTCCTTCTGCGCGCAGCGCCGAGCAAACCGTCGTCACCTGCGCGCGACCCATTCCATTGTGGATCAGCGCTTCGCGCGCGCTCGGTCCCTTGGTGTCTTGGTGCCTTGGTGTTGAATCAAGTGGCCGTGCCCGCCTGCATTTCGCCCGCAAAGCACCATCGCCGCGCTTCGATCCGCGACGCGTGCCGCGAGGGCTCGATCGGCGGCGGCTACGCGGTCGCGCATTCGCCACCAGGAGGCTGACCCGGGGCAACGACGCGTGCCATACTCGCGGCGTCGAACGGCGGCGGGCTCATGGCACAGGCGCAACTCCATCTCCTCCAGAGCCGGCGCTTCCTGCCGCTCTTCGTCACGCAGTTCTGCGGCGCGCTCAACGACAATCTGCTGAAGAACGCGCTCGTCATCCTCGTGACGTATACCTTGGCGGAGAAGGCGGGACTCAACAGCCAGATCATGGCGACGCTCGCCGCCGGCATCTTCATCCTGCCGTTCTTCCTCTTCTCGGCGACGGCGGGGCGGCTCGCCGACAAATTCGAGAAGCGACGCCTCATCCTTATCATCAAGGCAGCCGAGATCCTCATCATGGCGATCGCCGCGGCGGGCTTCGCCGGCGGCAGCGTCACGCTCCTCTTCGCTGCGCTCTTCCTCATGGGCGTCCATTCGACCTTCTTCGGGCCGATCAAATACGGCATCCTGCCGGCGCATCTGCGCGAGGACGAGCTGCTCGGCGGCAACGCCCTCATCGAGGCCGGGACGTTCCTTGCGATTCTCATCGGCACGATCGTCGGCGGCGTTCTCATCGCCGAGGCCAGCGGTTCCGCCCTCGTCTCGACGGCGCTCGTCATCATCGCCGCGGCGGGTCTCGTCGGCGGATATTTCGTTCCGCCTGCGCCACCCGCTGCGCCCGAGCTGCGGCTGCACTTCAACATCCTCGCCGACACCGTCGAGCTGCTGCGCGAAGCGCGTCAGCATCGCGATCTCTGGCTGGCGATTCTCGGCATCTCGTGGTTCTGGCTGGTCGGCGCGACCTTCCTCTCGCAATTCCCGACCTTCGCCAAGGACGTGATCGGCGGCGACGAACATGTCGTAACGCTCTTCCTCACCGCCTTCACGCTCGGCATCGGTATCGGCTCGCTTCTCTGCAACAAGCTCCTCAAAGGCGAGGTGAGCGCGCGGCTCGTGCCTCTGGGGGCGCTCGGCATCAGCCTCTTCACGATCGACCTTTTCACCGCCAGCGATCATCTCGCGCCGGCAAGCGACGTGCTGCTCGATGTCGGCGGCTTTCTCGCAACCCTCGCCGGCTGGCGGGTCACGATCGATTTCGTCCTCATCGCGCTCTGCGGCGGCATCTTCATCGTGCCGCTCTATACGCTCCTCCAGGCGCGCAGCGACGAGGCGCACCGCTCGCGGATCATTGCCGCCAACAACATCATGAACGCCGCCTTCATGGTCGCGGCGGCGATCGCGACGGTGCTGCTGCTCGCGGTGCACGTCACCGTGCCGCAGGTCTTTCTCCTCATCGCCATCGTCAATTTCGCGGTCGCGGTCTGGATCTGCCGGCTGCTGCCGGGCACGCTCATCAAGGCGGCCTTCGCCGCGCTCTTCCGCCTGGCGTACCGCGTCGAGCTCAAAGGCCTCGACAATTATGCGAAGGCGGGCAAGCGTGCCGTCCTCGTCGCCAACCACGTCTCCTTCCTCGACGGCGCGCTCCTCGCCGCGTTTCTGCCCGGCCGCCCGACTTTCCCCGTCAACACCTTCATCGCGCGGCTCTGGTGGGTGCGGCCGTTCCTGCCCTTCGTCGACACGGTGACGATCGACCCGACCAACCCGCTCGCCGCGCGCACCCTCATCAAGACGGTGCAGGGCGGGCGGCGATGCGTGATCTTTCCGGAGGGCCGCATCACCGTCACCGGCGCCTTGATGAAGATCTACGAAGGGCCGGGCACGATCGCCGACAAGGCCGATGCGCCGATCGTGCCGGTCCGCATCGACGGCGCGCAATCGACGCCGTTCTCGCGCCTCAAGGGCAAGCTGCGCCTGCGGTTGTTCCCGCGCGTCACGATCACCATCCTCGAGCCGCGCCGCATCGCCGTCGATCCGGCGCTGCGCGGCCGCGCGCGGCGCCGCGCGATCGGGCTGCAGCTCTACGACATCATGGTCGAGCTCATCTTCGCGACGACCAATTACCGCCAGACATTGTTCGCAGCGATGCTCGATGCGCGCCACGTCTATGGCAGTGCCCGCACCATCGTCGAAGACGTCGAGCGGCACCCCGTCTCCTACAACCGGCTCGTCGCGGGAAGCTTCGCGCTCGGGCGGGCGCTCGCGCCGCTCGCAGCGCGCGGCGAGCGGGTCGGCGTGCTGCTGCCGAACTCGGTCGGTCTCGCCGTCACCTTCTTCGCGCTGCAGGCAACCGGGCGCGTCCCCGCGCTTCTCAACTTCACCGCCGGCGCCGGCGGCATGCTCGCCGCGTGCGAAGCGGCGCAGATCGCGACCGTCCTCACCTCGCGCCGCTTTCTCGCCACGGCGAAGCTCGAGGCGGCCGCGGCGACGATGGCGACAAAAATCCGTCTCGTTTTTCTCGAGGACATCCGCGCGCGCATCGGCGTCGGCGGCCGGCTCTACGGCGCCATCGCCGCACGCTTCGCGCAGCGCATGCATCGCCGCCTCGCCGGCGCCAAGCCCGACGATCCCGCCGTCATCCTCTTCACCTCAGGCACCGAGGGGACGCCGAAGGGCGTCGTCCTCAGCCATGCCAACATCCTCGCCAACCGCCACCAGATCGGCGCCGTCGTCGATTTCAACCCGACCGATTCGGTCTTCAATGCATTGCCGCTTTTCCACTCCTTCGGTTTGACCGGCGGGCTGCTGCTGCCGGCGCTCGCCGGGGTCAGGACGTTCCTTTACCCGACGCCGCTCCATTACCGGATCGTCCCGGAGCTCGTCTACGACACGAATTCCACGATCTTCTTCGGCACCGACACCTTTCTCGCCGGCTATGCGCGGCTCGCGCATCCTTACGATTTCCACAGCGTGCGCTACGTCTTCGCCGGCGCCGAGCGCGTGCGCGAGGAGACGCGGCGAAGCTGGTCGGAGAAATTCGGCCTGCGCCTCCTCGAAGGCTACGGCCTCACCGAGACGGCGCCGGTCATCGCCATCAACACGCCGATGCAGTTCCGCGCCGGCACCGTCGGACGCCTCCTGCCGGGCGTGCGGTATCGCCTCGATCCCACGCCGGGCATCGATGTCGGCGGGCGCCTCTTCGTCGCCGGCCCCAACATCATGCTGGGTTATCTGCGCGTCGAGCACCCGGGCGTGCTCGAAGTGCCGCAAGACGGCTGGTTCGACACCGGCGACATCGTCGAGCGCGACGACGAGGGCTATCTCACCATCAAGGGCCGCGCCAAGCGCTTCGCCAAGATCGCCGGCGAGATGGTGTCGCTCGCCGCGGTCGAGGAGCTGGCGGAACGGTGCTGGCCGAGCAAGCACCACGCCGTCATCGCGGTGCCCGATGAGCGGCGCGGCGAGCGGCTCGTTCTCGTGACCGAGCAGGAAGGAGCGGCGCGCGAAGCGCTGCTCGGCGAGGCGCGCGAATCCGGGCTGAGCGAGCTCTTCGTGCCGAGGAACGTCCTCGTCGTGCAGCGTCTGCCGTTGCTCGGCACCGGCAAGATCGACTACCCTGCGGTCCAGAAGCTCGTCTTTTCCAACGAAGCCGGCGGCGAGCGGCGCAATGTTGCCGAGGCACCGTCATAATGGGTGAACTCGACTCGTTCTTCATGCTGCTCGGGCTTTTTGCGCTTCTCGTACCGATCGGCGCCATCCTCGGCATCATCGCCTTCCGCCGCACCAGCGCCTTGCGGCGCGATCTCATGGCGTTGCGCGGCACTCTCACCGCGCTGCGCGTCGAGCTCGCGGAGCTGCAGAGCGCGGCGGTGACGCCGCCCGAGGCCGCACCGGCCGCGCCGACACCCGAGCCACAACCAGAAACCCCGGCAATGGCACAGGTTGCTGACGAGCCCGTCCCGCCGGAGCCGGTCGCTGCCGGCGAGGGCATCGAGGCGCCGGCCGCCGATGCGCCCATTCCCGAGCCCGCCTTGGCGCAGGCGGCGGCACCCAAGGGCCGCCGCATCGAGCAAAACCTCACCGGACGGTGGACGGTTTGGCTCGGCGGTCTCGTTCTCGCGCTGGGCGGCGTCTTTCTCGTCAAATACTCGATCGAGGAAGGCCTCTTCGGGCCGGGCCTGCGCGTCATCGCCGGGCTCTTGCTTGGCATCGGCCTCGTCGTCGCGGCGATCCGCCTGCGCCGCACTGGCGCCGCCGCGCGTGCAGCGTCGGGCGCTTCACCCGATTACGTGCCGGCGTCGCTCACCGCTGCCGGCGTTGCCATGCTCTTCGCGACGATCTACGCGGCATACGCGCTCTACTTCTTCATCCCGCCGATCCTGGCCTTCGCGGCGCTAGCCGGGGTCGCCGCGATCGCCGTGCTCCTCTCGCTTCTCTTCGGGCAATTCATCGCCCTTCTCGGCCTCGCCGGCGCCTTTCTCGTGCCGCTTCTCGTCACGACGAACGCGCCCTCGGCGATCGGCCTCTTCGGCTATCTCTTCATCGTCGCGCTCGGTGCCCTCGCGCTCGTCCGGTATCGCGGCTGGTGGTGGCTCGCCCATGCGACGTTGGCGCTCTCCGCGCTCTGGACCATCGTCTGGTTCGGTATGCTGAACCCGTCGGGCGACGATGTGGTGCTCAGCCTCTATCTCGCGCTGCTCGCCGCCGCCTTCATCTTCACCGCGCGCACGGCGGCGCTGCCCGACCGGGTCGCCGCGAACGAGATCGATCCGCAACAGCTTCTCGTCTGGACGGCGTCCGGCACGATCGGCGTCCTCATCGTCATGCTGGCGACCGCCGATCATGCCGCGGTCGCGACGCTCATCGCGGCGATCGCGGTCAGCACGCTCTTCCTCGACGCCGGCCATGCCGATGCAGCCTTCGACCGGCTCTCCTGGGTCGCGGCGCTGCTCGTCAGCGGTGTCATCGCATCCTGGACCGTCGCGATCGACCCGCAGCTCTTTCCGCTGCTGCCGAACCATCCGGCGATCCCGGCGGACGCGACGCGGCTTTTCATCGCAGCGGCATGCTTTGCCGCCTTCTTCGGCCTCTCCGGCTTCGTCCTGCAATGGGACGCGGCGCATCCAGGCCGGTGGGCGGCAGCCGCCGCGGCGGTTCCCGTCGCCATGCTCGCGCTGTTGTATTGGCGCCTCGCCCACGTCGCCAGCGACACGAACTGGACCTTGATCGGCATTGCTCTTGCGGGCGTCTATCTCGCCGCCGCGCGCGAGACCGGAAAGCAGCGTGGGCGGACCGGCATGGAGGTGGCGCTCGCCGCTTATGCGATCGGCGTCATCGCCGCATTGGCGCTCGCCGCGACGATGGCGCTGCAACGCGCCTGGCTCAGCGTTGCGCTCGCCCTCATGCTGCCCGGCATCGCCTGGGTCGGCGAGAAGACGCGGGTCGCCGCGGTGCGGTGGGTCGCCCTCGTCATCGCAGTCGTCGTTCTTGCGCGCCTTCTCATCAATCCCTCGCTCCTCGACTATCCGATCGGTGGCACGATCTTCAATTGGATCCTTTACGGTTATGGCATCCCCGCCATCGCCTTCGCCGTCGCGGCGTATCTCTTCCGCCGCGGCGCCAGCGATCTTCTGACGCAGATCCTCGAAGGCGGCGCCCTCGCGCTCACCCTCACCCTCGTTTCGCTTGAGCTGCATCAATGGTTCGGCGGCGGCACCTTGGTGAGCGGGCAGTACACCTTTCTCGAGGCGAGCTTGCAGAGCGACGCCTGGCTTCTCGCCGCGCTCTTCCGCCTCTACCGCGCGCGCAACGATCGGCGGCTTCTCCAGGTATGGTCGTGGCGGATCGTCGGCGGCGCCGCGCTCCTCCACCTCGTCCTCTATCTCGTCATCGCCGCGAACCCGCTCTGGTCGGACGAGAGCGTCGGCGAGACGCCGATCTTCAATGATCTGCTGCTCGCCTATGGCGTCCCGGCGCTCATCGCGGTTCCGTTCCTCAACGAGGCGCGGCGGCAAGGTGAAAATCTCACCGCCTTGATCGCCGGCATCGCCGCCGCCCTTCTCGGCTTCATCACCGTCTCGCTCGAGGTGCGGCAATGGTTCCAGGGCGGCGTCCTCAGCACCGATGATTTCAGCGACGCCGAAGGTTACGCCTACTCGCTCGCCTGGCTCGCCTATGGCGGCGTGCTGCTCGGCCTCGGCGTGTGGCGCGACCGTCTCGAGTTGCGCCTTGCGGGACTTGCCTTCCTCACCCTCACCGTCGGCAAGGCCTTCCTCTTCGACATGGCGAATCTCGCGGGGCTTTACCGCGCGGCCTCGTTCCTCGGCCTCGGCCTCAGCCTCATCGGGATCGGCTATCTCTATCAGCGCCTCGCCAGCATCAAGCCGGTGGCGCCGCCGCCATCGCCAAGCTAAACCGGAACCGTGCCGGCGGTGATGATGCGGTGCATGAGGCGGCGCTCGCCGGCGGGGTAGTCGGCGTTCGCCTTGTGCATGGTGCAGCGATTGTCCCAGATGAGGATGTCGCCCTGGCGCCAATGATGGCGATACTGGAAGCGCTCTTCCGTCGCGTGGGCGATCAGCGCGTCGAGCAGCGCATCGCTCTCCGCGCGGTCGAGGCCGACGATTTCCTCCATGCGATTGGGATTGAGATAGAGCGCCTTGCGCCGGGTCTCGGGATGCGTCCGGACGAGCGGGTGGATCGCGCCCGGCACGGTCGCGGCTTCGTTGCCGGCGAGCGTCGCAACGCGCGTCCTCTTGCGGCTCGAATCGTATTTGTGGAGGATTCGAAGCTCGGCGATCCGCTGCTTCGTCGCGTCCGGAAGGGCCTCATAAGCGGCGTACATGTTGACGAATTGCGTGTCGCCGCCCTTCGACGGAATCGCAATCCCGTACAGCATTGTGAGGGCGCACGGCACATCCTTGTAGCTGTCGTCGCTGTGCCAATGCGCGCCGACGACGATCCGGCCGCCATCGCCGAGCGCGTCGCGATCATCGCTCGAGAGGATGGTGATCTCGGCAATCTCGGGGTGACGAGAGGCGATGCGGAGCTGGGTCATCGGCTCGCCGAAGAGGCGCATCGCCGCGCGGTAGCCGGCCGGCGTCAGCGCCTGCCCGCGGATGCAGAGGACGAGATGGTCGAGCAAGGCGCGCCGCAGCGTCTCGGCCTCGGCGCCGCGCGGCGGATCGTTGAGATCGAGTCCTTCGGCCGCCGCCGCCATCTGGCGGTCGAGAGCCGAGAGGGTGAGCGCCATCGCCGCGCCTCCGTGTTACTCCGCCGCCTTCGTCTCCTCGAAATTCGGGATCATGCCGAGCGCGCGCTTGTAGACGTCGAGCAAGGTCTCCTGCTCGTCGAGATCGTCCTTGTCCATTTTCCGGATCTTGATGATCTGGCGCATGATCTTGGTGTCGAAGCCGGTGCCCTTGGCCTCGGCATAGACCTCCTTGATGTCCTCGGCGAGGGCGCGTTTCTCCTCCTCCAGGCGCTCGATGCGCTCGATGAAGGATTTCAGCCGATCCCCCGCGATGCCGCCCACGTCAGCCATGTCATAGACCCTCGAACCTGTCAGATGCGGCGCCGCGAATGGCGCCGTTCGCGGACCTTATCGAGGCGGCGGCGGCGAGGCAAGGCGACTCGCCTGTCATGCGCGACCATCGTGCAAGATGGTAGGATCGATCGCGGCGGCTCACGGCACGGCGTGGCAAGTCGCGAGAGGAGGATCGAGATGAAGGGCGTCGTTTTCCTCGGCGATCGCGCGCTGGAGCTGCGCGAATTTCCGGATCCCGTCCCGGGGCCGGGCGAGGTCGTGATCGAGATCAAGGCTTCCGGCATGTGCGGCAGCGATCTCAAATTCTATCGCGGTGCCAAGGGCGCGGCGGCGTCGCTCGGCCTCGGTTCCACGGGTCCCGTCATCGCGGGGCATGAGCCGTGCGGCATCGTCGCGGCGGTCGGGCCCGGCGTCACCGAGAAAGAGGCGCGCATCGGCATGCGCGTCATGCAGCACCATTATCGCGGCTGCGGCGTCTGCCCGCATTGCTCCACCGGCTGGATGCAGCTCTGCGTCGAAGGCGTCAAGGAAGTCTACGGCGTCACCGGCCATGGCGCCCACGCCAAATATTTGAAATGCCCGGCGCGAACCCTTGTGCAGCTGCCCGACGAGCTCTCCTTCGCGGCCGGCGCCGCCGTCTCGTGCGGTACCGGCACGGCGTGGGGAGCGCTGCATCGCCTCGGCCTTCAGGGTGACCACACCATCGCCATCTTCGGCCAGGGTCCGGTCGGTCTCTCGGCGACCCAGCTCGCCGCATCCATGGGCGCGCGCGTCATCGCGCTCGACACCGGCGCCGAACGACTGGCGCGCGCCAAGGATTTCGGCGCCGAGATCCTCATCAATCCGAAGACGACGAGCAACGTCGTCCAGGCGATCCGCGATGCGACGCACGGGCGCGGCGCGCATCTCGCGCTCGATGCCTCGTCCTCGCCGCAGGCGCGGGCCGAGGCGGTGCGGTGCGTCAGAACCAGGGGCAAGGTCTGTTTCGTCGGCGAGGGCGGCGAGGTGACGCTCGACGTCAGCAACGACCTCTTGCGCCGGCAAGTCACCTTGATCGGCTCCTGGACCTTCTCGACCGTGGGCCAAGCCGAATGCGCCCACTACATCGCCGACCGCAAGCTCGACATCGACCGCCTCTTCACCGAGCGGTGGGCGCTCGACGACGCCGAGGAAGCCTATCGCCGCTTCGACACGCAGACGACCGGGAAGGGCGTCTTCCTGATGTGACGCGGCGCGCCGCGCGCCCTCAACGCGTCGGGTTGGCCGGCACGAGCGGCACATCGGCCGCGGGCGCCGGTGCGGATCGCCCGTCCGTCGTGGATGGCGATGTGCCGCCGCCGTTCGGCGCTCGTTCCGTGCGCTTCTCCGCTTGGGCTCGCACCGTCGGTCCGGTGATGACGTCGAAATCGAACATGACAAACCTCCTCTTGAGGAGGCCGCTCCGACGCTTGGCGGGATTTCGTGACGAAGAGTGCGCTTGAAAATGCGAAAGCCGCCTTGCTCGGGCGGCCTCTGGTTCTGCGACGCGAATGCGCGATCCCTAGGCCGCCGGACTGTACCAGCGGTACCAAAATCGCGCCGTATAATGGGCGCTCGGGAAGGGACGCATCGTCATCATGGCGATGGCACCCTAGCCATCCAGCGGTGATGGCGCAAGCGGTATGTCCGCCCGAGCTTCGAGTGGTTCCGCCGCTGCTCCCTACTCCGCCGCCTCCTTCCGCGCCTCATCCGGTCGCCAGCGGAGCACGGGCTTGCGCGCGGCGCCGGTCTCATCGAGCCGGCGACGTGGCGTCAGGTACGGCGCGCCGTGGAACCATTCGGCGGCGTCGCCCTTCTTCGCGCGTCGCGCCAGCGCCTGGCAGACGGCGATGAAGCGGTCGAGGCTGTCCTTGCTCTCCGTCTCGGTCGGCTCGATGAGGAGGGCGCCGTGGACGACGAGCGGGAAGTACATCGTCATCGGGTGGTAGCCCTCGTCGATGAGCGCCTTGGCGAAATCCAAGGTGGTGACGCCGGTGTCCTTGAGAAACCGGTCGTCGAAGAGCGCCTCGTGCATGCAGGGACCGGGGAAGGACGCCGTCATGTCGCGGGAGAGCTCGGCCATGATGTAATTGGCGTTGAGGACGGCGTCACCCGAGACTTGGCGCAGCCCGTCCGAGCCGTGGCTCATCATGTAGGAGAGCGCGCGGACGAACATGCCCATCTGGCCGTGATTGCCCTTCAATCGGCCGAACGCCTTCTTCGCCTCTCCCTTCTTCTGCTCGACGATGCGGAAGCCCTTCTTGTCGTGGACGATCCACGGCAAGGGCGCGAAGGGGGCGAGGCTCGCCGCGAGGACGACCGGTCCGCTGCCCGGACCGCCGCCGCCATGCGGCGTCGAGAAGGTCTTGTGCAGATTGATGTGCATGCAGTCGATACCGAGATCGGCCGGGCGGACGCGTCCGACGATCGCGTTGAAATTGGCGCCGTCGCAGTAGAAATAGGCGCCGACCGCATGGACCGCCGCGGCGATCTCGATGATCTCGCTCTCGAAGAGGCCGCAGGTATTGGGGTTGGTGAGCATGAGCGCCGCGACGTCGGGGCCGAGCTTCGCCTTCAAGGCGGCGAGGTCGACGCGGCCCTCGGCGTTCGCCGGGATTGACTCGACCTCGAAGCCGCACGCCGCCGCCGTCGCGGGATTCGTGCCATGCGCCGATTCCGGGACGAGCACGCGCGTGCGCCTCTCCTTGCGGTCGTCGAGCGCGGCGCGGATCGACATGAGGCCGCACAACTCGCCATGCGCCCCCGCCGCCGGGCTCATCGCCACGGCCGGCATGCCGGTCAGGGTCTTCAGCCAATGCGCCAAGGTGTCGATGAGCTCGATTGCGCCCTGCACCGTCGATTGCGGCTGCAGCGGGTGCACATCGGCGAAGCCGGGGAGCCGCGCCATCTTCTCGTTGAGGCGAGGATTGTGCTTCATCGTGCACGAGCCCAAGGGGTAGAGCCCGCTGTCGATCGCGTAGTTCTTCTGCGAAAGCCGCGTGAAATGGCGAATGATTTGCGGCTCGGAGAGACCCGGCAGCCCAATTGGTCGCGTGCGCTTCGCGGCTCCGAGCCGGCTTCGGTGCGGCGCGGGTTCGGGCAGATCGACGCCACAGCGTCCTGCCGCATCCCGCTCGAACAGCAACAACTCCTCGATCTGCAGCGCGCGGTTGCCGCTGTGCGTCTCGCCTTCCTTGGGCGTGCTCGTGAAGCCGCTGAGGGCCTGGCTCCAATCGCTCATCTCAGGACTCCTTCGAGCATCGAGGCGAAGGCCTCGATGTCTTCATCCGTGTTGGTCTCGGTCGCGGCGACGATCATGAGATCGGCGAGAGTCTTGTCGCCGGGGTAAAAGCGGCTGACCGGCACTCCGGCGAGGATGCGTTTGCGGGCGAGCGCTTCGACGACCCTCGCCGCCGGTTTCGGCACACGGATCGTCATCTCGTTGAAGAAGCTCTCGTTGAGGACCCTGACGCCCGGGACTCTGGCGAGGCGGTCGGCGAGCTGCGCCGCCTTCGCGTGGTTGATCGCGGCGAGCCGCGTGAAGCCGGCTTCGCCGAGGAGCGAGAGATGGATCGTGAAGGCCAAGGCGCAGAGGCCGGAATTGGTGCAGATGTTGCTCGTCGCCTTCTCGCGGCGGATGTGCTGCTCGCGCGTCGACAAGGTCAGGACCCAGCCGCGCCGTCCGTCGGTATCGACCGTCTGTCCGGCGAGGCGCCCCGGCATCTGCCGCACGAATTTCTCGCGCGTCGCGAAGAGGCCGACATGCGGTCCGCCGAAATTCAACGCGTTGCCGATCGACTGGCCTTCGGCGGCGACGATGTCGGCGCCCATCTCGCCCGGCGATTTGACGGCGCCCAGCGAGACGATCTCGGTGACGACGACGACGAGGAGCGCGCCCTTCGCCTGACACGCCCGCGCAAGCTCGGTGTAATCGCGCACGTGGCCGAAGACGTCCGGGTTCTGCACGACGACGCAGGAGGTGTCGGCGTCGACCAGCGCCATCAGATCCTCGCCGCCCTCCGGCGCCGGTTTCGGCGTCGCGAGCTGGAAGCCGAGAAAGCGCGCATGCGTCGCCGTCGCGTCGCGGTAATGCGGATGAAGGCCGCCCGACAGCACCGCGCGTTTGCGGCGCGTCAGGCGGTTCGCCATCATGACCGCCTCGGCGGCGGCCGTCGCGCCGTCGTAGAGCGAAGCGTTCGCGACCTCCATGCCGGTGATGAGCGCCACTTGCGTTTGGAACTCGAACAGCATCTGCAAGGTGCCCTGCGCCACCTCGGGCTGATAGGGCGTGTACGACGTCAGGAACTCGCCGCGCTGGATCAGATGATCGACCGAGGCGGGCACGTGATGGCGATAGACGCCGGCGCCGATGAAGAACGGCACGGAGCCCGCGTTCACGTTCTTCGCGGCGAGCTTCGCCAAGGCACGCTCGACCTCGAGCTCGCCCATCATCTTCGGCAGATCGACCGGCTGGTCGAGCCACGCCGCCTTCGGCACGTCGCGGAAGAGACTGTCGACCGAGGGAACGCCGACCGCGCCCAGCATGACGCGGCGATCGGTTTCGGTGAGGGGGAGATAGCGCATCTGTTCAGAACCTCGGGTTCAGCACCCTCTCCCCTCGCGGGAGAGGGAGTGGCCCGTTGCATAGCAACGGGAGGGTGAGGGGGCGTCGATGGCGGGCTTGACGTCGCAAGGAGGAAGTAGGCGGCGGCACCCCCTCACCCCACCCTCTCCCGCGAGGGGAGAGGGAGAAGAGAGGGGGCGAAGCGGAAGCGAGGGCACCTACGCCAACCCTTCGATGAATGCCTTGTACGCGGCCTCGTCCATCAACGCGTCGAGCTGCTTGGGATCGGCGAGCTTCAGCTTGAAGAACCAGCCGGCGCCCTGCGCATCGGCGTTGATCTTGCCGGGCTCGCCCGACAGCTCGTCATTGACCGCGATCACCTCGCCCGAGACCGGGGCGTAGACCTCGCTCGCCGCCTTCACCGATTCGACGACCGCCGCCTCGCCGCCCTGCGCCACCTTCTTGCCGATCTGGGGAAGCTCGACATAGACGACGTCGCCGAGCTGGCTCTGCGCGTAGTCGGTGATGCCGATCGTGGCGGTGTCGCCGTCGCGGCGGACCCATTCATGGTCCTTGGAATAGCGGGTGTCAGCCATGGTCTCATCTCCTCCCGAGCAGGTTTCTTGAAGGGTTCAGGTGCCGCGGTGATAGCGCGGCGCGACGAAGGGCAGCTTGACGATCTTGGCCGGACGCGGCGTCCCGCGCACGACGAGCTCGACGGCGGTCCCGGTCGCGGCGTGGGCCGCCTCGACATAGCCCATGGCAACCGGGCCGCCGACGGTCGGGCCGAAGCCGCCGGACGTCACCTCGCCGATGCGCTTTCCACCGAGTGTGACCTCGGTGTGCTCGCGCGCCGGAGCCTTGCCTTCGGGCAGGATGCCGACGCGCCTTCTCGCCGCGCCCGCGGCAAGCTGGCGCTGCAGGATGGCGGCGCCGGGGAAGCCGCCCTCGGTGCGGCGGCGCTTGCCGTAGGCCCAGGCGAGATCGGCCTCGATCACCGTCGTCGTCTCGTCGATGTCGTGGCCGTAAAGGCAAAGCCCGGCTTCGAGGCGCAGCGAGTCGCGCGCGCCGAGACCGATCGGCTTGACCTCGGGTTCGGCGAGAAGGCGTCGGGCCAATTCTTCGGCGCGATCGCCCGGAACCGAGATCTCGAAGCCGTCCTCGCCGGTATAGCCCGAGCGCGTCAAAAAGCATGGGATGCCGGCGAGGCTCGCCGCCGCTGCACTCATGAAGGTCATCGCGCGCAGCTGCGGCGCGAGGCGCGCCATGACCTCGATCGCGGCCGGCCCTTGCAGGGCGAGGAGAGCGCGGTCGGCCAGGGTCTCGATCCTGATGCGCCCGCCGATCTGACGCTTCAGATGCGCCGTGTCGGCCTCCTTGCACGAGGCGTTGACGACGACGAAGAGGTGGTCGCCGGCGTTCGTCACCATGAGGTCATCGAGAATGCCGCCCTTGTCGTTGGTGAAGAGCGTATAGCGCTGGCGCATTGCGCCCAGCCCCTTGATGTCGCCGGGACAAAGGCTCTCGAGCGCCGCCGCGGCATCGCCGCCCGAAAGACGCAGCTGGCCCATATGCGAGACATCGAAGAGCCCGGCTTTGCTTCGCGTGTGGAGATGCTCGGCGAGGATCCCTTGCGGATACTGCACCGGCATCTCGTAGCCGGCGAACGGCACGAGCTTCGCGCCGAGGCTGCGGTGCAGCTCGTAAAGGGGCGTCCGCTGCAGGGGGGCTGACGAGGGTTCGGTCATCGCGGGTTCCCGTGGCATGAGGCTCCCACACCGCGAAAGGCGCGATGCGAGCCCCCTCTGTCCCGAGAACCTGAAAGATTGGCCCGCCTTCGGGTCCGGTGACCCGGCGGCGCGGTTTACCTCGTCGGTGAGGTCGGAAGCGTCGCCGCGCCCGACCTGCTTTCCAGAGCTGCCATCCTCCTCGCGGTCCTTTTGCCTGAGAGTTTCCGGGGCGGTTGCTCCTTCGGCGCCGGCGGACAAACCCGCCGATCTCTCCCGCGAGGCTTCAGCGGCGAGGCGAGGATGGTCCCGGCAATCGCGAAAGTCAACCGCGAGCGGCCGGCGAGCGTTCCACTCGGACGGGTGGTTCCGGCGCAGCGCCGGCAGCCGTCGATTGGCATCTTCCCGGTGCGTGATATCGTGCGCTAACGATGAGCGAGATTTCCGAAACCGCGCGGCTCGCGCCGCTTCGTCTGGCCCCGCTGCTGGCGGGAGCGGCGGGCGGCTTGCTGCTGCGGCCGTGGTTCGATGCGCTTGCGCTCCCCGCCATCCTGCGCTGGTACTTCCCGCTGTCCCGCGCCTGGGCCGCGGCGGAATTGGCCGGCCTCGACCGCGCCGCCTTTTGCGACGAGATTCCGGAAGCGGCGCCATGGCGACCGCTCCTCGCGCCGGCCCTCGCCGCAACGGCGCGGCGCGCCCGCGCCCACCGCGCCGCCACCGCCGAATGGGAGGCGGCGTTTTTCGGTGCGGACGCAGTGTCCGCTTCGCGCCTCATTGCGGCCGAGCACGCGCGCCTCGCCGCGGCTCACGCCTGGATGGCGGCCCGCAATGCCTTCCTGCCGCTTCACGCAATGAGGCCCTTTCCAGCGGTCAAGTGGCAGTTGCCGCGCGACGCCGAGGTCGAGGAGCGTCACGCGATCCGCCTCGCCGACCCGACGCTTGCCTTTCCGGCGCCGGCTCTGTCCACGATCGATCCCTCGCGATGGGTCGAGGTGGAGGGCGGTCGGACGCGCTGGCTGCGCTTTCCTTCGAGCGTCGCCGGCCGCCCCGACACCGCCTGGGCGCGTGTCGTCGAGCCCGAGGGTGTCGTCGACCCGCCGAGCCTCGTCTTCCTGCATGGCATCGGCGTCGAGACGGAGTTCTGGCGCGGCGACATTGGACGGATCGACACCCTGCTGCGCGCCGGCATCCGCATCATCCGCCCTGAGGCGCCCTGGCACGGGCGCCGCCGCGCCGCGGGGTGGTTCGGCGGCGAGAACGTGATGGCGCAGGGGCCGCTCGGCCTCATCGAGCTGTTCGCCGCTTGGGTCTCGGAGATCGCGGCCCTCATCGCCTGGGCGCGCGCCACCAGCCGAGGCCGGGTGGCGCTCGGCGGCATCAGCCTCGGCGCCCTGACGAGCCAGATCGCCGGCGTCGCGGCCGGCGGCTGGCCGCCGGCGATGCGGCCCGATGCGCTGCTGCTGGTCGGCACCACCGCCGACGTCATCGCCGCCGCCGTCACCGGCGGGATCGGGCGCGGCCTCGGAATCGCCGCGCGCCTCGCCGCGCTGTCCTGGCCGGCCGCCTCGGTCGAGCGCTGGCGACCGTTGCTCGAACCGCGCCGGCCGCCGGAGGTGCCGCCCGAGAGCATCCTTCTGGTGATCGGCACCGACGACGATGTGATGCCCTTTGCCGGCGCGCTCGAGCTGGCGCGGCGCTGGGCGGTTCCGGAGGCCAACATCTTCCGCCGCCGGCAAGGCCATTTCACGCTCGCCATGGGTCTCGAGCGCGATGCGGCGCCGTTGCGGCGTCTCGCCGAGCTATTGCAGCGCTGAGCGCGGCGTCAGTTCTTGTTCTGCTTCTCGTTGTAGTCGATTTCCTCGGCCGTGAGCTGAAAGCCGAGGATGATCGTGTGGTCCTGGGCGGAGGGAACCGGATCGAGCGGCGCACCGATCTTCTTCAGCGGGATGCGTTGCTCGAGCTCGTCATCCAGCTGCGCCATCCCCTTGCTGGAGAAAGCGAGCCGGCTTGTGAAGGTCTGTTTGGCGACGATGTTGCGCTGGGCGTCGGTGATCGCGACGAAATAGGTGACGTCGCCGCCGGACAGCTTCGCTCCGCCCCGGCCGCGCTCGCCGACGATCGAGACGGTCATGTCGACGTTGACCCCGCTTTCGTCATAATGGCACTCGGACCTGGCGTCGTTGATGCGCGCCGCGTAGAGGATGTCGGAGGGATCGCGCCCCGGCCCGTCGCCGAATTTGATCAAGCGGTTCAAACCCTCGACGATCTCGACGCGCGGGCAGGTGCGCACCTCTTTCTTCTTGAAGACGGAACATCCCGTCAGCAACGCCAGCGCCGCGACAAGGGCAAGCGCGGCGGCGTACCGCGAGCGGGTCTGGCGCGACGCCGTCACAGCTTGTTGTGGGTCCCGTCGCAGAACGGCTTGCCCGCCGTCGCCTTGCAGCCGCACAGCCAGACCTCGCCCGATTTCTCGGCGGTGAACATCAGCGGCGTGATGGCGGTCGTCTTGTGCGAGCCGTCGCAGAAGGGTTGGCTCGCGCTGCGCCCGCAAGCACACCAGAAATACTTCTTGCCGGCCTCGACGGTCACCCCGTAAGGCGCCTTTTGGGCGGGAATGGCTCCGCTCATATCCTCTTCCTTAGTGGCCGCTACCTGGACTAATTTGGCCCCGCCATACCGGTTCCCGGTCGGGCGGACCGGGATGCGCCGGACTTTATGCGAGGCCCGCACACGGCACAAGGGTCGCGACGGCGCGATTCGATCCGGCTTTTTTCGCGAGCGAGCGCCGATGGCGGTCTATACTGATGTTCCCGACGACGAGCTGCGCCTCTTCGCCGCGCAATACGAGGTCGGCGCCGTCACCTCGTGCAAGGGCATCGCCGAAGGCGTCGAGAACTCGAATTTCCTGCTGCGCACCGAGACCGGCACCTTCATCCTGACGCTTTACGAGAAGCGGGTTGCCCCCGAGGATCTGCCGTTCTTCATCGGCCTCATGGAGCATCTGGCGGCGCAAGGCTTTGCCTGCCCGACGCCGCTGCGCGGGCGCGACGGCGTCGCGCTCCGCCAGCTCTGCGGCCGTCCGGCGGCCCTCATCACCTTCCTCGACGGCATGTGGCCGCGCCGCATCCAGCCCTTCCATTGCGCCGGGGTCGGCAGGGTGCTCGCCGAGCTGCACCGCGCGGGCAGCAACTTTGCGATGCGCCGGCCGAACAACCTCTCGCTCGCCGGCTGGCGAAAGCTGTTCGATCTGTGCCGCGCCCGCGCCCACGAAGTCCGCGCCGGCCTTGCCGAAGAGCTGGCCGCCGAGCTCGCGGCCATCGAGGCCGCGTGGCCCAAGGATTTGCCGAGCGGCGTCATCCATGCCGATCTCTTCCCCGACAATGTCTTCTTTCAGGGCGAAGCGGTCTCGGGCGTCATCGATTTCTACTTCGCCTGTACCGATTTCTTCGCCTACGACCTCGCCATCTGTCTCAACGCCTGGTGCTTCGAGAGCGACGGCAGCTTCAACGTGACGAAGGCGCGCCTCATGCTGTCCAACTATCGCGCGGTGCGGCCGATCTCGGCGGCGGAGCTCGAGGCGCTGCCGCTGCTCGCGCGCGGCAGTGCGCTGCGCTTTCTCCTCACCCGGCTCTACGATTGGCTGAACCACCCGCCGGGCGCCTTCGTGCGCCCGAAGGACCCGCTCGAATACCTCCAGAAGCTGCGCTTCCACCGCAGCGTCGCCGGTCCCGGCGCCTACGGTCTGGCGTGAAGACGGGGGACAAATCGGTCGTCGACGTCTTCACCGACGGCGCCTGCAGCGGCAATCCCGGGCCGGGCGGCTGGGGCGCGATCCTGCGCTTCGGTGCAGTAGAGAAGGAACTGTCGGGATCGGCCAATCCGACGACCAACAACCGCATGGAGATGATGGCGGCGATCGTCGCGCTCGAGGCGCTGAAGCGGCCTTGCACCGTCCGCATCCATACCGACAGCCAATATCTGCGCGACGGCATCACCCGCTTCATTCATGCCTGGAAGAAGAATGGCTGGAAGACGGCCGACAAGAAACCGGTGAAGAACATCGATCTGTGGCAGCGCCTCGAAGCGGCGATGACGCCGCACCGGGTCGAATGGTTCTGGGTCAAGGGCCATGCCGGCCATCCCGAGAACGAGCGCGCCGATGCGCTGGCGCGGGGCGAGATCGCGGCGGCGCGCGCGCCGTCCGCTGACGCACGCACGCTCGGCGACGAAAGCTGAAGTCCGGAGCATTGCGGAAGGATCAATATGCGCGATATCGATCGTGAGCAGAGAGTCCTCGAGTGGCGCAAAGACGGTTTCTTGATCAGCACCGATCCAGGCCGCATCGACCTCGATGTCGTACACGACTTCCTTGCCAAAGAGGCCTACTGGTCGCCGGGTGTCGAGCGCAGCCTGGTCGAGCGGGCAGTCCAGGGGTCACTCGTTTTCGGTCTCTACGATGAGGGCAACGCCCAGATCGGCTTCTCCCGGGTCGTGACCGACGGCGCTCTCTTCGCCTATTTGCGCGACGTCTTCGTCTTGAAATCCCACCGGGGGAAGGGATTGGGGCGGTGGCTGACCGAGCGCTCGCTCGATCACCCGGCTCTACGAACCGTCAAGCGCTGGATGCTGTCGACCGATGACGCGCACGCACTCTACGCCAAATTCGGGTTCAAGCCGTTGAGCCGGCCGGATGTCTATATGCTGCTGCTGCGATGACGCTTGCCGCGGCCCTCGTTCCTCCTATCGCTTGCCTTTCCGATCGGCCGCCTTTATAAACCGCGCCTCACTTGGCGGCATGGCCGCGCTTCAAGCGCCAACGGGCATGCCTCGCCGCCGCACTAAAGACCCTTATCCGAAAGGATTCGAAATGCCCAAGATGAAGACGAAGAGCGGCGCGAAGAAGCGCTTCGGGCGCACCGCGTCCGGCAAGGTCAGGGCGAACGTCGCGCACAAGCGCCACCGCCTCATCTCGAAGCCCAAGCAGATGAAGCGCAAGGCGCGCGGCACGATGACGCTCGAGAAGGGCGACGCGAAGCTGGTTTTGACCTACATGCCGTATATGAGGGGTTGAGCCATGGCGCGCGTCAAACGGGGCGTCACCGCCCATGCCCGCCACAAGAAGGTCTTGGAGATGGCCCGCGGCTATCGCGGCCGCGCCAAGTCGAATTATCGCGTCGCCATCGAGAAGGTCGAGAAGGGGCTGCGCTACGCCTATCGCGACCGGCGCGTCAAGAAGCGGAATTTCCGCGCCCTGTGGATCCAGCGCATCAATGCCGGCGCGCGCGAGCACGGCTTGACCTATTCGCAATTCATGGCCGGGGTGAAGCGCGCCGGAATCGAGCTCGATCGCAAGGTCCTGTCCGACATGGCGATCCGCGAGCCGGAGGTGTTCAAGGCGATCGTCGCCACTGCGCAGGCGGCGCTCGCCAAGGGCGCCGCCGCGGAGTGACGACGGTGCGCTCTGTCCGCCGCCGATTTACCACCGGGACCTGGATCTGAGGCCCCTGCCGCGAGGCGCATCGAGCGCGTCGCGGCGCTCCGACGAGCAGGAAGGGGCCGACGCCGCGTTCGGCCCCTTTTCTCATGACGGTAAGCTCTGATGGACGATGTCGACCAAATCCGCCGTGACACGCTCGCCGCGATCGCCGCGGCGGCGAGCCCTGACGCTCTGGAGCAGGTGCGCGTCGCGGCGCTCGGGCGCAAGGGCACGGTCACGACGGCGATGAAGGGCCTTGGGGCGCTCGACCCCCAGGCGCGCAAGGCGGCGGGCGCGGCGCTCAACCGCCTCAAGGACGAGGTGGCGGCGGCGCTCGAGGAAGCCACGGTTCGGCTTAGCTCGGCGGAGCTCGAGGCGCGGCTCGCGGCCGAGCGGATCGACGTGACGCTCCCTGCGATGCCCGAGACCGAGGGGCGCATCCATCCGATCAGCCAGACCATCGACGAGCTGACGGCGATCTTCGGCGAGATGGGCTTCACCGTCGCCGAGGGGCCGCATATCGAGGACGACTTCCACAATTTCACCGCGCTCAACATTCCGCCCGAGCACCCGGCGCGACAGGAGCTCGACACCTTCTATTTGCCGGAAAAGCCCGATGGCAGCCGGCGCGTCCTGCGCACGCACACCTCGCCCGTGCAGATCCGCACCATGCTGGCGCAGCAGCCGCCGATCCGCATCATCGTGCCGGGCCGGACCTTCCGCTCCGACCATGACGCGACTCACTCGCCGATGTTCCATCAGGTCGAGGGCCTCGTCATCGACAAGACCAGCCATATGGGCCACCTCAAGGGGTGCCTCATCGAATTCTGCCGCGCCTTCTTCGACGTGGACGATCTGCCGGTGCGCTTCCGGCCGAGCTATTTCCCCTTCACCGAGCCTTCGGCCGAGGTCGATATCGGCTGCTCGCGCGCCGGCGGCGCGCTCAAGATCGGCGCCGGCGGCGATTGGCTCGAGATCCTCGGCTCGGGCATGGTCCATCCCAAGGTGCTGGCGAATTGCGGTATCGATCCCAGCGAGTATCAGGGCTTCGCCTTCGGCATGGGGATCGAGCGCATCGCCATGCTAAAATACGGCATCCCGGATCTCCGCACCTTCTACGAATCGGACCTCCGCTGGCTGCGCCACTACGGCTTCGCTTCCCTCGACGTCCCGTCGATGGTGGGGGGGCTCAGCCGATGAAGACCACCCTCTCCTGGCTCAAATCGCATCTCGAGACCGAGGCGCCGCTCGATGAGATCGTGCGCCGTCTTGTCATGCTCGGCCTCGAGGTCGAGAGCGTCGAGGATCGCGCCGCCGCGCTTGCGCCGTTCCGCGTCGCGCATGTCGTCTCGGCCGAGCCGCATCCCAATGCCGAGCGGCTGCGTGTCTGCATCGTCGATACCGGCACGTCGCGGGTTCAGGTCGTGTGCGGCGCGCCCAACGCCAGGGCCGGGATGCGCGGCGTCTTCGCGCCGAGCGGCGTCACGATCCCGCGCACCGGGCTTCTTCTCAAGGAAAGCGTCATCCGCGGCGTCGCCTCGAACGGCATGCTGTGCTCGGGCTACGAGATGGGCATCTCCGAGGATCACGATGGCATCATCGATCTGCCCGCGGACACGCCGATCGGCGAGAGCTTCGCCAAGGTAGCAGGGCTCGACGATCCCGTCCTCGACGTCAAGGTTCTGGCGCACCGGCCGGATTGCCTCGGCGTTCACGGCCTCGCCCGCGATCTTGCGGCGTCGGGGCTCGGGCGGCTGCGCCCGCTCATCGTCGAGCCGGTCGAGGGCGGCTTCAAGAGCCCGATCTGGGTCCATCTCGCGACGCTCGACGAGAAGGCGTGCCCGCTCTTCCTCGGCCGGATGATCCGCGGCGTCAAGAACGGGCCGAGCCCGCGCTGGCTGCAGGACCGGCTGACGGCGATCGGATTGCGGCCGATCTCGGCGCTCGTCGACATCACCAACTTCCTCACCTTCGACGTCAACCGGCCGCTCCACGTCTTCGACGCGGCGCGCATCAAGGGCGATCTCGTCCTGCGCGAGGCGCGCGCGGGCGAGCGCCTCAAGGCGCTCAACGACCGCGAATACGCGCTCGACGAGACGATGACCGTCATCGCCGACGACATCGAGGTGCTGAGCCTCGGCGGCGTCGTCGGCGGCGAGAGCTCGGGCTGCACCGAGGCGACCGACACCGTCTTCGTCGAGGCGGCGCTGTTCGACCCGGTGCGCACCGCGGCGACCGGCCGCAAGCTCAATCTTCAGAGCGATGCACGCTATCGCTTCGAGCGCGGCGTCGATCCCGCCTTCGTCGCGCCCGGGATGGAGATCGGGACCCGCCTCATCCTCGAGCTGTGCGGCGGCGAGCCGAGCGATGTCGTCGTCGCCGGCGCGGTACCGGAATGGCAGCGGACCTACCGCCTGCGCCGCGATCGCACCGAGAGCCTCGGCGGCATCGCCCTGCCCGAATCCGAGCAGCGGCGCATCCTCGAGCGCCTCGGCTTCGGCGTCGAGCAAGCCCGCGACGGCGATCTCAACGTGGCGCCGCCCTCCTGGCGCGGCGACATCGAAGGCGAAGCCGATCTCGTCGAAGAGGTTTTGCGCGTTCACGGCTACGACGCCATCCCGGCGATCCCGCTCGAGCGCGAGACGGCGTTGCCGCGCCCCGCGCTCGATCCGGCGCAGCGCCGCGTCGGGCTGGTGCGGCGCACGCTCGCCTCGCGCGGCCTCGTCGAGGCGGTGACGTTCTCCTTCATCTCCGCCGCCGCGGCCGAAGCGTTCGGCGGCGCCAAGCCTGAGCTTCGCCTCGTCAACCCGATCAGCGCCGATCTCGATGCGATGCGGCCGTCCATCCTGCCCAATCTTCTCGACGCGGCGCGGCGCAATGCCGATCGCGGCTTTCCCGACAGCGCGCTCTTCGAGATCGGGCCGCAATACCGCGACGACACGCCAGAGGGTCAGACGATCGTCGCCGCGGGGTTGCGCCACGGCCGCAGCAATCCGCGCCATTGGCAGGATCCGGGCCGGCCGATCGATCTCTTCATGGCGAAAGCCGACGCGCTCGCCGCGGTCGCCGCCGCGGGCGGACCGACGGAGAACATCCAGGTCGGCGCCGATCCGCCCGGTTGGTATCATCCCGGCCGCGGTGGGAGCTTGCGCCTCGGCCCGAAAATCCTCGGGCATTTCGGCGAGCTCCATCCCGCCGTCCTCGCCCGGTTCGACGTCAAAGGCCCTGCCGTCGCGTTCGAGATCAATCTCGATGCGGTGCCGCTGCCGCGCAAGGCGGGACGCATGCGGTTGCCGCTCAAGCTCTCGCCCTTCCAGCCGGTCGAGCGCGATTTCGCCTTTCTCGTTCCCGCCGATCTTCCGGCCGAGACCTTGCTGCGCGCGGCACGCGGCGTCGACCGCAAGCTCGTGACCGAGGTGCGGCTCTTCGACGTCTATGTCGGCGCGGGATTGCCGGCTGGCCGCAAATCGCTGGCGATCACCATCGTCTTGCAGCCGGAGACGGCGACGCTTACCGATGAGGAGATCGAAAATTTCGCGGGAAAATTGGTGGCGCAAGTGATCAAGGCGACGGGCGGCGAGCTGCGCCGATAGACCCTCAGAAATCGCTGCAGCGGCCCGCGACCTCCCAATCGCCGTAGCGCGTCGGCTCCGGCCCTTTCGGTCCGCCGATCTCGCGCGGTTTCGCTGGATCCTCGCGCCGCTCGCTCGCCGCGGGCGGCGGGTCGCGCGGTCTGTCGTCTTGCTTCGTCATGTCATCGATATGGCGCGATGCGGGTCGCGTGCCAAGAGCCAAGCGGCGACACCGAGCGCGTCTCTCACGCGCAATCGGATGGATGCCATCCGCACGGGCTGATTTGGTCGTCGGAACACGGTGGCATGGCTCTTGTCGATGTTTTATCAAACAAGATTAGTACGAGAGCGGTATTTCGCAGTACCGTATCGGTTTGGCAGAACCTTGATCCTCTGATGACGACCGCCCCCTCGGCCCGCAGCGTGGCCATCGATTTGATCGGCGCCGTCCTCCGCCGGAAGCGCCCGCTCGATGACGCCATCGAAGACAACATCGACATGTCGGCGTTGCCGACGCGTGATCGGGCCTTTGCGCGTCTGCTCGTCGCAACCGTACTGCGCCGCCTCGGACAGATCGATGTGCTGATCGCGCATTGTCTCAACACGCCCTTGCCGCCGCGTGCCGCCGCCGTGCACGACATGCTGCGCCTCGGCATCGCGCAACTGCTCTTTCTGCGGACGCCTGCCCATGCCGCCGTCGCGACGACGGTCGACCTCGCCGATGCGCGGGGCTTCATCTCGCATAAGGGGCTTGTCAATGCGGTGCTGCGGCGCTTGAGCCAGGAGGGCCCTGGCCTCGTCCAGCCTCAAGATGCGCCGCGCCTCGATACGCCCGACTGGCTCTGGCAATCGTGGAGCACCGCCTATGGCGAAGCCGGCTGCCGCGCCATCGCCACCGCGCATCTCAAGGAAGCGCCGCTCGATCTGACGGTGCGCGGCGATCCCGAGGGTTGGGCGAAGCTGCTCGAGGCGAGCATTCTGCCGACCGGCAGCCTGCGCCGCGTCGCGGGCGGCGCCATCGCCTCGTTGCCCGGCTATGCCGATGGCGCCTGGTGGGTGCAGGACGCGGCGGCTGCCATGCCCGCGCGCCTCTTCGGCAACATCGCCGGCAAGCGGGTCATCGATCTCTGCGCGGCACCCGGCGGCAAGACGGCGCAGCTTGCTGCCGCCGGCGCCAACGTCACCGCGATCGACCGCTCGCAACGGCGCCTCGATCGGCTCGTCAGCAATCTTCAGCGCCTCGACTTCTCGGTCGAAACCGTCGTCGCCGATGCGGCCGTTTGGCAGCCGCGCGCCAAGGTGGCGGCGGTCCTGCTCGATGCGCCTTGCACGGCGACGGGAGCGATCCGCCGCCACCCCGACGTGCCCCATCTGAAGACGCCCGACGATGTGGCGCGACTCGCCGTCGTCCAGGAGCGTTTGCTGGCGGCGGCCGGCGAGATGGTCGAGGAGGGCGGCATGCTCGTTTACTGCACCTGCTCGCTCGAGGCCGAGGAGGGGCCGGTGCAGATCGCCCGCTTCCTCGACCGCGATACGCGTTTCCGGCGCGTTCCGATCGCGCCTGCCGAGCTCGGCAGTCTCGGCGAGTTGCTGACGCCGGAAGGCGATCTGCGCACCTTGCCAAGCCATTTTGCCGAGATGGATGGCATCGACGGCTTCTACGCCGCGCGCCTGCGCTGCGTCGCGTGAGGGTCGCTCGTCATCACCCGCGCTTGCGGTGCCGCGCGATCCTTGTTACGACACGCCGGTGGCTCGGCCGATCCGGATAGCGCCCTCGATCTTATCAGCGGATTTCGCCTGTCTTGGCGAAGAAGTCCGTGCGATCGCCGCGGCTGGCGCCGACTACATCCATGTCGATGTGATGGACGGCCATTTCGTGCCGAACATCACGATCGGCCCAGGGGTGGTCAAAGCGCTGCGCCCGCATACGCAGCTTCCCTTCGACGTCCACCTCATGATCGCGCCGGTCGATCCGTTCATTCCGGACTTCGCCGCGGCCGGCGCCGACATCATCACGGTGCATCAGGAGGCGGGGCCGCATCTTCACCGCACGCTCCAGCTCGTCAAATCGCTCGGCAAGCGCGCCGGCGTCTCGCTCAACCCGGCAACGCCCGCCGCGAATTTGGTGCATGTTCTGGACATCGTCGATCTCGTGCTGGTGATGAGCGTCAACCCCGGCTTCGGCGGGCAGCGCTTCCTCGCCTCGCAGCTTGCGAAGATCGCAACAATCCGCGCGATGATCGCGCAGAGCGGGCGGCCGATCGAACTCGAGGTCGATGGCGGCATCACTGCCGAGACGGCGGGACAGGTGATCGCCGCGGGCGCCGATGTGCTGGTCGCGGGCACTGCGATCTTTGCCGGCGGCTCTGCGCGCTACGCCGAAAATCTCCGTCGCCTGCGCGAGGCGCGAGGCGACGGCCCGGCGCAATCCTGATGGCCGTGTTCGCCGCCGCTTCGCGAGAAGGCGGCTCGACGGCCCCCAGCGCGCGTCGGGGGCGCGTCGCCGACCGCGCTATCGACCGCGTGCGGCGCCGAGTCATGGCGGAAATCTGCCGGACGCGGTTTTATCGCTTCACCTTGCGCTCCGCCGCGCCGCCTGCGTTGGCGCAGCCGCTGGCGATCCGCTGGCCGGGCGATGCGACGCACGGTGCGGCGCTGCTAGCGGGCGAGTTTCGCCTCGCCGGCGAGGCGGTGCGCGCCCCGGCGCCGCCCGGTGATCCGGTGGGGCCGGGCGAAGAATGGCTTCTCGCCTTCCACGGCTTTGCCTGGCTCGCCGATCTTGCCGCGATCGGCAGCCCGCAGGCGCGCGAGGCGGGCC
>JBGPOZ010000027.1:0-31571 GCA_041488295.1 Allostellaceae bacterium
CACGATGTGGCCCTCGGGCGCGCCCTTCTGGTTGGCGTCGGTCGAGAAGCTGAACTGCGTCTTGGCGATGCAGACGGGGTAGTGGCCGAAGCCCTTCTCCTCGAGCTCGGCGAAGCGGTCGCGGACGCTCTTCTCGGCGGCAATGTCCTTGGCGCGGTAGAGCTTCTGCGCGATCGTGCGCACCTTGTCCCAGAGCGGCATCGCGTCGGGGTAGAGGAATTTCAGCCTCGCCGGCTTGGTCTCGATGGTCCGAACGACGGTGCGCGCCAGCTCGGCCGCCCCTGCGCCGCCCTGCGCCCAGTGATCGGCCAGCACCGCCGGGACGCCGAAGGCGCCGCACAGCTCCTTGACCAGCGCGATCTCGGCGTCCGTGTCTGCGCTGAAGCGGTTGATCGACACGACCACCGGCAGGCCGAAGCCCTGCACGTTCTCGATGTGCCGCGCCAAATTCGCAAAGCCCGCCCGCAGCGCCGCGAGGTTCTCCGCCTTCAAGGCCTCCTTGGCGACGCCGCCATGCATCTTCAGCGCCCGGATCGTCGCCACCAGCACGACGCAATCGGGCGTGAGGCCCGCCTTGCGGCATTTGATGTCGAGGAACTTCTCCGCCCCCAAATCGGCGCCGAACCCCGCCTCGGTCACGACGTAGTCCGCGAGCTTCAGCGCCGTCTTCGTCGCGATCACCGAGTTGCAGCCATGCGCGATGTTGGCGAACGGGCCGCCATGGATGAAGGCCGGGTTCCCCTCCAAGGTCTGCACCAGATTGGGCGCCAGCGCATCCTTCAAGAGCGCCGTCATCGAGCCCGCCGCCTTCAGCTCCCCGGCGCGCACCGGCGTCCGCTCCCTTGTCTGCCCGACGATGATGTTGCCGAGCCGGCGCTGCAGATCGTCGAGATCGCTCGCAAGGCAGAAGATTGCCATCACCTCGGACGCCACGACGATGTCGAAGCCGTCCTCGCGCGGATAGCCGTTGGCGATGCCGCCCAAGGAATTCACGATCTGCCGCAGCGCCCGGTCGTTCATGTCGAGGGCGCGCTTCCAGGTCACCCGCCGGGGATCGATGCCGAGCTCGTTGCCCCAATAGATGTGGTTGTCGATGAGCGCCGCCAGCAGATTGTTGGCGGCGCCGATCGCGTGGAAGTCGCCGGTGAAATGCAGGTTGATGTCCTCCATCGGCACGACTTGCGCGTAGCCGCCGCCGGCCGCCCCGCCCTTCATGCCGAAGCACGGCCCCAAAGACGGCTCGCGCAAGCAGATCGCCGCCTTCTTGCCGATGTGGTTCAAGGCATCGCCCAGCCCCACCGTCGTCGTCGTCTTGCCCTCGCCCGCCGGCGTCGGCGTGATCGCCGAGACCAGGATCAGCTTGCCGTCCGCCTGGCCCGACAGCGACTTGATGTAATCGAGCGACACCTTCGCCTTGTGATGACCGTACGGGCTCAGCTCCGAAGCCCCGATCCCCAGCTTCTCCAGAGCCACATCGACGATCGGACGCATCGACGCCGCCTGCGCGATCGCGATGTCGCTCAACGGGCTGCGGTGTTGGTCGTGTCCGGCAGTGGCCATGAATGATCGCCTCGATGTGCTTTTGTTTCACTGAACCGCCGCCGCGGCCCCAACCCAGCCGGGAAGTCTGCGGAGGCGTCTGTCATTTGTAAAGTCGATCTATTTTATCGTTTCATAGCCCCGCTTGATGAAAAATCGACCCCGCATGGGAGTTCGGAGGGTTCCTCACTCGGATTTGTTCAGTCGTTTCGCATAGGCATCGATGAAATCGGCGGCAGCCCTGCTGCCATGCGCGAAGGATTTCATCGCTTCCTCATGGAGGAGCGACAGCGCCTCCATCTTCAGCGCATTGGCGTGATCGCTTTCGATGACGTCCGCGAGGCGCCGCGGCCGCGGCAGGTCGACCTCGAGGACGGCGCGCAGCCGCGCCGGGATGTTCGACATGACGAGAATACGGTCGGCAAGGAAGATCGCCTCGTCGATGTCGGTCGTGACGAAGAAGCTGGTCCGCCGGTTCTCGTCGTAGAGCTTGGCGTAATATTCCTGCATCAGCTGCTTCGTCATGGCGTCGAGGCCGCGGAACGGCTCGTCGAGGATCATGACGCTGGGATCGTTGACCATGGCGCGGGCGAGCTCGGCGCGGCGCTGCATGCCGCCCGACAATTGATCGGGATATTTGTGGCGGAAGGCCGTGAGCCCGACCTTCTGCAGCAGGAACTCGGCGTGCTCGCGCGCCTGCGCCGTGTCTTCGCCCCGCGCGCGCGGGCCATACATGATGTTCTCGTAGGTCGTCATCCAGGGGAAGAGCGCGGTCTCCTGGAAGACGACGAGGCGATCGCGCCCCGGCCCCGTGACCGGCTTGCCGTCGATCGTGACCGTGCCCTCGCTCGGACGCTCGAAGCCGGCGAGAAGGCGGATGAGCGTGCTCTTGCCGCAGCCCGAGGGACCGATCATGACCGTGAGCTTGCCGCGCTCGACGGTGAACGAGCAGTCGCGCACCACGGTCTTGGTGAACCAGGCGGCACCATAGGATTTGCTGACCCCGGCGACCTCGATCTGGCTTCCGGGCGCGGCCGGCGACGCCGCATGGGACGCGGCTTCCGGGAGCGCGTTCATTTCTCGTGCAGCCACGGCGTCACCAATTCGCCGATCTTGCGGATGACGGCGCTCGAGATATAGCCGGCGATCCCGATGCTGATCATGCCGACGACGATTTGCGTGTAGGAGCCGCCGACATAGGAATTCCAGATGAAAAAGCCGAGGCCGCCGCCAGCGGCGCCGCCCATCGAGCCGGCGCTGCCGCCGCCCGCGATCATCTCGGCCGCGACGACCACCGCCCAGGTGATGCCGACGCCGACCGTGGCGCCGACGACGATCGAGGGAAGGGTCGCGGGCAGAATGATGCGGCGGAAGATGTCCCAGCTCGACGAGCCCATCGAGCGCGCCGCCTGAAAATACCTGACATCGATCGATTGCGCGCCGCCGATGACGTTGATGACCATCGTGAAGAAGGCGCCGAGGAAGGTGACGAAGGCGATCGACAGCTCCTGCGTCGGCCAGAAGATGATGGCGGCCGGGACCCAGGCGAGCGGCGGGATGGGGCGCAGCACCTCGAACACCGGAAAGACGATGCCGTAGATGGTCCGGCTCACCGCCATTGAGAGGCCGAGCGGGATGCCGATGATCATGGCGGCGAGGAAGCCCTCGAAGACGCGGAACGTGCTGAGATACCAGCTTTGCCAATAGCTCAGATTCGGCACCAGGACGAGGAACTGCACGAACACCGCGGTCGGCGGCGGCACCTGCGAGACCCAGGGAACGACGATGCCGAACCACGCTTTCGCGCGCGAGCCGAGCTCCCAAAGGAGGAGGAAAGCCACGATCGATGCCGTACCGCGCCAGAAGCGGGGGCTGAACAAGATCGTCCTCGCGCGATGGGCGAAGGTCTCCGCAACGGCCACAGTTCAGCGCTCCCGCTCGCCGGCGGCGAAGGCCTTCCGCGCCTCCTCATGGACCGCCGCCGCGGTTTCGTCGAGCAGCTCGCGGAACCGCTTCGCCGTCAGCACGCTGTAGTCGCGCGGGTGCGGGATGTCGACGGTCAGGATCTTCTTCGGCCGGCACGGCCGCGTCGTCATGATGACGACGCGGTGGCCGAGGAAGAGCGCCTCCTCGAGATCGTGGGTGATGAAGAAGATGGTGACGCGGTTCTTGTAGAAGATATCGAGCAGCGCCTCGTGCATCACCGACTTCGTCAGCGAATCGAGGGCGCGGTACGGCTCGTCGAGGAGCAGCACCTTGGGATCGTTCATCAGCGCGCGGACGATCTCGACGCGGCGCCGGACGCCCGAGGAGATCTCGCCGGGGTAGTTGTTCTCGACATCGCCGAGACCGGCATCGGCCATGACGCCGCGCGCCTTCTCGAAGGCTTCCTTCCGCCGGAGCCGACCCTGGACGATCGGCCCGAACGCCACGTTCTCGATATTGGTCTTCCACGGGAAGAGCGCGCCGTTCTGGAAGACGACGATGCGGTCGGGGCCGGGCTCCGCCTTGGGCTTTCCCGGCCCGCACAAGATCTCGTCGTCGAGCGTGATCGTTCCCGAGCTGACGCTGTGGAAGCCGGCGATCGCGTTGAGGAGGGTGGTCTTGCCGCAGCCCGAGGGGCCGACGACGACGGTGATCTCGCCCGCCGGAATGTCGAAGGTGCAGTGATCGACTGCGAGGATCCCGCCTCCTTCCGTGCCGTACACCTTGACGACGTCGTCGATGCGCAGCGCGCCTTTGTCGCGCGACGCCGAGGGCAAGGGTCCGGCCGTTTGCACCATCAGCCCGGCGCTCACCGGTCGCCGCCCAAGGCCAACTCGCGCGCGCGCCATTGCATCATGTAGTCGCCGAGCAGCCGCACGCCGGCGCTCGTCACGTAGCCGACGATACCGAGCGTGAACATGCCGATGACGATCGTCGGGTAGCGGACCATGGTGTAGGAGGTGTTGATGACGAAGCCGAGCCCATACTGGCCCGACACCATCTCGCCGGCGACCAGCGAGAACCAGGCGACACCGACCGAGATCTGCAGGCCGGTGAAGATGTAGGGCATGGCGCCCGGCACGATGACGTGAAGGAACACCTGCCACCGCTTCGCGCCGAGGCATTGGGCGGCGCGCACGAAGGCGGTGTCGATCGATTCGACGCCGAGCATCGTGTTCAAGGTCGTCGCGAAGAACGAGGCGAGAAACGTCAGGAAGATGACCGGCGTCTCGGAGCCCTGGAACATGATGATGGCGAGCGGGACCCAGGCGAGCGGCGGAACCGGGCGCAACAGCTCGAAGAGCGGAAACAAATACTCCTTGAACCGCTGCGACCAGCCGAGGAACAAGCCCATCGGCACGCCGATCGACGTCGCGAGGAAGAAGGCGATCGAGACGCGCCAGATGCTGATCCAGGCGTGAAGATAGTACTCCTCGGTGTAAATCGAGAGGCCGTAGACCGGGTCCCGGCTGAACCATTCGCGGATCACCTCGGTGAGGCCCGACATCTCGGAAAAGCGCGGCAGCTTCCAGATTTCGACCGCGAAGTACCAGAAGCCGAGGAAGAGCGCGTAGCCGATCAGCATCAGATAGGGCCGCGGGCTCTTCAGCCATTGCGAGACCCGGAACATCAAAAAGGCGATGCGGGTCGGCTGCGAGGGCGTCTCCGCCGCACCGGCGGGAGACAGGGTCGGCGTTGCTCCTTCGACAGCTTGCACGCCAGGCCGCACGGATGTCACTCGTCCCGCTCCCTTCAACGCTACGCCAGGATTCAAATCGTGCGCTGGATCAATTCCCCTGATAGGCCGAGTCGGGAAGCGCCTTCACCGTTCCGACCGGGGCGGTGAGACCGCGCTCCTTCAGGATGTCCGCCGTGAATTGCGACATCACGGCATCGGGCTTGATCTCCGCCTTGATGCTCTTGATGTCGAAGAGGAATTTCGATGCCTTGCCGATCAAATCGAGGGCATCCGGGGTGAAGCCGTAAGCGAGCGTGATCCGCGTCTCCGTGCCGCCGACGGATTTCGGATATTGCCCATAGGCCGACGACCACAGTGCCTTCTCGGGAAAGCCGGTCGTCTGCTCGAGCGCCATCTTGGCGATCTCGGTGGCGTTCTTCGGATCGGCGAAAAAGAGCTCGGCGTCGAGCTCCGCCTGCAACCATGCCTTGGCAATCTCGGGGCGCTGGTCGATCAGCGCCTTCGGCATCACCATGAACCCGCCATCGATCTCGTTGACCGAGGCGCCGGTCGCGACTTTACGGGCCAACCCCTCGGCGATGAGGCGCGAGGTGGTCGGCTCCCACATCACCGCGGCGTCGAGCTTCCCGGCACGGAAACCGGACGTGATGACCTCGATGCTCTGATTGAGATATTGCGACGGCTCGATCGTGAAGCGCTTGAAGACGGCGCGGGCGAAGCGGTCGGTGCAGCTCCCTTGCGGCACGGCCACGATCTTGCCGCCGAGCCATTTGATCGCCTCCTCGGACGAGACGAATTCCGGCGCGTCCTTGCGCACGAGGAAAGAGTTGCACTGATCAAAACCGAGGCCCAGCACCGAGACGAGGCGGATGTCGCGCACCTCGTCATGGCTCGTCGCGACGATGCCCGGCATGTCGCCGACATAGCCGACATCGACCTTGCCGGCGAGCATGCCGTTGACGACGATCGCGCCTTGGAGGCCGATCTGGAATTCGACGGTCGAACCCTGCGGCAGATACTTCTCGTAGAACTTCTTGCCGCGCATGATGACGCCCGACCAGGATTCCGTGTAGTAGGGCTGGTAACCGATGACGAGGCTGATCGGCTCGCCCGGCTTCCCGTAATCCTTGGTCGCCGCGGCTCGGGTGGGTGCGGCGAACCCGGCGCCGACGAGCAATGCGCAGATTCCAGCAAGAACTCGTGCCCTCATCTCATCCTCCCGCGCTGCTTATGTTTTATCGCGTCGGCGTTGTCTTTCGCCGCCTCGCGCACCCTCTTCGCAAAACCTAGAAGCGACGGTGCGATGTGTCAAACCTTGCACATCAATGGTGCAATTCTCAGAAGCTATCAACGGCGTGACCAAGTCCGGCTCGCAATGATGGGGTGGATGGCCCCCTATTCACGGCATCTATGTGCCAAAGTTGGATCGTTGGAAACCAACTTAACGGGAGCCATCCATGAAAGAGGTTAGCACGGTGGGTCTGGATATCGCCAAGCAGGTCTTCCAGGTGCACGGCATCGATGGTGCGGGCGCGGTCATTGTGCGGCGCGCATTACGGCGCTCGCAGCTGCTGGCGTGGTTTGCCAAGCTGCCGCGATGCCTGGTGGGTCTGGAGGCGTGTGCAACGGCGCATTACTGGGGGCGCGCGCTGCAGAAGTTGGGTCATGACGTTCGGTTGATCCCGCCGGCTTACGCGAAAGCCTATGTGCGGCGGAACAAGAACGATCCGGCGGACGCGGCGGCGATCTGCGAGGCGGTGGGTCGTCCCTCGATGCGCTTTGTGGCGCTCAAGAGCGAGCAACAGCAGGCGGCGGCCGGCATTCATCGGGTGCGCAATCTTCTGATGAAGCAGCACACGATGCTGCGGAATCAGCTTCGCGGGCTGATGGGAGAGTTCGGCCTGGTGGCAGCGAAGGGACGGCGCGGTCTGAGCGAGTTGCTGGCGATCTTGGCTGATGCCGAAGATCAGCGCATTCCACGCCCGTTGCGTGACGGTCTGATAGCAATCGCCGAGACCTTGAGCGGCATCGACCGCAAGCTCGAGAGCATTGAGCGGCAGCTCGTGGCGGCAGGGCGTGCGGATGCCACCTACCGACATCTAATCACCGCCCCCGGCTACGGCCCGATCTTGTCGAGCGCGATGTCCGCCATGGTCACCAATCCCGCGGCTTTCCGCCGCGGCTCCGACTTCGCCGCCTCGCTGGGCATCGTGCCGCGCCAGGAAGGCACTGGCGGCAAGGTGTGGCTCGGCCCGATCAGCAAACGTGGCAACGGCTACTTGCGCCGCCTGCTGGTGAACGGCGCCACCGCGCTCTTGAACAGCAAACGAGCCAAGGATCCCTGGATCGCCAAGCTGCTCGCCACCAAGCCGCGCAAGGTGGTGGCGGTCGCGCTGGCCAACAAAATGGCGCGCATCGGCTGGGCGCTGATGATGCGCCAGGAGGACTTCCGCGCCCCGCCGGCAGCGGCTTAAACGGCCAACGCCGGCAGGTTCGGAAGGTTTGCGAGGGTAAACACGCGTGATGGCAATGTCGGTCAATCCGGCAATCGAGGGCAACCTGTCACCGTCATCGGGGCATCGTGACCCCGCCGCAATGATTAGGCCTCGATCCACGGTTCCCATCAGGGCCAGCGGCCATAGGTGCCGCATCCAAAGGCCGTACACATGACCGCAACTGGCCGCCGCTTCCACCCGCGTGAAAATTCCCTTGCCACCAGGGGGCCATCCACACATGACGGCGGTTTGGAAAGCCGCATCGTCTTGAGATCAGGTCAGACTCTCACAGAAAGCTCGTATCGGGTTCGATCCCGAGCATGAATTGGCCGACCGTCTCGAAATGCGATCGCCGACCCTGGAGCTGCTGCGCCACGGTGTGCATGTCGCGAAAGCGGCGCTCGAAGGCGTTGCTGGCGAAGATCGCGGTGGCGCCGGCGGCGTGATATGCGAAATCGACGACCGCCATCGCCTGCTGGATCGCGTGCGTCGCCGCGAGGCGGATCGTCATGCGCTGTGCGATTGTAGCGGCATTCGCGCGCTCGATCTCCTGCCAGGTTTCGCGCAGCGTCGTGAAGAGATAACTGCGCGCGGCACCAAGGCGGCCTTCGGCCTCGCCCAACTGCGACTGAATCGCCGCGTTCTCGGCGAGCGGCGAGCGGTACCCGCGCGGCGTCTTTTCCTTGGCGAGGCGCAGAAAATCGTCGAGGGCGCTGCGCGCGACGCCGAGGGCGACGCCAGCGAAGCTCGCAGCGTAAAAGCTGTTCGTCGGAAGATTGTAGAGTGCGCCCGGCTCGCGGCGCTCGGCCTGGTCGTCGCGCGCCACCGAGTACTCCGCCGACACGAAGAGATCGGCGACGGTGAAAGTGTCGCTGCCGGTGCCGCGCAGCCCAATGACCTGCCAGACGTCCTCGATCCGCGCCGACGCCGCCGGAAACAGCATCGTCCGGACAACCGGCGCGCCGGCGCTCGTCTTCCGCACCGTGCCATCGGTCTCAGCGATCTGGCAATGACCGCCGAGCCAGCTTGCGTGACGGCAACCGCTGGCGAAAGACCAGCGTCCAGTCACCTGGTAGCCACCGGGAACCGCGACGGCGCGGCTGCCCTGGCCGGGTCCCCAGGCGAGCACAGCACGCTTGTCGCGGCCGAAGATCTCGTCGGCGATTTCCGGGCGAAGATAGGCCGCCACGGTCGAGCATCCCGAGGCTTGGCCGAGGCACCACGCGGTGCTGGCGTCGATCTTGGCGACCGCCTCGATGACCGCGGCATAGCTCGGTGGATCGATCTCGGCGCCGCCGCACGAGCGCGGCAGCAGCAGGCGAAAGAGCCCGGCATCGAAGAGGGCGTCGAGCAGCTCCGGCACCAGGCGGCGCTCGGCCTCGATCGCGTCGGCCCAGCCGGCAAGATGCGGCGCCAGCGCCCGGACGCGGTCGAGATAGGCATCTGCGGCCTTCGCGGGACGACCTTCTATCACGCCCGCCCTCTCAGCCGCCGGCTGGAATCGTCTGCGGCGTGCGGCCGAAGCGGCGCGCCAGCTCGCCGCTCGTCGAGACGGCCTTCAGCAGCGTCAGCATCGCCTTCGCCATTGGCAGGATCGGGTCGCCGCCGACCCAGATGAGGCCGACCTCGCGCACGACCTCGGGATCGACGAGGCGGATGATGCGCGTTCCCGGAAAGGCGCCGATGACATGGCCGAAATGGCTCGGAATGATCGTGGCGGCGCCGCCCTGCATCGTGTGAAAGGCGAGGTTGACGATCGAATCCGACTCGATGCGCGGCATCGGCGCCTTGCCGACCGAGGCGAAGGCGCTGTCGATGATCTGCCGCTCATGCATGTCGGGCGGCAAAAGGCACAAGGGAAGCTCGGCGGCCTCGGTCCAGCGCATCGCCGCCGCCGCCGCGGCGGGCGAGGCTTCGGGGACGAGGAGGCTCAGATGCTCCTTGTAGAGCGGAAAGCTGACGAGCGGCGCCGGCTGCTTCTGATCGATGTAGGTGATGCCGACGTCGAGCTCGTAATTCGTCAGCTTGACCCGCATCTCATCGAGGCCGAGAAAACAGATCTGGATCTGGACGCCGGGATGAAGCTGAAAGAACTGGCCGGTGATGAAGGGCAGGATCGGCGAGCTCGTGGGCATCGCGCCGAGGCGCAGATGGCCCGAGAGGTTCTTCTTCAGAACCGACAGCTCCTGGAGCATCGCGTTGCGGTCGGCGAGCATGCGCTTCGACCACTCGATGATGCGCGCGCCTTCCTCGGTGAAGCCCTGGAAGCGCTGATGGCGCAAGACGATCGGCGTCCCGAGCTCGCCCTCGAGCTGCTTGATGGCGTTGCTGAGGCTCGGCTGCGAGACGTTGCAGCGCTGCGCCGCGCGGCTGAAATGCCGCTCCTGGGACAGCGCCACGAGATATTCGAGCTGGCGAAGAAACATACCCGGGGCCTCGACCCGAAATCTGATGCTTCCAGGCTATCAATTTACGCTTCCACCTTGAGAATGCCTATGGAATTGTGGGCTCAATGAGTCTGCTGCGAGAGAACTGATTGCGCTTGCCGAGCCAGATGAAAATCAACTCTCCCTCCCCCGCTTGCGGGGGAGGGCAGGGTGGGGGCCCTCTGCCGCGAGTGCAACCGGCACGGCCAACCGCGCGGAGAGATCCCCCACCCCTCCCTCCCCCGCAAGCGAGGGAGGGTTTTGGGTATGGAAGCAGCAATCGCTTCGCTTATCACCGGATGGCGCGATGACCATCGGCGTGCTTGTCCTCGCCCTCGTCTCCGGGCTCTTCATCGGCTGCATCGGGATCGGCGGGGTGCTGCTCGTACCGGTCCTGAACCTCATCGGGGTCGAGGTTCATTCGGCGATCGCGGCCAGCATGTTCAGCTACATCTTCGCCGGCGCGATCGGCGCCTTTCTTTATGCGCGGCAAGGGTCGATCGCATGGACTTCCGCCGCATGGCTCGGCGCCGGCGCCATGCCGGGCGCCTATGCCGGCGCCCGTCTTGCCGCCGCGCTCGGCGGCGATGTGCTGCTGCTGCTCATCGGCGCCGTCGTGATGTTCGCCGGCCTTCGCTCGCTGTGGCGGCGCAGCGGCGGCGCTGCCGCGGAACGCAATCTCGCAGGGCCGGCCCTTCTTGTCATCGGCGCCGCGATCGGGCTCGCCTCCGCCGTCACCGGCACCGGCGGACCGCTGCTGCTCGTGCCCCTGCTCCTCGCGCTGCGCCTGCCGGTCTTGCCGGCGATCGGGCTCAGCCAGGCGATCCAGCTGCCGATCGCCACCCTGGCGTCCGTCGGAAATTTCGCTTCCGGGGTTCTCGATCTGCGCCTCGCGGTGCTGCTCAGCCTCGGCGTCGCGGTCGGGACCGGTCTTGGCGCGCACGCGGCCCACGCATTGCCGAAACCGTTCCTGACACGGCTCGTCGCCATCGTCCTGCTGCTGGTCGGCGCGCTGGTCATCGTGCGGTCCAGCCACATTCTTTCCTGGCTTTCGCCTCATTGACAGCGTCGATCATGTCATCACCGACGCAGCATTGACTCGCTGTTTTCGCGGCCCGTAGGGTGGCCGAGCTCGTCGCCCGCCAAGTTCGTAGCCAGGGGCGGCGGCCGATCGACAGCGCCCAATCGACAAGAGGATGGGAGGACAGCATATGAGCTCGCCAGCCGCGCCCAAGACTTCCGCGCCCGCGCGCCGCAAAGTCACGATCCCGTCGCTCGCCAAGAAGATGGAGCGCGGCGAGGCGATCGTGCAGATGGCGATCTACGATTTCCGCAGCGCCGTCATCGCCGACCGGCTCGGCATCGACATCCTCTGCGTCTCCGATACCGGCGGCATGGTGCTGTTCGGGCACAAGAGCACGGTCACGGTGAGCTTCGAGGAAGTCATGTTCATGGCGCAGGCGATCGATCGCGGCTCGCGCTATGGGCTGCGCATGGTCGACATGCCCTATTGGAGCTTCCACGTCTCGCCCGAGCAAGCGGTCGAGAATGCCGGCAAATTCGTCTCGCAGGCCAATGCCGAAGTGATGAAATGCGAGGGCAACCGGTATCACGTGCGCAACATCGAAGCGATCATCCGCGCCGGCATTCCGGTGCAGGGCCATATCGGCATCACGCCGATGCGCATGCCGCAACTGGGCGGCTTCGTCGCGCAAGGGAAGACCGCCGACCGCGCCGCCGAGCTGGTCCAGGACGCCAGGGAGATGGTGGACGCCGGCTGCTTCTCGATCCTCTGCGAGGTGACGACGGAGGAGGTTTGCCAGTACCTGACGCAAACCCTGCCCGTCCCGGTCGTCAGCCTCGGCGCCGGCAACAAGGGGCATGGCGTCCACATCATCACCTCGGACCTCTTCCACCTCTATGAAGAGCACACGCCGCGCCACTCGAAGATCTACACCGACCTCATCCCGATCATCGAAGACGTCTTCACGCGCTATGCGAGCGAGGTGCGCGACCGCGTCTATCCCGGCCCCGAGCACACGGTCTACATGACGCCGCACGAGCTCGAGGGCTTCGCCACGAAGGTCGGCTGGAGCAACCCGCCGATCAAAGAGGCCGAAGCGCGCGAGAAGGCGAAAGCCAAGGCGAAGGCGTGAACGACGCATCGGGAACGCCGGCGGCGCGCATCATCGACGGCGCCGGTTTCGCAACCCGGCTGCGCCAGCGTCTGGCGGAGCGCGTCGCCGCGCTGACGAGTGCGCATGGCCTGATTCCGGGCCTCGCTGTCGTGCTCGTCGGCGAGGACCCGGCGAGCCGCGTCTATGTCGGCAGCAAGGTGAAGCACGCGCGCGAAGCCGGCTTCCTCAGCCAGGATTACCGGCTCGACGCGGCGACGCCGGAAGCAGAACTGCTGGCACTCATACAGCGCCTCAACGCCGACCCGGCAGTGCATGGAATCTTGGTGCAACTCCCGTTGCCGAAACACATCGACCAGAACCGCGTCGTCGGCGCGATCGACCCCGGAAAGGACGTCGACGGGCTCCATGTCGTCAATGCCGGCATGCTGACCGCCGGGCGCGACGGCCTCGTCCCCTGCACGCCGCTCGGCTGCATGATGCTGCTGCGCGACACGCTCGGCAGCCTCGCCGGACGCGAGGCGGTGGTGCTCGGCCGCTCGGCGCTCGTCGGCAAGCCCTTGGCGCTTCTGCTCCTCGCCGCCGATTGCACCGTGACGATCGCCCATTCGAAAACCCGCGATCTGCCGGCGCTCTGCCGCAGCAAGGAGATCCTCGTCGCCGCGGTCGGCCGGCCGGAGATTGTGCGCGGCGATTGGGTAAGGCCGGGCGCCACAATCATCGACGTCGGCATCAACCGCGTGAAGCGCGGCGAGAAGAGCGCGCTCGTCGGCGACGTCGCCTTCGCCGAGGCGGCGGCCATCGCCGGCGCCATCACGCCCGTCCCCGGCGGCGTCGGGCCGATGACGGTCGCCTGCCTTCTTGCCAATACGGTCAAGGCAGCCTGCCTGCGGCACGGCCTGCCGGTGCCGCCGGAGGCGGTGGCGTAGGGCGCGATCGAGCGCCCCGTCGCGACGGCGCACGCTTCCTCAAAGATTAGGGAGCTTTGTCGCAAGCTCTCGCTCCGCCTCGGAGCAAGGTGCCACAGGAATATCGACGGAAAAAGGCGCCTCTCCATTTCCTTATGCGAATTTTATTCGCCGTGCGAAACCTCGGTCTCGATTTTTTATGACGTGATTGCCTTTTATATCGGCAGTTCTCCTGAATTTGACCATTTGCTCAGGGTGAGTGCCGTGACCGCTATCAATCTCGAATATTCAACGAAGCAAGTGAGAGGCATCCGCGCGCGGCCGGCGAGCCTTACGCCATGGTCGCAGATCGGCAGCATCGCGAGAGCGATTGCAATCATCGCGGCTCTGATCCTGGCCGCCGCCGTGCCGATGCTGCTGCGGCTGTGGCTGTCCTTTCCGGCCATCCACGAATGACGATGCTGGCGCCGTCACAGGCTGCCCAAAACCGCCGCGGCAGCGTTCCCGATCGCTCCGCCACGGAGCGGCGGGAATGGCCCGAAGGTCCGTCGCTGTCCGAGACGATGCTGGAGTTGCGAATGATCATGACCCTCATCGTCGTCGCCGTACTCGGCATCCTTTTTGCCGTAAACCTGGCTGGTCAAGAATTTTCACCAATAAACATCCTGAAATTCTAACGTATGCAAGATGAACTTGGATGATTTTCGCATTCCTATTCGATATCTCGTTCATAATAAGATAACTCTCACAACAGTAGCCAATTTATGATCATTCAATGTATGTTATTTTTACACGAAAGCGCATTTTTTCTATGAGATATTGATTAGCCTTCTACCAGTATGGAAGTTATCTTAGCAATTCTGAGAACTTCCCCGGTACTTACTGTTGAAGGTGCTCACATGGCCATCCATGCGGAGAACGGGAACCACGTCGTCCCGGATCTTTCGGAACGGGCTGGAACCGCGCGCGGCAAGCACGATCGGACGGCGCTCGATGATGGCGTGATCATCGGAAGCGCGCGCGCCACAAGCGTCTCGCGCATTTGGCTTGTCCTCCTCTGCGCCGGCGGCATCGCGCTCATCAGTTCGCCGAGCTTCGGCGCGGCCAAAGCAACGCAGAAGAACGCCAAATCCTGGCACCAGATCGGCATCGCTTCGTGGTATGGGCCGGGGCATCACGGCAAGCGGACCGCGTCCGGCGCCCGATTCGACATGAACGCCATGACCGCGGCGCACCCGTCGCTCCCGCTCGGCACGATGCTGCGCGTCGAGAATCTCGCCAACGGGCGGTCGATCGTCGTCCGCGTCAATGACCGCGGCCCCTTCACCCGCAACCGCATCATCGACTTGTCGCAGGCGGCGGCTCGCGAGATCGATCTCGAGGATCGCGGAATCGGACGCGTCGCGTTGAGCCTCGTCGGCCGCCCGCGAGTCGCCGCGTCATCGCATCCCAATTGACGCCGAAACGCCGATCTCGGCCAAAGCCAAGCTGCGATGGCAGAGATGGAATACGGCAGCGCAATCCCGCTCGGCCGGCAACTCGTCGGCGTAGCCGGTGACATCGGAGCCGATCGACTCGGAACGGTGGATCGACGCTAGCCGCGGCCGCGCGGGCCGGATGTCTCGGCCAACAGTTTCGCCATCCACTCGAAGAAATCGTGCGCCGCACGCAGCCGCGCGGCGCGCGCGCTGCCCGCCCCGACCAGCTTCATTCCGTCGAGGGTGATCCGGCTGAACGAGATCATGCTGGCGATGCGCCGGCGAATGACCGCATCCCACATGCCGTCGTCGATCCGGTAGTAGCTGGTGCGGCCGCCCGGGCGCGTCAGCCGGCGGACCAGCCCCGAGCCGATCAGGAACCGCATATTGGTGGTGAGCGAAGCACGGCTGGCGGCGATCGCGGCTGCGATCTCGCCCGCCGATTGCTCCGGCGGTTCGCAGATCATCAGCCAACCCAGGATGCGCCCGGTGATTGGCGGCAGACCATAGTGCTCGGCAAAGAACGTCGCCACCCGTTCGGCCCAGCCGAGGAGCTGCTTGCGATCGACGGCGTGAGATGCGGCGGAAGCGCGGGCCATAGGATTGAGTTCTTGATAGTTATTTCAGTATGTGCTGAAATAACTGGCTTCACAAGGCATTTGTAGCCAACGCATCGCGCCGCCGGCGAACCGTTCTCGGACATGCCGACAGGCGACCAAACAGGATGCGCGCCGGGATGGGTGTTCGCGTGGCACAACGTCGGATGCTGACAATCGCTGCTCTCCTGCTGGCTTCGGCCGGCGCGGGGCTGTGGTGGTGGCAGCATCGTCCTGCAGCGCCCGAGATCTGGCAGGGCTACGCCGAAGCCGACTACGTGAAAGTGGCACCGACCCAGCCGGGGCAGCTCACTTCGGTGGCGGTGGCGCGCGGCGATGAGGTCGCACCCGGTGCGCCATTGTTCACGCAGGACGACATGGACGAGCGTGCCGCGCGCGATCAGGCGGCTCGCCAGCTGGACCAAGCCAGGCAACAGCTCACCAACCTCGAGAGCGGCGGTAAGTTGACCGAGATCCAGCAGGCCGAGGCCAATCTGGAGGATGTGCGCGCGACACTGGCCCGAACGCAAGCCGATCTGCAGCGCGGCGTCACCTTGCTGCGCGACGGCTTCGCCACGAAGCAGAGCATCGACCAGCTTTCGGCCGAGTACCGCTCGGCACAGGCCAAGGTGGCGGCCGCCGAGGCGGCCGTGGCGCAGCTGCGTGCCCCGCTCGGCCGCGCCGCCGAGATCATGGCGCAGGACGCGGCGATGCGCGCGGCGCGCGCGGCGTTGGACATGGCGGAGTGGCGCCTGGCGCAGCGCAGAGTGGCCGCGCCGGTCGGCGGACGGGTCGCCGACGTGCTGGCGCGGCCCGGCGAAATGATAGCGGCGGGCGCACCGGTAGTGTCGATCCTGCCACCCGCCAACATCTTCGTCCGCTTCTTCATTCCCGAGCCGGCGCTGGCGAGGATGCATCGCGGCGACGCCGTGGCGCTTGACTGCGACGGGTGTCAGGCCGGGCTGCGCGCCACGGTCTCTTTCATTGCACCGCAAGCCGAATACACCCCGCCGGTGATCTACAGCGAATCGAGCCGCGCGAAGCTCGTCTTCCTGATCGAGGCGCGGCCGCCGCCGGAGCAGGCCAGCCGGCTCAACCCGGGCCAGCCCGTCGAAGTGCGGCCATTGGCGGCGCAGGACGCGCCATGACCCCGCCGGTGATCGACGTTCACGACCTGCGCAAGAGCTATGGCGCGCGCAAGGTCGTGGAGAGCCTGACGCTGCAGGTCGCGGCCGGCGAGATCTGCGGCTTCCTCGGCGCTAACGGCAGCGGCAAGACGACGACAATCCGCATGTTGTGCGGCTTGCTGACCCCGGATGGCGGCGGCGGCACGTGCCTCGGCTTCGACCTCGTGCGCGAGGCCTCGGCGATCCGCCGGCAGATCGGCTACATGACGCAGCGCTTCAGCTTCTATGAAGACCTGACGGTGTTCGAGAATTTGGACTTCGTCGCCAGCGTCTACGAGATGACGAATCGCCGCGGCGCCGTGCGCGACATCTTGCGACGAATGGCGCTCGAAGACCGGGCGGACCAGTTGGCGGGCGAGCTGTCGGGCGGCTGGAAGCAGCGCCTGGCGCTGGCTGCCTGCGTGCTGCACCAGCCGCAGCTTCTGCTGCTCGACGAGCCCACCTCCGGGGTGGACGCCAAGGCGCGCCGCGAGTTCTGGGACCTGATCCACGACATGGCCGGCGAAGGGCTGACCGTGCTGGTGTCAACGCACTACATGGACGAGGCCGAGCGCTGCAAGCGGATCGTCTATCTGTCCGACGGCCGCATCGTCGCCCAGGGCACGCCCGAGGCGGTGACGCGCGGCTCGGGGCTGGTCACCTACGAAGCGACGCGGCCCGACGCAGACGAGGCGGCACGCCGCCTGCGCCACGTGCCGGGCGTCGAGGCCGCGGCGGTCTTCGGCTCGGCGGTGCACGTCGCCGGCACGGATCGTGCCGCGCTGCAGCAGGCGATCGCCGCATTCGACCCCGGCGCGGCGGCGGGCTGGCACGAGGTGGAGCCACGGCTGGAGGACGTATTCATCCATCTGCTGAACCGGAAGGATCCGTCGTGAGGCGGTTTTCCTTCCGGCGCTTCCTGGCGGTGCTGCACAAGGAATGGATCCAGATCCGCCGCGACCCGTTCACGCTGCGCATGATCATCGCGCTGCCGGTGATGCAGCTGTTCCTGTTCGGCTACGCCATCAACGCCGATCCCAAGCACCTGCCGACCGGCCTGCTATCGGTCAACCACTCGCGCTACGAGCGCACGCTGATCGCCGCGCTTCAGAACACCGGCTATTACGACGTGCGCCCGCTCGCCTCGGAAGCCGCCGCCGAGCGCGCGCTGGCGCAAGGCGATTTGCTGTTCGTGATCAACGTCCCACCCGACTTCGACCGCGCGGTGGACCGCGGCGAAAAACCGGCGATCCTGATGGATGCCGACGCCACCGACCCGTCGACCATCGGCAACGCAACGGCGGCGTTGGCTGCCATCGGCAACGCGCTGAACCGGGACCTGCCGCCGGCGCTGCAATCGGTGCCCCAGACCCCGCCGTTCCAGTTCGTGGTGCATGCACGTTACAATCCCGAGCAGCTCACGGTGCTGAACATCGTGCCGGGGCTGATCTGCATCATGCTCACCTTCTCGACGCTGTTGATCACCACCATGTCGATCACGCGGGAGCGCGAGCGCGGGACGATGGAGAACCTGCTGGCGATGCCGGTGCGGCCGATCGAGGTGATGCTCGCCAAGATCGTGCCGTACATCGTGATCGGCTACGTGCAGGCGTTCCTGGTCATGACGATCGCAGCGCTGGTGTTCGGGCTGCCGCTGCGCGGGTCGATCGCGCTGCTGGTCGTCGCGCTCGGGGCGTTCATCGCGAGCAACCTGGCACTCGGACTGACCTTCTCGACCGTGGCGCGCAACCAGATGCAGGCATTGCAGATGGCGCAGTTCACCCTGCTGCCGTCGTTTCTGCTGTCCGGCTTCATGTTTCCGTTCCGCGGGATGCCGGTCTGGGCGCAGTGGGCGGGCGAGCTGTTTCCCGTCACGCATGCGCTGCGCATCGTGCGCGGCGTGCTGCTGAAGGGCAACGGAGCGGCGGACATCCTGCCGGAGCTGTGGCCGATCGTCGCGTTCACCCTGGCCGTCGTGGCGATCGCCGCCTGGTCCTATCACGAGACGCTCGACTGATCGGACCAAGGCAGGTCGGAACGGGCGAGCGACGATGGACGACGGGGCGAGGCCGCGATGGCTCGATCGATCAATCGCATGGCCTCGGCCTGCCGCCGACCGATTTGCGAACCGGGTTCGATCAGCCGCGCTCTTGCGGCAGGACGACGCCGTCCTCGGCACGGAAGATGAGGCAGACCCGATCGCCCTTTCGCGCGCGCGGTCCCTCGCGGTTGGGCTCCACCGCCATGATGCGGCCATCCGCGCCCTCGACGATGTAGTGAATTTCCGCGCCCATGTTGACGACGTCGACAACCTCGCCCGGCAGCACATTGTCGCCGAACCGATCGGCTTTGGCGTCGGGCCCGGTCACCGCCATCCGCTCGGGCCGGATGCAGACGCTCCATTTCTCGCTATTTGCCGCGCCAGGATTGGGGATCGCGAGCGCCGTACCGGCAGCGGTCGCAAGCCGGACGAAAGCATCGCCCGGCGCGCCCGAGATGCGGCCGTGAAACCAGTTCGTTCGGCCGATGAAGCCGGCGACGAACGGCGTCCTTGGTTGCATGTAGATCTCGTCCGGCGTGCCCTGCTGCTCGATACGGCCGCGATTCATCACGATGATCCGGTCGGCGAGGCTCATCGCTTCGTCCTGATCGTGCGTGACGACGATCGTCGTCGATCCGACGGAAGTCAGAATCTGCTTCAGCTCGAGGCGAAGCTCCTCGCGCAGCTTGGCGTCGAGCGCGGAAAGCGGTTCGTCGAGCAGGACCAGCTTGGGTCTCGTCGCAAGGACGCGGGCGAGAGCGACACGCTGTTGCTGGCCGCCGCTCATTTGCCCGGGCCGTCGATCCTCGAAGCCCTGCAACTGCACGAGCCGCAGCATTTCCACGACGCGACCGGGGATCTCGGCCTTCGGCCAGTGACGATGCTTCAGACCATAGGCGACATTCTCGGCCACGGTCATATGGGGAAAGAGGGCGTAGTGCTGGAACAGCAGGCCGACATTGCGCTCGTAGGGCCGCTTGCCGACCATGGATTCGCCGGCGATCTCGATGATGCCTTCGTCGGGATTCTCGAAGCCGGAGATGAGGCGCAAGGTCGTCGTCTTGCCGCAGCCGCTGGGGCCGAGCAGAGAGACCGTCTCGCCGGCGCCGACGGCAAACGTCACATCGTCGACGGCAGCCGTCGCACCGAAGCGCTTGATGACGTTGCGGAACGCGATGACGGTTTCGGGGGATGGTTGCATCGGATCCACTATGACCGAAAGACGCCTTGGCCGACGACGCGGTTGAGGCCGACGAATTTCTCGAGGATGAGGATGAGTGCCAAGGTCACCAGCATCAGCATCACCGACGCTGCGGCGATAGAGAGATCGAAGTTGGCCCGCATGCTGCTGATCAGTGCCACCGGCAGCGTATAGGTCGTGGCGTCGGTCAGCATGATCGAGACCGCGACGTCATCCATGGAGACGGCGAAGGCGAAGATCGCGCCGCTGACGATGCTGGTGCGGGCGAGCGGCAATGTCACGTCCCAGAAGGCGTGACGCTCCGTCGCGCCCAGACTGAGCGCCGCCTCGGTCAGCGAGCGGTCGATGCCCGAAAGCCCGGCCAATGTCGCCCGGATCGTGTAAGGCACCGTGATGATGACGTGACCGCAAAGGAGACGCGCGAAACCGCTGATCAAACCCAGATGCGAGAGGAACAGCAGAAGGGCGAATCCGGTGACGATCGGCGGCACGAGAAGCGGCGAGAGGAAGAGCGAGATCAGCAGCTCCTTGCCGGCGAAGCTGGTGCGCTCGACGGCAAAGGCGGTCGCAACGCCGACGGAGAGCGCGATCGCCACCGATAGGATTGCGAGCTGAACGCTCGTGCTCAATCCGCGCAGGAAATAATCATCGGAAAAGAACTGCGCGAACCAGCGCAACGACAAGGCGGGAGGCGGCAGCGGACCGAGATAGGCGCGGGCATCGAACGCCATGATCGTGGTCACGATGATCGGCGTGATGAGGAAGGAGACGATGATGCCGATCAGGAGCAGACCGATCAACCGGCAGGCATCGTCGATCAGCCGACCGCTCATCAACTCCACCGCCTCGCCACTTGGCGCGAGGTCACGTAGACGATCGCCAGCGCGACAAAAAACAGCACCATCGACACTGCGGCGCCGCTCGGATAATCGGCGATCTCGCTGAAGCGGTTGTAGATCAGATTGGAAATGAACAGCACGCGGCCTTTGCCGAGGATCATCGGAATGACGAAGGCGCTGATCGAAAAGGTGAAGGCGAAGAGAAACGCGGCGAGCAGCCCGCGCATGCACAGTGGCATGGTGATGCCGAGATGCGCCTTCCAACCTGGTGCGCCCAACGCCTGCGCGGCATCGAAGAGACGCGGGTCGACGTTCTGGATCGTCCCGAGCAAGGTCAAGGTCGCCATCGGCACGATGTAGTGGAGCAACCCGCCGCCGACGAGCATCTCGATATAGCCCCGGCCATTGGGCGAGATGCCGAGCGACAGCAGCAGCGGGCGCAGCGGGCCCGCCGCGCCGAAGGTGAGCTCGAGCGCATAGGTGCGCACGAGTACGCTGAGGAACATCAGCGTGACGAAGAAGCCGACAGCGATCGCGCGCCAGCGCGCCGGGAAGCGGCGCGTCATCCAATAGGCGAACGGGAAGGCGAAGAGCAGGCCCGCCAATGACGCGAGAACGCTGATGCGCAACGTCTCGAGGAAGAATCCGGCGAAAGAAGGCGTCAGCAATTCTGCGTAATTGACAAGCGTGAACGGTGCGTTGGTCGCCGAGCCGATGTTGCCCGGCACGTAGAGGCGAAAGCTCTCCACGAAAAGCCCTGCCATCGGCAGGAAGAAGAAACCCAGGAAGACCGCGCCTCCGGGAAAAAGGAGGATGAGAGAGCCGCGGTCAGGTTTCATCGCCCGAACCCGCGGCTTCCCTCCGCCCCGCATGCGTCGTGCGTCCTGAAAGGAAATTTCCTTGGATACATCGCAGATACTCGCGCGTCATTGCGAGGGGCGAGCGAAGCAATCCAAGGCCGATGCTTCCGCTTCTGGATCGCTTCGTCGCTTCGCTCCTCGCGATGACGGCGCATCTGTGCGTGCCAACCAAGAGACCTCTGCCTAGAGCAGCGGGGCAATCTCGTTCTCCCAACGCTTGGTCCAGGCATCCTGCTGCGACAGCACCACGTCGAAATCGGGGACATAGACGTATTTGTCGAACTCGGCGGGCGTGAAGGAGAGGTGCTTGAGCGCGTCGGGCGTCTTGGCCTTGACGTTGAGCGGCGCCTCGCCGGCGATCTCGGCATAGAGGCTGCTCATCTCGGGGCTGATGCAATGATTGATGAAGGCAAGCGTCGCCTCGAGATTCGGCCGGTTCTTCATGACCGCGAAGCCGCTCTGATAGAGGAAGCACGGCATGCCTTCTTGCTTGGTCAGCCGCACCACCGGGAAGGACTTGGCGGGGGCGGTCAATTGCGGCTCGGAGTAGAAGCCACCCACCGTCTCGCCGCTCGTCAGCGATGTCGTGAAATCGGTGTCGGTGACCGCGATGCGGCCGATATTGCCGGATTGCGCCAGCTTTTTCATAAGAGCCCAACCGGGCTCCAGATTCTTCTCGTTGCCGCCGGCATGCAGCGCCAGAGCCACCAATTGCAGCATCATGCTCTGCGTCGGGCCGGGCCAGCAGATCTTGCCCTTGAGGCGGGGGTCGAACAGATCGTCGACGCTCTTCAGCTCGATCGGGCTGATGTCCTTGCGATAGGCGAAGTAAATTCCGCCCACGGCGCGCGGCACTGCCTCCCAATCGCCCTTGGCGTTCTTGACGATGATCTTCGGCGGGATGTCGGCGAGGTTCGGTACCGAGGCGACGGTCACCGGAACGAGCCAATCCTCCTTGACCATGCCGTTGAACGAGCCTTCCCAACCGGCGATGTAGTCGTATTCGACGCGCGGCCAGGCGGCCTTGATCTTGGGCAGGATGGCGCCGGACCCGCCCTGGTGCAGCACCCAGTTGACTTTCGCCTTGTCCTGTTTCGCCTCGATCTGCTTCATGGCGCTGACGACATCGCCGCCCCATTCGACGGCCGTCAAGTCCGTAGCGGCCGACGCTGGGCGGCTCAAGCCGAGCGTGCCGCCGAGGATCGTGACCGCCGCTGCCGCGGCGCCACTCTTCAGGGTCTGCCTGCGTGTGAGGTTTGTCATCGTGCCCTCCAAAGATGTTGCTCGTTTGTCGATGCAGCGCGCGTTTGATCGCGCGATGTCAGAACGAAGATGGCCAGCCGTTCGGCTGGACACGGGAGTTCGAGCCAGAGCAACGTTCTGCGATTTGACGAGGCGAGCGCCTATTCATCCAGCATCCCCCGAATGGGCAGGCTTGCCTGCGTTAGGATGCGCCTTTATTTGCGTCGTCGGCAAGGCAGGACGGCGAGGTTCGCTTCGATCGCCGTCGAAGCGGTCCGATCGGCCGGTTCGCCGTCAGCTGGTCTCTACGGAATGCGCGTCGCGCGAAGCGCGTGCCCGAGCTATTTCAACGTCTCGAGATAAGCGATGATGTCGGCGCGCTCGCCGTCATTCTTGACGCCCGGGAACGTCATCGTCGTGCCCTTGACCATGGCCTTGGGATCGACGAGGTACTTGTCGAGCGTCGCCACATCCCAGGTCAGCCCCGCAGCCTTGTTCGCCGGCGAATACTTGAAGCCTTCGATGCTGCCCGAGGGACGGCCGACGATGCCGGCGAGGCTGGGGCCGATCTTGTTCTTGCCGGGCTCGACGGTATGGCAGAGGCCGCACTTCATCTTGAACTGCTTCTCGCCGTTTGCGGCGTCTGCGGCCAAAGCGGGAGCCGCGGCGAGAATCGCGAGGGCGATGAAGACCGTGAGCGTGGGACTGCTTCGCATGACACGATTCTCCGATGGAATGGGCGTCGGCTACTGCGCCGACAGAAAGGCGGCGACTTGCGTGATCTCCGCCGGCGTCAGGTTCTTCGAGTTGTCGTGCATGATCTCGTTGGCGCGCACATTCGTCGAGAAGGCCGCGAGCTGACGCTCGAGGTAGCCGCGCTGCTGCCCGGCAAGACGCGGGATGACGCCGCCGCCCTCGGCCTTCTCGGCATGGCAGGTAACGCAGGCGGGAACCTGACGCGCCGGAATGCCCTCGACATAGATCTTCTGGCCGGCCGCCATCTCCCCGGCGTCAGCGGGAACGCCGGCGGCGGGCGGCTTCGCGGCGTAGTCCGCCGCAAGCCCATCGATCGTCTCATCGCTCAGCTTGGCCGCCATGCCCCACATGTAGGTGTGGGCGTGCGGGTCGGCGCGCGTCTTGTCGCGGAACGCCTTGAGCTGCACCACGAGATAGTCCGGTTGCTGACCGGCGAGGCGGGGGAAGGTCGGCGAGACGCCTTTGCCGTCGCTGCCGTGACAGGATGAGCAAACCTGCTCGGTCCCCTCGACGGTCTGCTTCACGGTGCTCTTGCCGGACCCGGCGCAGCCGCTCGCCGCGATGAGGATGGCGGCGAGCGCCGCTCCCGCTCGGACGCGCCCAGCCGCATGCGTCAATTTGTCGGCCATGTTTATTCTCCAGCGAAGCGTCAGAAGGCGAGCCAAGCGAAGGCGAAGATCGTGTTGTTGTCGTGCGCGTTACGCCCGTTGCCGTCGAAATTGGTCCGGCCGCCATCGAACTTGTCGTAATAGATGTATTGCAGCCCGAGCTTGACGTTGAGCCATGGCCAGAAGGACGGGCCGCCATGGTTGAAGGGGAGATAGTTGAGCTCGCCGATCCAGCCATCGCTATTGGGGATATTGTTCGCCGGGGATATCCCGCCGAAGAGCAGGGGATCGGCATTGCCCTGGATTTGGAAATAGCCCGCCGTCACGCCGACGGTCTGCTCGTAATAGTAGCTCGCCTTGACGTGCAGGCTTTGCAGCCGGTTATGGCCGTTGGCCGAGTTGCCGATCGCCTGGCTCGCCGTCAGACTCTGATTTTCGTTGATGAAGCTGGCCTGCACCGAGAATGAATCGCGCTCTCCGAGGAACTGGTACTGGGCATCGAAGCCGACATCGACGACGTGATCGGTGCCGAAACCCGTCACGCGTCCGGGGATGATCGTCGCGGCGAGGCCGAAGGTCCCGAGCTCGAGCGAGTTGGCGCCCCATTTCGGCTCGACCGCAACGCGCCAATATGGAGCAAGGCCCTTGATCGCGTTCGTCCCCGATGGGTTGACGCCGAGCGCGCTATCGACGCCCTTGGTCAGTGTCGAATAGAAGCCGATCTCGGTATAGAGGAGGCGGTTCCAGAAATTGTAGACCGTGGGCCCGATGACTTGCTGGGCAAAACCGCCTTCGATCGTCGTTTTGGTCGACGGGGTCGGGGCAAGTTCCGAGCTGAGGAAGGGATAACCCCAGGCCGGCGTCGAGTTCCACACATCGGTGACCGTCGGGTTGTTGTTGACGGTGACGCCGAAGATGTTTTCCTTGCCGAGGAATTGCGTCGTCCCGGCATAGCGAATGTCGGTATTGTCCCAGGTGAATTTGTGCCCGACTTGGTCGTAGGTACCCTGGATGAAACTGCCGAGGTTGGAGGTGATGGCGCCGGCGTAGAAGACGCTGGTGGATTGCAGCGCGGCGATATTGTTGTTCGGTCCGAAATGGAGGCCAGCGCCGCCCGGTTGGTCGGCCCGCGTTTTCGTGTAGGAGGAGATGACCATCGCGGCGACCGGCGGCAGGTTCGACTGCCCGCCGCCAAAGGTAAAGCCGTTGAGCTTGAACAGCCGGCCGTAAGGCGTCAGCTCGGGAAAGCCGTTGTGGCAGGCGGCGCATTCCTGTCCGGTCTGCCGTGCGTAGCTCGGCAGGGCGTTCGCTACTGGTGCACCCAGCAGCATGATTGCGATGGCCCCAAGGAGGGAGAGCAGCATCGTCTGGCCGCGAGCGAAGCTCATGAATTGGTCCCCCCTTGGAATCACCAAATCCGCCGGCCACGAACCAAGACGTTCTGAATTCCAGGTCGGCGCATGCAAATTAGAGACGAGATATCACGACGCATTGATTTAGATCAAACATTCTCAACCGAGGTGCGTTCCATCTCCGCCGCGCCTTCCGATGGTTCCACTTCACGCGGCCGCCGGAGCCGTCATGAATTCGAGACAGATTTGATTTGAACCGATACCGCTGGCGGCATGGGTTGCTAATGAGGCATAATCGCGCGCCAGGAGCGAATGCGATCATATCTGCGACCGTTGCGGGAGTCTTCCTTCAATGCGGCAACAGGCCGTTCGCGTTCATCCGGGAGGAACCGCCAGGCGCGGGAGAGCGACAGACCCCCTCCGAGGCCTCCGCGTGCTGATCGTCGAGGACGAATTGCTCATCTCGCAATTTATCTGCGAGGTCCTGGTTTCCCTCAAATGCAAGGTCATCGGGCCGATCCGTACCCTCGACGAGGCGCTACGGGCGATCGGCACGAACGACGTCGACGGCGCACTCCTCGACGTTCAATTGGGCGAGGCGCGAATCTATCCGGCCGTCGACGCATTGCTCCTCCGGCGAATTCCATTCATCCTGATGACCGGCGATGCGGATCTGCGCGGAGCTCCGGCGCATCTTGCCGGCGCGCCGGTATTGCCGAAGCCTTTCAAGGTGGAGCAACTCAAGGACATCCTGAGCAGCACCTTCCGGGTTCGGGATCGAGCCGAACCGCGACAACCCTGACGGAATTCCGTTCCGAGCGGCGTGCCGAGTCGTTGAATTTGGGACGCCGAACCTTGCCGCTTGCGCGCGCGCAACCTGCAGTGTCAGAGTGTCGCTGGATACTCGTACGGGATCAGATTCATGGTGGCGCGGCGTTCACTCCGTAGCCGGCCCCAGCGGGCACGGCGCGCTCCTCGCAAGCGCGTCACTGCGACGACCGACGCCAACTTTCCGGTGGTCGCCATCGGCGCCTCCGCCGGCGGGCTTGAAGCCTTTCGGACCCTCCTGGCGGCGCTTCCCGCCGAGAGCGACATGGCCTTCATCCTGATCCAACATCTCGACCCCACCCATGCGAGCATGATGGTCGAGCTGCTGTCCTCTCATACGACAATGACGGTCCTTGAAGCTCGCGACCGCATGCGGCTCGAACCGAACCATGTCTACATCATCCCGCCCGGATGCTTTCTCGCGGTCCGCAACGGCGCAATTCGCCTTTCCCGCCCCCCGGCGCGCCAAGGCGTGCGGATGCCGCTCGACTTCCTCCTGGAATCGCTCGCCGCGGAATTTGGTGAGCGCGCCGTCTGCGCCATCCTTTCGGGAACCGGCACCGACGGCAGCATCGGCGCGAAGGCGATCAAAGAAGTCGGAGGCCTCGTGATCGCCCAAGACCCGGAGGAGGCCGACTATGACGGGATGCCGCGCAGCGCCATCGCGACCGGTGCCGTCGATCTCGTTCTCCCGCTCGCGAATATCCCCGAATCTCTCGCAACGTATGGCGGACTTCAATACCTCAGTCACGGCAAGAGCAGCGCCGCACACCAGATGGGGGACGGACTCACGAGGGTCATCGATCTGCTGCGCAAGAAGACCTCGCATGATTTCGCGCTCTACAAGGAAGGGACGATCGAGCGCCGGATCGAGCGGCGCATGGCCATGGCCGGCATCGACGACAGCACCCGCTATCTCGAGCTGCTGACCAAGGACCCCACCGAGCTCGAGCGTCTCGCCGACGATTTGTTCATCAATGTCACGCGCTTTTTCCGCGACGCGAAGGCCTTCGAGCTGCTGGCGGAGAAGATCGTTCCCGAGCTCGTGCGCGCGCAACCGCCGGAGCGACCGATCCGGATCTGGGTGGCGGGCTGCAGCACTGGCGAGGAAGCCTATTCCATTGCCATGCTTTTCCTCGAGGAGATCACGGCGGCACAGCGAAACATGAGGCTGCAGATTTTCGCCTCGGATATCGACGAAGACGCGGTCGCCTTCGCCCGCGAAGGCCTTTACCCCTCGTCGATCGAGGCTGATGTGCCGCCGACGCGGCTCTCCCGCTTTTTCACCAAGGAAGATCAGCGCTATCGGGTGTCGCGCGAGCTGCGCGCGGCGATCGTCTTCTCGGTCCATGACGTGGTGTCCGATGCGCCGTTCTCGCGCCTCGACCTCATCAGCTGCCGCAACCTTCTGATCTATCTGCGCGCCGAGGTACAGCAGAAAGTCCTCTCGCTGTTCCATTTTGCGCTGCGCGAAGGCGGCATCCTGTTTCTCGGTCCCTCGGAAACCGTGCGGGGCGCCAGCGACCGCTTCGAGTCGGTCAGCAAGAAACAGCGGCTCTACCGGCATATCGGCCGCAGCCGGCCGGGCGAAGTCGAGCTCCCTCTCGGCCGCGGCGAGGCCGCGCGGTCGCTTTGGCTCCGGCCCGCGCGGCCGGCTGCGAGGCCGCGCACGAGCATCGCCGACCTCGCGCAGCGACTGCTGCTCGAGAGCTATGCTCCGGCATCGGTGCTGGCCAACCGGAAGCATCAAGGCCTTTATTACTCTGGCCCGACCGACCGCTATCTGAAGATGCCGGCGGGCGTCGCGAGCCTGGACTTGCTGGCTTCGGCGCGAGAGGGGTTGCGCCCGGCGATCAGGTCTGCGTTCGAGAAAACGAGCCAGGGAGAAGGGCGGACGGTCGCCATCGCCGGCCGGGTGAAGCGCAATGGCTGCTCCGTTGCGGTTACCGTCAGCGCCCAGCACGTGGAGAGCGACGGCGAGGAATTCATACTGCTGAGCTTCCTCGACGCGCCGATGAAAGAGCAAGAGTCCGAGGGGGCGGTCGAGCCGCCGGCCGATGCCTCGCGCATCGCTCAGATCGAGCAAGAGCTCGACGGCACGCGCAAGGATCTCGAGGACGCCATCCGCGACCGCGAGACCGCCGAAGAGGACATCAGGGCGATCAACGAAGAAGCGATGTCGGTGAACGAGGAGTTCCAGACCACCAACGAGGAGCTGGAGACCTCGAAGGAGGAATTGCAATCGCTGAACGAGGAGCTCACCGCGCTCAATAGCCAGCTTCACGAGGCCCTCGAACAGCACCAGACCATCGCCAACGACCTCGAGAACATTTTGAACAGCGCCGACGTCGCGACATTGTTCCTCGACGAGAAACTCAACATCCGCTTTTTTACGCCCGCGGCGAAGGCGCTCTTCAGCGTGATCGTCTCGGACATCGGCCGACCGCTCGCCGATCTCGCACGCCATTTCGCCGACGGGAATCTCCTGGTCGATGCCCGGACCGTGCTCTCCACCCTCGTGCCGCTCACGCGCGAAATCGAGGCCGAGAACGGCGCCTGGTACACTTGTCGGATCCTGCCCTATCGGACCAAGGACAACCGCATCAGAGGGGTGGTCATCACCTTTGTCGACGTCACCGCGCGCAAACAGGCGGAAGACGCGTTGAATGCCGCCAAGTTGCAGGCCGAGAGCGCCAATCTCGGAAAGTCGCGTTTTCTTGCCGCCGCCAGCCACGATCTGCGCCAGCCCCTGCAGACGCTCAATCTCCTGCAAGGGCTATTGGCGAAGCGGCTCAAGGATCGGGACGCGCTGCGGCTTGTCGCCCGCAGCGATGAGGCGCTGACGGCGATGTCGGGCATGCTGAACACGCTGCTCGACATCAACCAGCTCGAGGCCGGGGTGATCCGCCCCGAACTTGCCGATTTCCCGATCGACGATCTGCTCGGGCGCCTGAAGACCGAATTCGCCTACCACACGCAGACTCGCGGGCTCGAGTGGCGCGTGCTTTCCTGCCGGTTGGCGGTTCGCAGCGATCCTCGCCTCCTCGAGCAGATGATCCGCAACCTGTTGTCGAATGCGGTGAAATACACCAAGGAAGGCAGGGTCCTGCTCGGCTGTCGCCGGCACGCGGACAAATTGCGCATCGAGGTCTGGGACACCGGTCTTGGCATTCCCGAAGGGCAGCTTCGCGCGATCTTCGAGGAATTCCATCAGATCGACAATCCCGTCCGCGAGCTGAGCCGCGGCCTCGACCTCGGTCTTGCGATCGTGCAACGCTTGGGCGATCTGCTGGGTCATGCCGTCGATGTCCGCTCGCGCCATGGTCGGGGCTCGGTCTTTTCCATCGAGGTCGCGCTCGCGCCGAATGGGGCTCGCCTCGCTGCGCAGGCCATCGCGGCGGAACCCGAGGAAATCGCCGCGAGAAGCGGCTCGATCCTGGTCGTCGAAGACGATCCCGCCTTGCGCGATTCGCTCGAGCTCTTCTTGCGCACGGACGGTCATCGCATAGCGGCAGCCGCCGATGGCGAGGAGGCATTTGCGCTTGTCGCGCGCAAAGACGCCGAGCCCGACATCGTCATCGTCGACTACAACCTGCCGCGGGGGCTGACCGGCCTTCAAGTCATGGCACGACTGCGCGAGATGCTCCGTCATGATTTGCCCGCGCTCGTCCTCACCGGCGACATTTCGACCGAGACCCTGGGCGAAATCGCTCGCCAGGGTTATGTCCACCGCAGCAAACCCGTGCGGGCCGACGATCTGACGCGCCTCATCCGGTCGATGCTCCCCGAGCCGTCGTGACCGCCGCCGCAGAGTGGAGCCGAAGCAATAATGTCCGTCCGCCACACTCAGCGCAGCGGTTGGATGCGCGCGACGCTCATCCCGGCGCGCGGTATCTGCACGATCGTACAAGACCGCGACCCATCGTCCGGAGGAAACTCCGTCCATCTCGACCAAACGGAGCCGTCTCATGTCCACCGACTCGGCAAGACGTTACGACGCCATCAACTTCGCGCAGAAATTCGCGCGCTTCTCGGAGCAGTGGCAGCCGAAGATCGTCGCCGAGCTGAACGACTACCAGTTCAAGATCGTGCGGATCGAAGGCGATTTCGTCTGGCATGACCACCCTGAAACCGACGAGGCCTTCATCGTGCTCGACGGCACGCTCCGGATCGATTTCCGCGACGGATCGGTGACGCTGCAACCGGGCGAGATGTACGTCGTTCCGCGAGGCGTCGAGCACAAGCCCTTCGCCGAGACGGAGGTGAAGATGCTCCTCATCGAGCCGCGCGGTATTGCGAACACCGGCCATGCGGGCGGCGAGCGCACGGCATCGAACGACATTTGGATCTGAACCGACGCCGCGCGGCCCTCAGTGCATCATGAGCACCGGCCATTCGGCGTGGTCGAGAAAGTGCTGCGTGCAGCCGCCTAACACCATCTCGCGCGCCCTGCTATGGCCGTACCCTCCCATGACGAGGAGACCCGCTTCGTACTCGGTGGCGGCGGATTCCAATTGCTCGGCGGCCGAGCGGCCTTCCGCAGGCATCCATTTGCACTCGGCGGAGATGCCATGCCATGCGAGCTGTCGCGCCAGATCGCGGATGCCGTCCTGCGCTCCTCCCTCAGTCTCCTCGACGCCAACGACCACGATTCGCTTGCACCGCGACAGGACCGGCAGAGCGGCGCCGAGCGCGCGCGCGGACGCCGCGCTCTCTTTCCAGAAGACCAATGCGGTGCCGATGAGGTTCCGCCGCATGCGCGGCGGCGCCACGAGCAGCGGGCGCCCGCATCCGACCAGCAAGAGCTCGATGAGTGCGGGCGGCAATCCATTGGCGCGCGACGAGCGGCCGATGACGACGAGATCATTGTGCCGGGCGCAGAACATCATTCGGTCAACCGCATCGTCCCGCTCCTCGCGCAAGCTCGCTGAGACTCGACGCAAGCTTGTGGGTGCATCCGCGATCTCGATCGCCTCTGTTTCGCAAAATTCCCGGAAGCGCCGCGCAACGGCCGTCGATCGCGCCTTCGCTTCAGCCTGCAACTGTTCGAGTGCGTCACGCAACCCGGCGCCCACGGCAAAGTCCACATGCGGCGTGAAGCGCGCCGCCTCGCCGGGCCCGATGCGGATATGCAGGAAATCAAGATGCGCGATAAGCGGCCTTGCGGCGGCCAATGCCGTGTCGAACACCGCCTTGTCCGTCTCGCTACCGCCGGCAAGAACGAGGATCGTCTTCATCAGACATCACACGAGCGTCTCAACTGGACGAAGGTTTCCGCAACCGCGCCTTTGCCACCTTGACCTGGATCAACCTGGCGCATGCTCGTTGCACGAAATCCGGGATCATGACGTCGTGAAACGGCGCAACCTGTCCTTTCGGCGACTAGGTCGTGAACTCATGAACGTGCGAAGCGCCG
>JBGPOZ010000028.1:0-31493 GCA_041488295.1 Allostellaceae bacterium
GGCTTCGCGCGACGATCGGTCTCGTGCGACCCATCGTCAAGCCCGAACTTAACGCACAGGAAAAGCCGGCGAAGCGTGCGTGCCTCACAGCCCCTTCAGCAATGCCGCCAGCTCCGGATCCATCTCGCCTTCGCCGCTCTCCTCGGCGGGCGCCTCTTCGGCCGGCGCCTCCTCGCTCGTCGTTTCCGCAGCCGGCGTGTCGTCGAGGCCAGCCAAGAGAGCGTCGAGGTCGGCATCGCCGCTGCCAGCGGCCTCCTCTTCCGCCGCGGCCTCCTCCGTGCTCGGGCTCTCGCCTTCCGCGGTTTCTTCGGAAGCCTCGGCCGTTTCCTCTTCCGCCCCCGCTGCCGCAGCCTCTTTCGCCGCGGCTTCGGCGGCCTCGAATTCCGCCTTCGCCTCCGGCGAGATCCAATTGCCCGCCGGCACCGGCCAGCGTCCGACGATGGCGCAGCCGGCGAGCGAGGTGAAGCCGCCGAGGCGCACCTCGGGACGCCCCTTGATCGAGAGCAGCGGCATGAAATGCTCGGATTTGACGCGCGCGGCGGCGCGCTCGTTGATGAGGCGCTCGGTGCAGGGCAGCGCCGTCTGGTCGCCATCCTCGTCGACATAGAAGTAATAAGGAATGTCGCCCGCGCCGAGGATCGAGCCGAGATTCATCTTGGCGCCCTGCTTGGCGAAGGTCTCGGTCAGCATCAGCCCGGCGATGAAGGCGGGGTTGCCCCATAGCATGCCCTTGAGCCCGGTCTGCGGCGTGAATTCTTCGAAATCGTCGAAACTGTCGATGGGATCGGTGCGCTCGCCATAGGGTTGGCGCAGGAGATAGCGCGGGCTCGCGAGGGCGATGTATTTGGCTTCGGGCAGAACGCGCAGCGCGTCCCAAGCCTGTTGAATGAGCGGATGCACGTCGACCGGCGCGGTGTCGAGGAAATCGGGCGCGATCGCCGCCATGAAGGGCGCCTTCATCCGCGCCGCGAGCTTCGCCATGCGGCCCAGGAGCTCGGCCTGCGGCGGCGTCTGGTCGAACACATAGGCGCCGATCATCGCCGACAGCGCACCCTGATTGGCGTCGAGCGAGGGCTGCTCGACGAGAAGCTTGTAGAGACCCGTCTCCTCCAGCGAATCCGTCACCGCGAGATCGGCGGCGAACTCCTCGGCCGAGACGTCGTAGAGGACGATCTGCAGCTGCGTGCTCGTCTCGATGCGCCGCGTCAGGAGATCGACCGAGCGCCACAGCGATTCGAGCGTCTGGAAATCGGGATGATGCAGAACCTTGCGCATCGCCGCCGCGATCGACCGATCGAGCGATTGCAGGAGTGCCGTCTGCTGCGGGTCCTTCGCCGCGACGATGTAGGGACGCACCGTCGCCTTCAGCAATTCCTCGATGGCGATCTCGGCGGCGTCGGGCGGCGCCGAGGTTTGGCCGATCAGCTCGGCAAAATCGCTGAGCTTGCCGCCGATCGGCACGGTGGCGCCGCGCGGCCGGCGGCTTTCCGCGGGCGGGCGCGGCGGCGCCGGCTCGGCGCGCCAGGCGGCGAGCTCCTTGGCGGCGGCGGGAAATCCCGATTTGCTGGCGAGGCGCTGTCGCATATCCGACATCGCCGAGAACAGCTCGACCTTCTCGTAGATCTGGTCGGGATGGAAATCGTCCATGCTGGCGACGGCGAATTCGACGGCGCCCTCGCCCGCCATCGGCAAGGACATGTTGATCTTCAGCCGCTCGATCACCTGATCGATGTTGTCGACATCGACGCGCAAGGGCTTGCGGCGCGCGAGATCGTCGCCGGTCTCGAGCCGGCCCTTATTCGCCCCGGCGGAGAAATCGCCGAGCACGGCGAGGCGGAAGGGCGCGCCGCCGACGGCCGGTTTGGCCGGGACCGCATCGCTGCCGACAATGCCGAAATTCAGTTCCATGTCTTGATCCCTCCCGAGAAAATCGCCGGAACCCGCCTCTCGATTCTTCCCTCCCCCGCTTCGCGGAGGAGGGGTTCTCCCCATGGGCGCTATTGCGCCGCGGCGGCGGCGGCCTCGCCGAAATCGTAGCGGAAATCGCCGCCCTCGGCGCCGACATGAAGGCTCGTCACCTCTTTCCCTTCCATCATGCGCGTCAGGAATTCGTGGCTGATCGCCGGCAGCATCGTGTTGGTGAGAATGGCATCGATCATGCGGCCGCCGCTTTCGAGCTCGGTGCACCGGCTCGCCACCAGCTTTACGACGGACTCATCGTAGGTGACCGGGATCTTCCGCGTCGCGGAGATGCGCTTCTGGATGCGGCCCAATTGCAGGCGGATGATGCTCTCGATCATCGTCGGACCCAGCGGGTAGTACGGGATGACGATGAGGCGGCCGAGCAGCGCCGCCGGGAACACCTTCAAGAGCGGCTGGCGCAAGGCCTTGGCGATGCCCTCGGGATCGGGCAGCAGCTCGGGGTCCTTGCACATGTTCATGATGAGATCGCTGCCGACGTTCGAGGTCAGCAGGATGAGCGTGTTCTTGAAGTCGATCATGCGGCCTTCGCCGTCTTCCATGAGGCCCTTGTCGAACACCTGGAAGAAGATCTCGTGGACGTCGGAATGCGCCTTCTCGACCTCGTCGAGCAGGACGACGCTGTAGGGCTTGCGCCGCACCGCCTCGGTGAGGATGCCGCCCTCGCCATAGCCGACATAGCCGGGCGGCGCGCCCTTCAAGGTCGAGACGGTGTGCGCCTCCTGGAACTCGCTCATATTGATGGTGATGACGTTCTGCTCGCCGCCGTAAAGCGCCTCGGCCAATGTCAGCGCCGTCTCGGTCTTGCCGACGCCGGAGGGACCGCACAGCATGAAGACGCCGATCGGCTTCGACGGGTTGTCGAGCCCGGCTCGCGAAGTCTGGATGCGCTTTGCCACCATCTTCATCGCGTGGTCCTGGCCGACGACGCGCTGACTCAAGAGATCGGCGAGGTGGAGGACGGTCGCGATCTCGTCCTTCACCATCTTGCCGACCGGGATGCCGGTCCAATCCTGCACCACCGTCGCCACCGCCTGCTGATCGACCGTCGGCAGGATGAGCGGGTCTTCGCCCTGGAGGTTCGAGAGCTTTGCCTGCAGCGCCTTCAATTCGGCGATGAGCTTCGCGCGCTCGGGCGAGCCGGCGGCGGGTCCCTCGGCCGGCTTCTCGACGGTGCCGCCATCGCCGCGCAGCGCGGCGCGGATCTTCAGAAGCTGATCGACCAGGTCCTTTTCGGCCTTCCAGCGCTCCTCGATGGTCGCGAGGCGCCCGCGCTCGGTCGCGAGCTTCTCGTTCGCATCCTTGTCGCGGATCTCGGTCTCGATGCCGATCGCCTTCTCGCGGCCGATGATCTCGAGCTCGGTCTCGAGCGCCTCGATGCGGCGCCGGCTGTCATCGACCTCGGGCGGAACGGCGTGCTGACTGATGGCGACGCGGGCGCAGGCGGTGTCGAGGAGGCTGACCGCCTTGTCCGGAAGCTGGCGCGCCGGGATGTAGCGATGCGACAGGCGAACGCAGGCTTCGAGCGCCTCGTCGAGCACCTGGACGCGGTGATGCTTCTCCAAGGTCGAAGCCATGCCGCGCATCATGAGGATCGCCTTCTCCTCGCTCGGCTCGTCGACCTGGACGACCTGGAAGCGGCGGGTAAGGGCCGGGTCCTTCTCGATGTGTTTCTTGTATTCGGCCCAAGTCGTCGCGGCGACGGTGCGCAAGGTGCCGCGCGCCAGGGCCGGCTTCAGGAGATTCGCGGCGTCGCCCGTGCCGGCGGCGCCGCCCGCGCCGACCAGCGTGTGCGCCTCATCAATGAAGAGGATGATTGGCTTCGGCGACGATTGCACCTCGTCGATAACGGAGCGCAGACGCTGCTCGAACTCGCCCTTCATGCTGGCGCCGGCTTGGAGGAGGCCGACATCGAGCGTCAGCAGCCGCACATCCTCTAAGGGCGGCGGCACGTCGCCGGCGGCGATGCGCAGCGCAAAGCCCTCGACGATGGCGGTCTTGCCGACGCCGGCTTCGCCGGTGAGGATCGGATTGTTCTGCCGCCGCCGCATCAGGATGTCGACGACCTGGCGGATCTCCTCATCGCGCCCGACGATCGGGTCGATCTCGCCTTTGCGCGCCTTGTCGGTGAGATCGACGGTGAAGCGCTTCAGCGCCTCCTGTTTGCCCATCTGCGCCGGCGCCATGGCGCCGCTCGCTTCGCCGGGCGCCGCGCCGCCCGACAAATTGGAGCCGTCCGACGCACCGAGCCCGTCCTCGGGCGAGCCGCCGACGATCTCATGCAGGCGCTCGGTCAAATCCTCGGGCTTCAGCTTGGCGAATTCCTTGGAGATCGAGATGAGGGCGTTCTTGAGACCCGTCGTCTTGAGGCAGCCGAGCACGAGATGCCCGCTGCGCACTTGCGCGTCGCCGAACATCAAGGTGGCGAAGACCCAGCCGCGCTCGACCGCTTCCTCGACATGCGATGAGAGATCGGAGATGGCGGTGGCGCCGCGCGGCAGGCGATCGAGCGCCGCCGTCAAATCCTTGGCGAGGGTCGCGGCGTTGACATCGAACTCCTTCAAGATGCGGTGCAGATCCGAATCCTGAAGCTGCAGGATCTGATGCACCCAATGGACCAGCTCGACATAAGGGTTGCCGCGCAATTTGCAGAACACGGTGGCGGCCTCGATCGCCCGGTAGGCGAGGCTGTCGAGCTTTCCGAAGAGGGCGACGCGGCTGATATCCGACATCAGAAATCTCCTGTTATTGCGTCCGGCCGGGCGCGCCCTGCGCCGCCGAAACCCCTTCGTACAGAGCTGGGCCGGGTGACCCGACATCGAGATAAGGCTCCAGCACGAGATCGATCGCATCGCCCTCGTCTTCTCGCGTGCCGATCCAGCTTGTCCATCCGAGAAGGCCGGCCTGACCCAGACGAACCTCCGGTACCTCGTATTTGAGCAGCATCAGATTGACGTCCCAGTTCAGCTCGTCGCCGATGTAGTTGCGCACCACCGGCACGAGGCGCGAGAGGCTTCGTCCGACCGGCAGAAGGCGCATGTAATCGTCGAACGTCATGGGTCCGATGCGGATGCGGAATTTGTGGTGAAAGACGCGGATGCGCTCGCCGATCGACGCGGTCGTGCCGAGCGTCCCCGTCTCGGGCGATTGCCCGAGCTCGCACAGCGAGTGGCGCGGCAAGTATACCCAGTCGGGCACGAATTGCTCGATCTCGACCGGCAGCTTGAAGAAATCGGCGAGAATGGCGCGCAGCCCCTCGGCATTGCGCGTCTGCAAGGCAAGGCGCCCGGCGAAGTGCAGCTTGGCGAGATCCGGCATGCCGTCGCGGTCGCGCAAGCTCGGCATGCCGCGACCCTCGAGCGTCGCGACATAAGCGCCGAAACGATCGGCGGCGGGACGGTCGAAGGCGACCGTCGGCTGCGCCGCCGCCCAGGCGCGGTAATAGAGCGACAGCATGCGATGGTGGAACAGATCGACGAACCGGATGAAGGTCATGTCATTCGAATTGCGCGCCCGGTCGCGCGCGTATTCGGTGAGGTGGATCGGCAGCGCGCCGCTCGGACCGAACATGCCGAAGAAGTAAGTCGAGAGTCGGCCGGGGCGGCCACCGGCGGGCGGCTGGAAGTCCGCCAAGGTCGACGGCGCGAAGATCACCGATGGAATCTGGCCGATCCGCACGGGGTCCTCGAGGCGCGCCGATTCGCCGATGCGGGGTCGATCGGGATTCGCGGCGTCGATCCGGCGCAACGCCTGGAAGAAGTCGAACTCGTAGGGCGCCGCGCGCAGCGCCTCGTACAATTCCTGCGCTTCGGGCGGCGCCGCTACAGCGTGTGGCGGCGCCCGATCGTCATCGGCCATCGCATCACCTCGCCGCGGTCGACCGTCTTGATCACCGTCTCCGTGAAGGAGTTGATCGAGACGTATTTCGCGAAGAATTCGGCCAGAACCATGCCCAGCACGAAGACGCCGATGCCCTGGAACGCCGTCTCGTCGAACGTCACGACGACCTCGAGCCCGCGCGCGATCGCGGTCTGGCCGGCACCCGGCAAGCGGCGGATGACCGGCGTCGAGCTCACCGATTTGACGCCCTCGATCTGCTTCAAGATCGCAACGTCGCTGGCATCGGCGTAAAGCGCGAGGATGTCGCGCAAGGCCGCGGCGCCGCTGCCGTCATGGGTGTTGACGATCGACAGGTAGTTGAGCCCGAGATGGCTGACCAGCCGCCAGGCGAGATCGCCATGCGCTTGCGAAGGTTTAGGCCGCGTCGGGCCGGCAACGCAGCGGATCGATTCGAGCGGGGCGCCGATCGTCACGGTGAAATCGGTCTTGCCCTTGCCGACCGGCATGAGCAGCGGCAGGTCGCGATTGGTGCACAGCGCGCGCATCGACAATTGCCGCAAATCGGCGGCGTAGGGCGCCTCATGCGCATCGACCAGCGAGATATAGGTCTCGCTGCCGACGTAATTGGTCCGAAGCCCGCTCCGCCGTTGCTTCGCCGAGAGCATGCGCGGCAGGCGGCGGACCGTGTAATAGGCGCCGCGATCGCTCTCCCGCGTCAGATCGCTGCGCGCATAGAACGGCAGGAATTCCTGCTCGCGCTCGAGATCGGCGCCGTGGCCGTTGACGCTGAGGAGCTGAAAGACCTCGTAATCGAGCGGCCGGGTGCGATCCGGAATGACGTGGTGCTCGAAGGTCTTTTCGGTGACGTGAATGCGGTCGACGCGCTTGGGAAAGAGATTGATGGCCGGCGCGCAGTTGAGGAGGAAGTTCTCGGTGCCGAGCCCGCGCGCCAGCATTTTGTTGTCGCGGTCGAGCAGGATGAAGATCTCGAGCTCTGTGCCGCTCGCCCGGCGAATCGCCGGGCCGAGGCCGCCGAGGGTGAAGAAGAAATACCGCTCCGGGAACGCGAAATACTCGTTGACGAGGCGGTAGCCCTGGAACGAGCGCGGGCCGAACGGCAGCAAGGCTTCCTCTTCGCGGAATCCGACCGACCTGATCGCCGATTTGGCGATCGTCTCTTCCCATGGGATCGGGCGGCCCGGCGGCCGCGCGACGATGCCGAGGGCGTTCGCCAACACCTGCTCCAGGATGTTGGTCGAGGCGTCCGACGTCGCACCGCGCACGAAGAAGGTGAGATTCTGCAGCGACAGCGCCGCGAACGGCGTCTGCCCGATCGTGGCGAGACGCAGGCGGATCGCCGCCCGCGCGCCACGCGCATCGCCGAGGCCGAGCGCCGAGACCGCGGCGCTGCCCGAGAGGTAGTCGACCGCGGTGAGCGTCACCGGCCACAAGGTCAGATCCTGCGCCGTGCGGAATTCGCAGGCGGTGACGTCGCCCTTGCCGAGGACGCCGAAGAGCGCCGTGTCGCGCGGGATCGGATAGCCGTTCTCGAATTTGCCGCCCTGGAGGTCGGGCTTGAAATTGGCGACGACCATGGACGGCGTCGGCGCGAGGAAATGCGGGTAGACGATGTTCAGCAGGTTTTGCGTGAAGGTCGGGAACTCGGATTCGAGCTTGAGCTGTACGCGGGCGGCGAGGAAGGCGAAACCTTCGAGCAGGCGCTCGACATAGGGATCGGCGCATTCGAAGGCATCGAGACCGAGGCGTCCGGCGATCTTCGGGAATTCGGTCGCGAACTCGCCGCCGAGCTCGCGAACGAATTTGAGCTCCTGATCGTAGTGGCGCAGCAGGCGGGGATCCATCAGCGCCGCCGGGGCTCGGAGCGCTTCGCCCGCGTCGCCTCGCTCTCTTCGGTGAGGTGCACCGCGCCGAGCTCGAGATCGAGCTCGGTCTTCATGAACATGCGCAGCGGGATCGGCTGCGCCCACAATTCCGCTTCGATCTCGAGCGCCACGGTGTTGTGCGATTCGCCGCGCAGCTTGTCCTCCAAGAGCGTGACCTTGACGGTATTGGCAAGAAGACGGGGCTCGAACAGCTTGACCGCGTCGCGGATCGCATCTTCGGTGTTGCCCGCGCCGATCAGCGCCGCCGAGCCGCCGGCGAAGCTCGGCAACCCGTAATTCAGGACCGACCGCGCGACGTTGGGGTAGTCGGACAGATCCTCGGTCGAGGCAAGGTGAACGGCGTTCAGCAGCCACGAGAGATCGCGCAGGATGCAGTTGCGCAGCTTGGCGAGCGAGACGACGCGCTGGTCGCGCGATTCGGTCTTCTTGTCCGGTTCATCGTCGGTCAGGCGGTCGAGCAAGGCGGGCTGAAGCCGATCTTGCAGGCTCAACTCAGCCATTGGCGTCACTTGGCGCGGCGACGGCCGCATGCTCGAGCTCGATCGATCGGATATCCATCAGCGGATGGTCGCCGGCATCGGTCGCAATGATGCGCTGGCCGCGTCCCGCGAAGGTGTCGGGGGCGATCTCCAGCCATTCGGTCTTGCGCGCGAGGCGGAGCAGCGGATCGGCGCTTTGCTCGGAGCCGAAGTAGCGCGTCGGAACGAGGCCGACGATCTCGCCGCCATTGGCGAGGACGAGCTGCGCCGGCATCCAGACACGGTCGCGCAAATCGCTCGGCGCCTCGATGACGATGCGCTGGAGGCGCAGGAACGGGAGCCAGAAATAGCGGCCGTTGACGATGATCTCGAGGATGGGACCGAGGCGGCCATCGGCATCGGCGATCCAGGCGAATTCCTCGCCGTCGATGCGGCCCGCCGTCGCCGGCGCTGCGTCATAGGCTTGTGCCCGCAATGCCGCGGCGGCGGCGTGCTCGCCTCGGCCGTCGAGCCGCAGCGCCTCGTAGAGCTGCGCCATCCAGGGTTGCGGATCGCCGAAGATCGTCGGTGCCGCCTCGCCGACGAATGCCTTGCGGCGATCCTCCTCGCAAAGGAGCGCATCGCCGTAGACGCGCGCCATCAGCATGACGTTGTTGTCCATGCCGAGCGCGACATCGAGCTGGGTTTTGGCGCGTGCCCAGTCGCCGGTGACGCAGAGAAGCTGGAAGAGGAAGACGCGAAGCTTGGCGTTGGCGGGATCGCTGCGCACTTGCGCGACGAGCTTCGCCAATGCGGGCTCGATCTCGCCGCGCCGCACCAATTCTGCCGCGTCTATGTCCAACCCCTGCTCCGCAAGCACGGGTGAGGGCGCACGGTAAGCCCGCCGCCCTCACCATCGTCGCCGTCGCGACTATTCGAGCGCGAAGGCATCATTGTTGAGGACGCGGCTCCACGACGTCGTCGCCGGCGCAGTCGCGAGCGATCCGGTCTTCTGCTGCTGCCAATACTGGACCTGCAGCGCACCGTAGGCGAAGGTGATGTCCTCGGTGGGCGACGGGTCGTTGTGGCTCCACGTGATGTTCGTGACGAACACCAGCTTGAAGTCGAATTGCAGATAGATTCCGCCGCTCTTGTCCTTGACGGCGCCGCTTTTCCTGATCTTCAGCGACACGTCGTCATAGTGACCGCCGGTGCAGCAGGTGCCGAAGAACAGCGGCGAGGAATTGTCGATCTGCTTGGTGATCTTGAAATCGTCGAACGTGACCTTGCCGGCTCCGGCGCCGCCGGAGCTGCTGCCGATGTTCACGTCCTGGCTTACCCCGAACGTCCATGTCGAGATGTCGAAGGGCCGCGGACTGAGCTTCTGCATATCGCGGTCCTGCGTTTCGCCCTTGATCTCGGTGGCTAGATCCCCGCCTTTGAACTGAAGGAATGCGTCGAGCGCCATGTGAAATCTCCGTCATTGCTCCGCGCGTGACGCGGACATCGTCCGATCTCATGAGCCGGCGATGTCCGCCTTCCGCGCTGCGTCACACAACTGCGAATTCTTTGGTGTTCAGGACCTGGCTCCACTCGTAGTGGGACCCGTCCTTCATATCGCCGGTCTTTTGCTGAACCTTGTAGCTGAACTGGACCGCGCCGTAGACGAACGTCACCTCCTCGGTCGGCATCGGGTCGCCATGGGACCAAGTGAGCTTCGAGATGAAGGCCATCGCGAACTTCCATTGGAGATAGGGTCCGCCGGCGCTCTTTGTGTCCTGGCCGGCCTTGCGGATCCACAAGGTGAGCTCATCGTAATGACCGCCGGCGCAGCACGTCTTGAAGAGGAAGGGTGAGGCGATGTCGATGTTCTTCGTCACCGTGAAGGGCTCGAAGGTTGCCTTGCCCGACCCGGCGCCCATCGTCGCACTGCCGATGCTCGCCGGATTGGCCGCGCTGAACGTCCAGGTCTGCAGCTCGAACGCCGCCGGACCGCCCTCCTTCGGATTCTTGAAGTAGGCGTCCTGCGTTTCGCCCTTGATCTCTTGAGCGTTCCCCTTCTTCGTAAACTGTAGAAACGCGTCTACTGCCATTTCAAGTCTCCCTCAAAAGTTCGGCGGAAGAGCCTTCCGCTATTGTACGAGCCGTGGTTGCGGCTCTCCGAAAACGAGACACCTCGACAGGTGCCGCACTTTTGCCAGGCGGCTATTTGAGCTTCCCCGCCTTCCGCAATTTCTCGATCGCCCGCTCGACAGCCGCGTCGATGTCCGTGCTGCTCACCGAACCGCTCTCGCCCATCTTGTTGGGTGCGGAGTGCCAATCGTAGTGTCCGGTCGGCGGCTTCTTGCTCTGATCGAGCTCGCCCGTATGTTTTTGCGGGACATAGTCGACCCACACCTCCTCGAAATGGAGGCCGATAGTTTCTGTGGGGTAACCCGACCCCTCCCATCTGAGGCTCGTAACCGTGACCTCGCCGAGCGTGACCATCCAGAAGTAATCGCCGCTCAAGCCCTTCTTGCCACCTGCCCGCCGCTGGTAGATCCACACATTGTCGTATTGCGTCGCGGCGCAGAAATTTTCGAACAATGTCGGGCTCGCGGTATCCACCGGCTTGGTGATGGTGACCTCATTGGCCTTCGGATGATGCGACTGCGTATTGCCCTTCTGGTCGCTCGTCTCTTCGGACAGATCGCCCTCGAGCGAGAACCCGAAGGAGTAGGATTGGAGCTGCGAGGAGGTGTAGTCCTTCTCGATCTTGTCCTGCGCCTCGCCTTTGACTTCCCGGGCGCGCTGTCGTCCGTTGATCGTCCCTTGGCTGAAGGTGACGAATGCGTCGATGCTGTCACCGGCCATCGCGCGTCCCTCGCCATGCGATCCTGCCCGTCATGCGCTATTTCCCCGACGGCATCTTCGAGACGAGCCGCAGCGAAACGCTCAACCCTTCGAGCTGATAGTGCGGACGCAGGTAGAAGCGCGAGGAATAGTAGCCGGGATTGCCTTCGATCTCCTCCACCTCGACCTTGGCCTCGCGCAGCGGCTTCATCGCCTTGGTCGCCTCGCTCGAGATCTGCGGCGAGCCGTCGACATATTGCTGGATCCAATTGTTGAGCCAGATCGACATGTCCGACCGTTCCTTGAACGAGCCGATCTTGTCGCGCACGATGCATTTCAGGTAGTGCGCGAAGCGGCAGCTCGCGAAGAGATACGGCAGACGCGCCGAGATTTCCGCATTGGCGGTCGCGTCCGGGTTTTCGTATTGCGCAGGCTTCTGCAACGACTGCGCGCCGATGAAGGCGGCGTAGTCGGTGTTCTTGCGATGAACGAGCGGCATGAAGCCGTTTTTCGCGAGCTCAGCCTCGCGCCGGTCGCTGATCGCGATCTCGGTCGGGCATTTCGCCTCGACGCCGCCATCGTCGGTCGGGAAGGTGTGGGTCGGCAGCCCCTCGACGAGACCGCCCGATTCGACGCCGCGGATGCGCGAGCACCAGCCGTACATCTTGAAGGATCGGTTGATGTTGACCGCCATGGCATAGGCCGAATTGGCCCAGGCGTATTTCGTGTGATCGGTGCCTTCGACGTCCTCCTCGAAGGCGAATTCGTCGACCGGGTTGGTCTTGGCGCCGTAGGGCTGCCGCGCCAGGAAGCGCGGCATGGCGAGACCGACATAGCGAGAGTCCTCGCTCTCGCGCAGCGAGCGCCAAGCGGCATATTCGGGAGTTTGGAAAATCTTGGTGAGGTCGCGCGGATTGGCAAGCTCCTGCCAGGACTCCATCTGCATGAGCCCGGGATCGGCGGCGCTGATGAAGGGTGCGTGCGTCGCCGCCGCGACCTGCGCGATCCCGCCGAGCAGCTCGACATCGGGCGGGCTGTGGTCGAAGAAGTAGTCGCCGACGATGCAGCCATAAGGCTCGCCGCCGAACTGGCCATATTCCTCTTCGTAGAATTTCTTGAAGACCGGGCTTTGGTCCCACGCCGTTCCCTTGAACTTCTTGAGGGTGCGGCCGAGGTCCTTCTTCGAGATGTTGAGGACGCGGATCTTCAGCATCTCGTCGGTTTCGGTGTTGTTGACGAGATAGCTGAGGCCGCGCCACGCCGATTCCAGTTGCTGGAAGTCGCGGTGATGAATGATCTTGTTGATCTGTTCGGTCAGCTTCAAGTCGATCGCCGCGATCACCGCCTCGATGGTGCGCAGGGAATCCGAGCCGATCAGCTTGGTGTTGACGAGCGCGTGCTCGGCAAGCGTCTGGACGGCGGCGTTGACCGCCTCCTTGGCGCTGTTCGTCTTTGGCTTGAACTCCTTTTGCAGGAGCGATGAGAACTCGTTCAGCTCGATCTGGCCGGTGGCGGCGGTGCCTTGGGTGAGGGTCTGTGGGTCAGCCATTGCATTCACTCCGTCTCTTTGACTTCACCCGCCGGCTCCGCTTTGGGCGCGGCGGCGAGCGCCTGCATCAGCGCGGGATTGGCCAGGACCTTGTTCAGCAGTTCCTCGGCGCCGGTCTTGCCGTCCATGTAGGTCAAGAGGTTGGAGAGCTGGGTGCGCGCGTCGAGCAGCTTCGAGAGCGCATCGACCTTGCGCGCGACCGCGGCCGGCGAGAAATCGTCCATGCTCTCGAAGGTCAGGTCGACCGCGAGATTGCCCTGGCCGGTCAAGGTATTCTCGACATTGAAGGCGACCCGCGGCTTCATCGATTTGAGGCGCGCATCGAAATTGTCGATGTCGATCTCGAGCACCTTGCGGTCGGCGACCGGCGCCAGCGGGTCGGCGGGTTTGCCCGAGAGATCCGCCATCACCCCCATGACGAAGGGCAGCTGGATCTTCTTCTCCGAGCCGTAAACCTCGACGTCGTATTCGATCTGGACGCGTGGTGCCCGGTTGCGGGCGATGAATTTCTGACTGTTCGCTCTGGCCATCTGCTTGCTCCTTCGCTCGCTCCGGCGCCCGCTGCGCCTGCGAGAACCATGCTCCCTTATACCATGCGCATCGACGGTTTACTCGTCTTGTTCCTCTTCTTCCTTGATGCCGGCGACGACCCCGAATTGCGGGACGCCGTCAGGCGTCAGCTCTTTGAGGATATCGAGAAAGTTCATGGTCACCAATCGCTTTGCCCGCTCCAGGATGAGCGGGACCGGGCTCGACGGCTCATGATCGGCGTAGTAGCGGCAGATCCGGTCAAGCAGCAGCGAGACGTCGGCGCGGCTGCGGATTGTCCCGCTGGCGACCCGACCCGCGCCGCCGGCGGCCGGTGCCGCGCCCTCGGCGTCGCTCTCGGCCGTCACGCCCTCGTCGCCGCCGCGCTTGGCCAATTCGTGATCGAGCAGCGCCTTGATTTCGCCCAGCAGAGTGCGCAAGGGACCGAAATCGGGTCCGGCGGCGCTGCCGAGCGCTTGGCTCAGCGCGGCATCGATCCCGTCGAGGCATTCGAGCGCGGCCGCCGCCGCCTTCTGCGTTGCGTCCAGCACCTCGGGCGCGGTGTCGGCGAAGGCGGCCTCGATCCGCGCCGAATCCGGCAGCTTCTCATCCTCGTCCCTGGCCGCCGGCGCCGGCATCAGGCCGGCGGCGATCGCGTAGTCGCGGTAGGATGCGCGGCCGAATTGGCGCGATTGGGTGAGCGGCGCCGCGCGGACGCCGCGCAGCACCGTTGCGATGTCGCACAGCGAGGCGAGCGTGTTCACCCGGATGCTCGGATCGTTGTCATCCTCGGGGTCGAGCTGTGGGTGAATGCTCGGCCAATACTGCTCCAAATATCCCTTGATCAGCTCGAGACCGTCCCGGAAGCCGGGCAGCCCGGCGACGGCAAGCTGCGCGCGCGTCAGATAGAGCGCGACGCGCAGATCCTTCGATTTGGCGCAGAGCTCGAGCGCGACCCGGGCGACCTCGGGCCATTTCGGTTCCTCGGCCTCGCGCACGACGTGTCCGTCCGCGTCTTCCTCTCGGCCGACGCCGCGGGCGAGCGTCTCCAGCTCGATATAGGGGGCATCGTACTCGACGGCCTCACCGCTCGGCGCCTCGGCAGAGACCGGTTCCAGCAGTGCCGCAACGTCAATCGCCGTCATATGGCCCCGTTCGGAGCAATCCGCAGCGCGCGGCTTCCGAACGCCCCCGCTTCTCCGTCACGCTTTCCTCGAACCGCGTTCGCCGCCGGCGCCGAATACCGGCACTTCTGCTTGGTTGTAAGTCGTTCGTCCGCAACGGACGAATGCTGATACGCTGACGGCTCCGCCGACAAAGATCAAATGAATTTTCGCGTGGTGTGACGGCGCGCACAGCCGCGCCCTCACGCGCCGCGGCTGCCTCGCCGGCATGGCTATTTGAAGCTCTTTTTGTAGTCCTCGACGGTCTTGGCGATGATCATCTTCGCCTTGACGTCGAGGACGTGGCCGTGCTTCGAGCAAAGCTGGTGGTTCGCCGGCCCCGGGACCTTGCCGTGAACCGGCGCGCAATCCGGCTTCATTTTTTCCGGCGTCATCTTCGCCGCATGCGCGAACAGCTTTTTGTACTCGTCGAGGTTTTTGGCGATGATGTGCTTCGCCTTGATGTCGAGGACATGCCCGTGCTTCTCGCAAAGCAGATGATTGGCCGGTCCCGGCACCTTGCCGTGGACGGGCTTGCAGTCGGCTTTCATGGCTTCCGGCATGATGTTGCTCCATCCTTAGGTCGATCCACGGCGGGCGCGTCTGACGGGCCGTCCGACGATCACCGGGGGTGGGCGCAGACTTGCCTCCCACACCGCGGCACGGTCCCTTCCTCTTCAATTCGAGCGGTGGAGGCATCGTCCGAGGACGATGCTTCCCGATCCGCTCAACCGACGACTTTCGCCATATGGGTCAGACTTGCCGTCAGCACCTTCTTCAGATTGGTCTCGACGCCGAACGGGTTCTTGTCGACATGCGCGATCAGCGGTTCCGAGTTCACGTATTTGAGGTAGCTGGTCAGGATTGCCTTGGAATTCTTCAGCTCGGCCTGCCGCGCCGCGTCGTCCTTCGCCTTGTGCGCCTTGTCGAGCGATTCGGCGAGGCGGTGGTCGAGGGTCCCGAGAATGCGATCGATCTGCCCCATGTTCTTGTCGATCTCGGCGGTGAGCTCGGGCGCCTCATCCTTGTATTCGTTCTTGATGGCCGCCTTCAGCTTGGTGATGTTCATCGACATCAACGACCGCGTCTTGTGCCACACCTCCGGCGCGGCGCCGAGCGGCGGCCGGCCTTTGGCGGCGTCCGGCGCGGCAGGTTTCGCCGCAGCCGCAGGCTCGGGCTCCGCCTCGGCGTCTTCCGTCTCGGCGTCCTCGTCCTCGTCCGCGTCGGCGGCCGCGGCAGCGCCGCCATCGTCTGAATCGTCGGCGGTCGCGGTCTCCGCATCATCCGCGTCGCCGGCGTCCGCGTCCGCCATCTCGGTCGGCGCGTCGTCATCGTCATCGGCCGCGGCGACCGCCTGATCGTCGGCGTCGTCGTCATCCGCGTCGTCCGCCCCCTCCAGCTTGACCTTGAGCGGCAGCTTCATCGCCACCAGCGCCTCGATCATCTTGCGCTCGGCGCCGCTCAGCTTCTTGATGTAAGAGACGTAGAGCGTCGGTTTCGGGATCTTCTGGAAGGTCGCGCTGCCGCAACACAACGCCTTGCGGTCCTTGGCGATCTTGAGGATCTCGGCCATCAGGACCGGGCCCTTCTTCTTGGCGTCGATCATCAGGATGTGGTCGGTCTTGTCCTTCCCTGGCGCGAAGGCGAAACCGATGCGGCGAGGATTGCCGTCCTTGTCCTTCTGTATCGCCACTTGCAGCGCCATCTTCGCGGCTGCCAAGTTCGCCTTCGCCTTGACGGGGTCCAATCCGGCCATGGTGGGTCCTCCTTAAGTGCCATTTCTATGCGGCGTCTGAGCTCGGCGCCGCTTGCCGACCGCGGGACAATCGCGAGTTCACCCGGGCGATCGACCTGACGATTGATAATATCCTAATACTCGCCCTATTGTATGGGCAATGGGCGACACGCTCTGTGATTTGCCTCACATGCTGGCGCGACAAGCCTATGATTGACGGCGGCGGCGCCTTGCCGGAAAATGATGCGTCGCGGGATCGTCGAAACTCAGCCGCTGGGGGCGTGCCGTGTCGAAAGTCGTCATTGCCTATTGCAACGAGACTTGGTGGTTGGTGCAGGGCGTCGGTCACCTCAACGACATGCTGGCGGCGAGAGAGGCGGTCGAGCTGCAGATCGACATCGTGACGTGCGGCGTTTGGAGCGACGTCCTGAAGCTGTGGGAAGATCCCGAATTCGGCAAGATGCCCTGGGCGATCAACCCCAAGATCATCGAGCGCTTGAAGTCGCGCGAACGCACCACGGTCACCTGAGACGCCGGGTCCCAGACGGCATGGCGCGACGCGGGCTAGATCTGGGGGCCGCGAGGCCGGCAGGTACGCGCCATTTGATCGAGGAGCGATCTTTTCAATTCCATTTCCGCAAACACGGGCCGAGACTGAACCCGTCTGCTGCGCGGGAGGCCGGAGGTCGCCGCAGTCCGCGCGACGAGGGATCTGCCGATGTCATGGAATAACAAGATCATCTGGTCCGAGGGCCTGTTTCTGCGGCCGCAGCACTTCCAGCAAGCCGACCGTTACTTCGAGAAGCTGGTGCGCAGCCGCGTGGCGGCGCTCCGGCCCTATCCCTGGGGCGTCACCGAGCTGAAGCTCAACCGCGACATGCTCGGCCTCGGCAAGTTCGCGATCGAGGAGGCGCGCGGCGTGCTCGAGGACGGGACGCCCTTCAGCATTCCCGACGACGCCGATCACCCGGTGCCGCTCGACGTCCCCGAGAACATGCGCAACGGCATCATCTATCTCGCTCTGCCGGGCTACCAGCCGGGTGCGCCCGAGGCGGCGCCCGCGGGGGCGGTCGAAAGCGCCGCGCGCTTTGCTATCCACGAGCATGAGATCAGCGATGCGAACGCCCAGAACCGGGCGACCGTCGACCTCGAGATCGGCAAGCTGCGCCTGCGCCTCGTGCCCGAGGGCGCCGATCGCGCCGGGCTCATCTGCCTCGGCCTCGGCCGCGTCGTCGAAGTGCGATCCGACAAGCAGGTGCTGCTCGACGAGAATTTCATTCCGCCGACCCTCGATTGCGCCGGTTCGCGCAATCTCGCCGGCTTTCTCGCCGAGATTCAGGGCCTCTTGCATCATCGCGGCGAAGCGCTCGGCGGACGGGTCGCCGATTCCGGCACCAAGGGCGTCGCCGAGATCGCCGATTTCATGTTGCTGCAGGTCGTCAATCGCTACGAGCCGCTGTTCACCCATCTCGTCGCGGCGCAGCATATCCATCCCGAGACCTTCTACGGCGTCGCGCTCCAGCTCGCCGGCGAGCTCGCGACCTTCACGGCGGCGAGCAAGCGGCCGCCCGCCTTCGTGCCGTACCGGCACGACGATCTCGCCGCGAGCTTCGCCCCGATCATGCGCTCCATTCGCCAATCCTTGAGCGCCGTGCTCGAGCAGACCGCCGTGCCGATCCCGTTGCAGGAGCGCAAATACGGCGTCCATGTCGCCCCCATCATGGACAAGACATTGCTGACGACGGCCGCCTTCGTGCTCGCGGTGAAGGCGAACATCGAGGCCGAGCGGCTGCGTCGCTTCTTCCCGAGCCAAATCAAGCTCGGCCCCGTGGAAAACATTCGCGAGCTGGTCAACAGCGCGCTCCCCGGCATCGCCGTCCGGGCGCTGCCGGTCGCGCCGCGGCAGATCCCCTACCATGTCGGCAAGACCTATTTCGAGCTTGACCGCGCCAGCCCCTATTGGAAGGCGATGCAGACCTCGGGCGGTCTCGCGCTGCATGTCGCGGGCGAATTCCCCGGCCTCGAAATGGAGCTCTGGGCAATCCGCGGTCAATAGGCGGGCTGCCAAGCGCTCAAAGAGTCCGGCTCATCGCCGAGAAGGCTTTCGAAGCCAGGAAACAAGCGCGGGCCGCCGACTAGTGTACCGATTCCAACACTTAGCTCCCCAATTTCGTCTTGCCCGGGCTTGGCCCGGCCACGACGAAAAAGGGATACGGAATCAAGCGTTGGGATCGGTACAGTAGCGAGGTGCCGTATCTCGAATGTCCAACCAGCTCAGCTGTGATCTATCGGCTTCGCGTACGGAGCGAGCGAGGAGAAAGGCGGTACTTATTGAGTGGACGCAACCACGCGACCGGCACCGCGCTCGGCCTCGTCGCGTGCATGTAGCGCAGCAGCGGTAAAGCGTCGACTTAGCGTTTCAAGGTTCGGCGGGTCGAACATTGATTGGTGGTCACCGCCGACAGGCACTGCCGTAATGTCGGGGCAACGTTCTCGCCAGCCGAGATCGTCGGGAGTATTTGCAGGATGTGCCTCGCAGCGGAACAGCATCGACGGCACGTGCAGCGGCTGCACAGGGGCTACCATGCCTGCCGACCACGCCTGCACCAGTTGCTCAAGCAGCGCCATGCGCAACCGAAAATGCAGGTAGAAGCCAATATCGCCCGGCAGACGGAAGTGGCGGAAGTGAGCCGCGAGCCGCAGCACCGGCTTCCAACGCGGGCTCGCCAGACGGCTTACTGCAATCCGAGCCAGATCGTCGGCCCCCTCGCCGCGGCGCATCGCACCGATAAGATCCCGCAATTCCTGACGACGGGACGGTTGCTTCCTGGGAACACGGGAAGGTGCAGTCTGTGCGATATTTGTATCGAGGATACCGAGAAAGCCGACCGATCGCCCGGCGGCCGAGAACGCCGCCGCTGCCGCATAGGCAATTGTGCCCCCGAGAGAGTAACCGGCGAGAAATATTGGTCCGTCGGGGGCCTGCGCCTCGATTGTGAGGAGCAGCCGCGCGAGCAGGGCGGCAAAATCGAAGCTCGGCGCCACCCATTCCGGCCAATCACCGTAGTCCACCGGCACAATGCGAAGCGCGGGCGCACAGGCCGCGCGAAAATGCACCAGCCGAGGCTCGTCTTTGCCCATGCCCGGCATTAAAAAAAGCGGCAATGACGCTTCCGGCGCGTTCGGGGCGGGGTCCAAACAACGGTCGAGGACATGAGCAAAGTCGCTTGGTCGCAAGTCGGCATAGAATGCGTCGAGCGGAAGAGTCGCGCGGCAGTGCTCCTCCAGATGAAAGATGAACCTGAGTAATCGAAGCGAATCACCGCCCGCTTCCTCGAACGGCAGGTCGGCGTCGAGCGACCGCCTGTCCAACGTGCGCAACCACGCACGGTTGACTGCGCGCCGCGCACGGAGCGAGGCCGCAGGCGCGGGCGCACGAGGCCGCTGCTCCCGCGGTGTTGCCGCCTCGATCGCCAGCAACGCCTTCTCATCCACCTTACCACCGGGCAATAGGGGTAGCCGGTCGGCAAGAAGAATACGCGCCGGCTGCATGTAGCTCGGTAACGCCGTCCTGATGGCAGTGCGCGCACGGTCCAAGAGAGCCGTATCGCTGGGATCGCCGGCAACGATGAAAGCGAGAAGACTGGTTTCCTCGCCGTTGCCTCGCGCGGCGATCGCGGCATCGGCCACGCCGGACACGCGACGTAGGACATCCTCGATCTCCGCCGGCTCTACGCGCTGGCCGCGGATCTTCACTTGGCGGTCGCGTCGGCCGATGATCTGCAGCAAACCGTCTTGGCGGAGGCGCACGAGGTCTCCCGTCGCAAGAATGCGCAATAGCGGCTCCGATTGATCGGACCGCGCCCGTCCGGCGGCACACCGCCCGTGCTCCCAGGTGCCGAGCGCGACGTAGCGGCTGCGCAGGGTGAGTTCGCCGATCTCGCCCTCGCCCACGGGACTGCCGGTTTCATCGACGACAGCAAACTGATGCTCAGGCAACAGGTAGCCTGTTGGCAACGCAGCCTCGTTGCTCGTGAACCCAGCCGGGACAAACCACTGAGCAGCGGTGACCTCGGTCTGACCATAAGTGATCGCGACGTGAGAAGCGCCCGGCAGCACCGCGCGCCATCCCTCTAGATCAGCTTTCAGAAGCCGGTCGCCGAAAGTCCGAACCAGGCGAAGGCTGGTCAGAGCACCGCGCGCGCCATCGGCTTCGAACAGCAAGCGTAGCAACGCGGGCACGCCCCATAAAATTGTCACGCGCTCGTCGCGGATCAGGGAGAGCAGAGAACCCGCTCCCGACGCCGGCGCTGACATGACGAACTGCATCGAGCCGCCCAACAGCGCCACGATGCTTGCGACCAGTCCGGCCGTTGTGCCGAGAGCGCCGAGCGATAAAAAACGATCGTCGCTATTGAGATGCATAGACACGATGTTGTTGCGTACTCGAGCCAGGACCGTGGCCTGCGAGAGAACGATGCCCTTTGGTTGTCCGGTACTTCCCGAGGTGTAAAGCACGATTGCCGGCTCATCGGGCGCAATTGGAGTTGGGCACCGCCATGACACCGCAGTTCCGCCTTCCGCGCTGCCGCCGCCCGCCATGACGATCCGAGTGACACCATCAGGCACAAGAGAGATTTCGGGGCAGACGTTGTTCTTGATAACAACGGCGTGAACATCGGCGTCCCGCAAGATTGCGGCGTTTCGTTCGGCGGGATGATCGGCATTGAGCACAAGGCAGCAACGACCGGCGGCAAGACACGCCAGAACGCCAATGACACTCGCCGGCACGTTCGGAAGAAGCACCGCTATGGCCTTGCCGGTGGGGGTTCGCGTGGCGATCTCGCCGGCCAGCAGCCGAACCGCATATCGAACATCGGCGTAAGTCAGCTTCCCGACGCCGTCCGCAAGAGCAAAGGCGGCGGCATGACGCGCCGCAACGATCTCGAACAGCTCATATATCGGCCGCTCGACGAAGTCGGCGGACGGCGGATCAAAGGGCACCGCCACCGGGCCTTCGTGGTCGAGTGGCACATCGGCTGGCTTGATCCAGGCCAAGCCGGACGCCTCGTGCCCGGGCGCGGCAGGCGGCTTCTTAAACAACTTCATGCCTAGAATCGGCAGTACCCAAACCCTAGCGGCCCCATTAACCGACATCCACCCGATGACCGGCTTGTCTTGCTGATATTGCCGCGAGATACAGTCATCGGCAAGGCTGCCCTCCTTCCCATGGGGGCGGCCACGCGCCAATGCCGATGTCGCAGGCGCATTCTGGCCCCGCGGTCAATAGGCGGAGCGCCGTTTCGATTCACTTGGCAATTGCAGCAGTGATTTCCACTTCGAAGAGCAGGTAGGGAAGTCCGAGCGCGGCGACGTAGACGCCGGTGCTGGCGGGCAGCGTCGTCCCCTCGAACGCCTCGCTTCTGCACTTGCCGTAATCCTTCTGATTGCGGACATCGACGATGTAGGCCGTTTGCCTGACGATGTCGCCCATGGTGGCGCCCTGCGCGGCGAGGCGGTTCCTCACCATCGCGTAGGCAAATCGGCACTGCTCCATGAAATTGTCCGGGAAGAGGGTCGCGCCGTTCACCTCGTCCCATGCGCCGATTCCGGCGAGGAAGATCAGCTTGCCGGGGCCGGTGACGGTCACGATTTCGGAAAAACGCCCGGCGATCCAGTCTTCGTAGGTGAATTGCTTCTTCTCGAACACAGGGCCTGCCGGCACGGGGCTTATCGGCACAGGGCTTGCCGTCGTCTTGGTCTGCGCGAATGACGGTCCTGCGAACGCGGCGACGGACAACAGAACGAGGACCATGAAAGCGAATGCTTTGGACATGTCTCGACTCCTGTCGGAACTGGATCGAAGGTCATCCTCGCATTCGTGACTATATTTCGCCCGCGGTCGCTCCGAAAGCCGTCGTCGCGGCGGCGAAATTCGCCTCGCCGTTCGTCGCCGTCGTCCGCGCCGGGCAAGTTCGCAAACTGGACCTGGTCCCGCAGCTCGCAATTGTCAGCGGAGCGCGCGCCATGCTAAAGCGGGGGCAGCGTCGCAGGTGGGGCGAACGGCGCCGGCGCAGCGACGGGCTGGTTGGTCATCGTGGCGAATCCGAAGGTGAAGATCAAGGCGGCGACGGCGGAGGAGATCTGCGCCGAGTTCCCGCTGTCCGATGCGGCCCGCCCGCATCTCAAACCGGCGATGGCGCCCATCCCCTTCCTTGATGCGCTGATCGCCAACGCGGTCCATGGCGATGCCGTGCAGTTCCTGGCGCGCGCCTTGCCCAAGCGTGAGGCGGTGTGGTGGGCGTGCGTGTGCACGCGCGAGCTGCTTCCGGTCGAGGGCAAGCCCGCTCTCACCGCCGGCATCGAAGCCGCGGAAGCATGGGTCTATCGCCCGACCGAGGACAATCGCCGCAAGGCCGAGAAGGCGGCCGAGGCGATCGGCGCCTCGCACCCGGCGCGCTGGTCGGCGATGGCCGCGTTCTGGAGCGATGGCAGCCTTGCCCCGCCCGGTGCGCCGGAGGTGAAGCCGGCCAAGGATTTCACCGCAAAGGCGGTGGCCGGCGCCGTGCTGATGGCGGCGGGGCTCGATGCGTCGAAGGCCCAGGCGCGCCACAAGCTCTTTCTCGATTACGGGCGCGACATCGCCAATGGCGGCACCGGCCGGCCGCCGGCCACGAGCTGAATCCTCTGTCCAGTACGGCACCCTGATGCCGCTCATCCTGCATCTGGCCAGCACCGATCCCGCCCTTGGCGAGGGCGGGCCGCGCCGCATCGAAGTGCCGAGCCGGCTGACGATCGGCCGCGGCTCCGACAATGATCTCGTGCTGCCCGACCCGCGCCGTCATCTGTCGAAGAATCACTGCGTCATCGATTTCGACGGGCGCTCCTGCACCATCACCGATACGAGCACGAACGGCGTCTTCATGAACGACGGCGCCGAGCGTCTGCCGCAAGGGACGGCGGTGCCGCTGTCCGAGGGCAGCGTCCTCAAGCTCGGCGGCTACGAGATCACGGTGACGGCGATCGCGCCATCGCACGTCCCAGCGCCCGCGCCGCCGCAATCGGGGTTCGGCGGATCGCGCCCGACGGCGGCCGATGACGGCCTCTTCGGCGATCCGCTCGCCGGCGGCGATCCGCTTGGCGGCGCCGACCCGCTGGCGGCGCGGTTCCCGCATCCGGCGCAGGGCGGCGCGGCGCCGCACGGCAGCGCCGAGGATCCCTTCGGCTTCGCGCCGTCCGGCGCGGCGCCGCCGACCGGATCGATGATTCCCGAGGATGCCGATCTCTTCGGCGCAAGCCGTCCCGAGGAGCAATGGCACGGCGCCTCGCAGGCCGATCATGCGCCGTCCGACCAGGCGTTCTTCGCGCTGCCGAAGGCGACGACGGAAAAGATTCCCGATGATTGGGACCTGTCCGATCTTGGCGTCACACCCGGCCCCGCGAGCCGGCCGCAGATCCCGGCCGATCGCGGCTTTGCCGAAGCCGCGCCGGCGGCGCGCCGTGCGCCGCCGGCCGCGCCCGCCATCGGCGGCACGAGTGCCGGCGACGGCGCGGCGGTCGCCGCCTTCCTCGCCGCCGTCGGGCTCGCCGGGACCAATCTGAGCGAAGCGGAAAGGGTGCGCCTCATGCGACTTGCCGGCGAGACGCTGGCGACGACGGTCAAGGGCTTGACGGAGATTCTCGCCGCGCGCGCCAGCACCAAGCAGGAGTTCCGCATCGATCGCACGACGATCGCCGCCGCGGGCAACAATCCGCTGAAGTTTTCGGCGAGCCTCGAAGAGGCGATGCGCGTCATGCTGCTGGGTCGCACGCCCGGCTTCCTGCCGGCGAAGGAGGCCGTCGCCGAGGCGCTTGGCGACATCAAGGGCCACCAGCTTGCCGTCCTCGCCGGCATGCAGGTTGCTCTGATGACGGTCATCCAGCGCTTCGATCCTGCCAAGCTCGAAAAGCGTCTCGACCAGAGCTCGCTCATCGAAGGCATCCTGCCGGGGGCGCGCAAGGCGCGTTATTGGGCGCTCTTCAAGACACTCTACAAAGAGATCGCGAGCGAGCTTCAGGACGATTTTCAGAAGGCGTTCGGCGCCGAGTTCGCGCGTGCCTACAAGGAACAGATCGACCGGCTCTAAGATCGTTTTCCGCGCACCGACGCCGCGCGGGATCGACCGAAGGGCAAGGCGGCGGCGAGGCGATCTAGTGCTATCCGTTGTGGGCGCCTTTGAGGCATACTCGCGAGACCTCGGGCGATGAACGAGGGATCTTGTCCGGGGCAGGCATGGGGGGACTGAGCAGTGACGGTCGCATCTTGCAAGGTCTTGCGCGTTGCCCCCTTGGCGCTCGTCGGTTTCCTCGCTGCCTGCAGCTCGCCGCCGCCGCCGCCGCCGCCGACCGTGGTCGAGCTCACCTTCAGCGCCGCCGAAGACGTCAATCCGGATCCCTCCGGCCGCGCCTCGCCGATCATCGTGCGCTACTATCAGCTTGGCGCGACCGGTGCGTTCGAGAAAGCCGACTATTTCCAGATCCATGACAAGGAGGCGGCGCTGCTCGGTCCCGACCTGTTCGATCGCCAAGATCTGGCGGTGACGCCAGGCGCCGTCCAGAAAGTCTCGCTCGAGGCCAAGCCGAGCACGAAGTCGCTGGGCGTCATCGCCTCCTATCGCGACATCGACCACGCCGTGTGGCGGGCCGACGTGCCGATCCCGGCGAATCAGACGACGAAGCTGAAAGTTCGCCTCGACAAGCTGACGCTCTCGATCACGCCCGAGGAGAAATAGGGCCGCGTCCCGATGCCCGCGCTGCCGAGCGGGCGCGACTGTGTTTAAGCGGGGGTAGCCGTCGATGACGATCGACGATCCATTTGCCGAGCCGGGCGAGACGGAGCGTACCGTCATTCGGCCCAATCCGGGCGGCCGCCGCCCGGCGGATGCCGTTCCGCCAGCGATCGAAGCCGCGCCGCCCCCGGTGATGCCGATGGCGCCGGCGGCGGCAAAACCGATCGAGCTGCCGCCGCTCAAGAACCTCAACCCGCTGGTCAACGCCGCGCTGCCGCTGCTCGATCTCGCGGTGCAGATCAAGAACCGTGCGGTGCACAGCAACGTCGAAAGCTTGCGCGACCGCGTCGTCTCGGAAATCAACGCCTTCGAGCGGCGGATCACGCCATTGGGCCTCGCGCCGCAAACCATCCGGGCGTCGCGCTACGCCCTCTGCGCGACGATCGACGACATCGTCCTCAACACGCCCTGGGGCAGCCGCAGCGTGTGGACGCAGCGCAGCATGGTCGGCACCTTCCACAACGAGGTGCTGGGCGGCGATCGCTTCTGGGATCTGGTCAATCAGCTGAAGAAGGATGCCGCGGTCAATCTCGACCTCCTCGAGCTCCTCTATTTCTGCATCACGCTGGGCTTCGAGGGCAAATATCGCGTCCAGGCGCGCGGCGCCTCCGACCTCATCCTCGTCCGCGAGGATCTCTACCGCGTCATCCGCAACAATCGCGGCGATTTCGAGCGCAGCCTCGCGCCGCACTGGCGGGGCGCCGAGGCCGCGCATGGCGGGTTGCGCGGCCTCATTCCCAACTGGGTCGTCGCCGTCGTCGCGCTCGGCGTGCTGGCGCTGTTCTACACGATCTTCACCTTTCTCCTGAACGGCCGCTCGGACGGCGCCTACGAGGCGCTCAACGGGCTGCCGCCGGCGGGACCCGTGGGGCTAGCGCGGGCGGCGGCACCGCTGCCGCCGCCGCCGCCGGCCGAACAGACGCAGAAGATCCGCAAATTCCTCGAGAAGGAAATCGCTGAGGGGCTCGTCACCGTGCTCGAGGACGCGCAGTCGATCACCGTCCGCATCCGCGGCCGCGGCATGTTCGCCTCGGGGAGCGGGACGGTCGAGCCGGCCTTGCTGCCGCTGCTCGCGCGCATCGGCGAGGCGGTCAATCTCGAGCCGGGTCCGCTCCAGATCGTCGGCCATACCGACAACCAGCCGATCCGGTCGGTCAAGTTTCCCTCGAACTTCCATCTCTCGCTGGCGCGGGCGCAGGCCGTCCTCAACATCATGAAGGAGAAGGTCAAGGACCCCGCGCGGCTCTCCGCCGAAGGGCGCGCCGACAGCCAGCCGATCGCGGCCAACACGGCGCCCGAGGGGCGCGAGCAGAACCGCCGCATCGAGATCGTGCTGACGAAGGAGGGGTGAGCGATGGCGCGGCACAAAGGGACGATCCGCGAGGCGCGGTCGGCGTGAGGATCAGATGATCAAGACCCTCAAGAAGATCTTCTTCTCGCGGTTTGCGCTCTACGTCGTCGGCATGCTGGTCGCGGCTCTGGTGATCTGGTTCATCGGGCCGTTGATCGGCGTCGGCGACGCATCGCCGCTCTCCAGCGTGCTGCAGCGATCGCTGGCGATCACGCTCATCCCGGCCATCATGGGGCTCGGCGCGACTTTCAGCAACGTACGCAGCGGCCGCATCAACGCCGAGCTCCAGCAGACCCTCACCGAGACGCCGGAGGCCAAGGCCGCCGCGGCGTCGAGCACTGCCAGCGCCGAGGAGGTCGCCGATCTCGGCAAGCGCCTCAAGGAGGCGCTCGACCTTCTGAAGAAGAGCAAGGTGCGGCGGAGCTGGGGCAGCGGTTGGCTGTATCAGCTTCCGTGGTACATGTTCATCGGCCCGCCCGGCTCCGGCAAGACGACGGCCCTCACCAATTGCGGCCTCAATTTTCCGCTCGCCGACCAGTACGGCAAGAACGCGGTGCGCGGCGTCGGCGGGACGCGCAGTTGCGACTGGTGGTTCACCGACGATGCCGTGCTGATCGACACGGCCGGGCGCTACACGACGCAGGACAGCGACGCCATGGCCGATGGCGGCGCGTGGAGCGGCTTCCTCAAGCTCTTGAAGAAATTCCGCAAGCGGCAGCCGATCAACGGCGCCATCGTCGCGATCGGCATCTCCGATTTGCTCGCCGCGAGCGAGGATCGGCGCCTCGAGCATGCGCGGGCGATCCGCGCCCGCATCAAGGAGCTCTATACCGAGCTCGGCGTGCGCTTTCCGATCTACGTCCTCTTCACCAAGGCCGACCTCATCGCCGGCTTCATCGAATTCTTCGACGATCTCGGCCGCGAAGAGCGCGAGCAGGTCTGGGGCATGACCTTTCCCGTCGCCAAGAAAGAGGAGGAGGGCGGCATCGTCGCCGGATATCCCGCCGAATTCGACGCGCTCATCGGCCGCCTCAACGACCGCCTCGCCGAGCGCCTGCAGCAGGAGACGGACATCCAGCGCCGCGCCATGATCTTCGGCTTTCCGCAACAGGTCGCGAGCCTCAAGGAGATCACCGACGGCTTCCTGCGCGCGGTGTTCCAGCCCAACCGCTACGAGGATCCCGGGCGCCTGCGCGGCATCTATTTCACCAGCGGCACGCAGGACGGCACGCCGATCGACCGCCTGATGGGCGCAATGGCGTCGAGCTTCGGCATCTCGCGCCAGCAGGTCTCCGCCTTCAGCGGCACCGGGCGGAGCTACTTCCTGACGCGCCTCATGCGCACCGTCATCTTCGGCGAAGCCGGCCTCGTCAGCGCCGATTCCAAGGTCGAGAAGCGCAACCGCCTCATTCACTACGCCGTCCTTGGCGGATCGGTCGCCGCCATTCTCCTCATGGTCACCGGATGGGTCGCGACATATTTCAACAACGCCTCGATGATCGACGAGATCGAGAAGCAGACAGCGGCCTACAACGAGCGTGCCAAGACGGTGTCGCTCGATCGCGTGACGGACAGCGATCTGCGCCCGATCCTGCCGCTGCTCGCCATCCTGCGCGACATGCCCGGCGGCTATGCCCATCGCGACGACAGCGTGCCGCTTCTCCTGGAGTTGGGCCTCTATCAGGGCGACAAGCTCGGCTCGCAGGCGATCGCCGTCTATCGGCGTGACCTCGGACGCCTCCTGCTGCCGCGCATGCTGCTGCGCCTCGAAGGACAATTGGCGCAAAACCAGAGCCGGCCCGATTTCCTTTACGCGGCGCTCAAGATCTATCTGATGCTCGGCAACCAGCAGAAGGGGAAGATCGACAAGCCGCTCATCCGGCGGTGGATGGCGCTCGATTGGGCCTCGCAATTCCAAGGCCCCGAGAACGAGGAAAGCCTCGCCGCCCTCAAGGGCCATCTCGACGCGCTGCTCGAGAAGCCGCTGCCGAGCATCGGGCTCAACGCCAATCTCGTCGAGCAGACCCGGGCGATCCTGCTCCGCGTGCCGCTCGCTGAGCGCGCCTACAATCTCATCAAGACCCACCCGAAGATCACGGCCTTGCCGGATTGGCGCATCTCCGAGCATGCCGGCCCCGCGGTCGCGCGCGTCATCGTGCGGCCCTCCGGCCGCTCGCTCGCCGAAGGCATTCCCGGCCTTTATACGCATGATGGCTATTTCTTCGGCTTCAAACCGCTCCTTCCCGACATCGCCAAGGAGGTTGCCAAGGAAAGCTGGGTGCTCGGCGCACAGGTCAAGAGCGCTGACGATCCTGCCTCGGTCGGCCGCCTGCAGCGCGACGTGACGAGCCTCTATCTTGAGGATTTCGCGGCGCAGTGGGACCATCTCCTCGCCGATATCGGCGTCGTGCCGTTCACCAGCCAGGCGCAGTCGGCGCAAGTGCTCAACGTCCTGTCGGCGCCGGATTCGCCGCTCAAGGCTCTAATGGTTGCCGCGGCGAACGAGACCTGGCTCTCGCGCCCGCCGACGCAGCCCGACACCTCGCCGAGCGGTCTTGCCGCGGCCGCGACGGCCGCAGCGCAGCAGGCGGCAACGCAGGCGGCGCAGGGCGCCGGCGGCAAGGCCGGTGGAAAAGGCGCGCCACCGGCGGCGACGAGCCTTGCCGAGCAGCAGCTCACAGCGGTCCTCGGCGCGCCGTCGGGCGCCGAGGATCTTGCGGGCCCCTTCACCGACAAGCGCTTCAAGCCGCTGCACGAGCTTGTCGCCGGCACCGGCAACGCGCCGCCGGCGATCGACGGCGTCATGACCGATCTCAACGAACTCTATATGAGCATGAACCGTCCTGGCAGCGCGGGCGACGCGGCGAAGGGCTTGTCGGGTCCCGATGCCGCCACCTCGGCCAAGCTGCAGGCGGATGCCGCGCGGGCGCCGGATCCGGTGAAGGCGATCGTGGCCCAGGTGACGAAATCGAGCTCGACCCTGGCGGTCGGCGGCGCGCGCGCGCAGATCAACTCGCTGTGGACGGCTTCGGTGGTGCCGTTCTGCCGCAGCGCGTTGGAGAACCGGTATCCCGCTTTCAAAACGGCGAGCAACGAGATCACGCTCGACGATTTCTCGCGCCTCTTCTCCAAGGGCGGGCTCATCGACGCGTTCTTCGCCACCAATCTGCGGCAATTCGTCGATATCTCGAAGAATCCGTGGGCCTGGCAGAAGGTCGACAATCTCGATCTCGGCATCCCGGTGCCGGCGCTCGGACAATTCCAGCGGGCCGCGTCGATCCGCGACAGCATGTTCCCGGGCGGCGGCGCCAAGCCCGGCGTCAGCTTCGAGATCCTGCCGGTCGACCTCGATGCGAAATCGACCGAGGTCGTGCTCGAGGTCGACGGCCAGACGATCACCTACGATCACGGGCCGCCGCGCCCGGTCAAGATGGTCTGGCCCGGGCCGAGCGGCGTCGGCCATGTCCGCCTCGCCTTCCAACCGCAGGGCGCGGGCGAGGCGACGACCATCGAGAAGGACGGCGTCTGGGCGTGGTTCCGTGTCCTCCAGCAGAGCGAGCTGAAGGAGTCGACCGGGTCCGATCGCTACATCGCCACCTTCAAGGCCGGCGACCGCAAGGCCACCTTCGAAATCCGGGCGAACAGCGTCATCAATCCTTTCGCCTCGAATCAGCTCGAGGTCTTCCGGTGCCCACCGACGCTCTGAGCGCCTTCGCCGCCGAGGCACCGGGATTCTACGGCAAGCTCCCCGCGCGCGGCGATTTCGTCGCGCGGCGCCTTGGCCGTCCCTTCATCGATGCCTGGGATGGCTGGCTTCAGCAATCGATCATCGCCAGCAGAGCGGCGCTCGGCGCCGGATGGCTCGACTGCTATCTCACCAGCCCGATCTGGCGCTTCGCCCTCGGCGCCGGCGCGTGCGGCCCCAATCAAGTGCTCGGCATCGTCATGCCGAGCGTCGACGCGGTCGGCCGATATTTCCCGCTGATGCTCGGCCTGGAGCGGCCGGCCGGAGCCGATTGCCGCGGCGCCGCCGGCGATGCCTGCGCGTGGTATCAAGCGATCGAGGACCTTGCCCTCGCGGCGTTGGAGGACGGGTTCGAGCTCGGGCGGTTCGATGAGGCTTTGCCCTCGCCGCGCCTCGATGCGGTGGATGCGGGTGCGGTGCCGGACGGGGCGTCGGACGAGGCGTTGGCCGCGCCCGGGCGGCACGTTCTCCTCGCCGGATCGGCGAGCGCGGACCAGCTTTGCCGGCGCTGGCTCGGCGGGAGCGCGGGGCGGCGGACGGTCTGGTGGAGTTCCGGCTCCGATCGCGTCGCCCCCTCGTTCCTCGCCTGCCCCGGCCTGCCGGCGAGCGAAGGCTTCGCCTCGCTGCTCGACGGCGATTGGCTCGGCCGCGGCTGGCTCTTGGAGGCGCAGGCGGCGGCCGAGATCGACGGTGCGGCGCGTGAGGAGCGGGACGAATGACCAGCGAGACGCCGACGCCCAACTTCGCGGTTCTCTCCGCCGCCGCGACCCATGTCGGCAATGTCCGCAAGCTCAACGAGGATGCCCTTCTCGACCGTCCCGATCTCGGCCTCTGGGTCGTTGCCGACGGCATGGGCGGCCACGATTCCGGCGAGGTCGCGAGCGGCCTCATCATCGAGCTTCTCGATCGAATTCCGGCACCGAGCGATGGCCTCGGCTTCATCGCCGAGGTGCGCACGCGCCTCGGCGAGGCCAATCGTCGGCTCCTCGAGGAATCGCGCCGGCGCGGCGCCGACACGGTGATCGGCAGCACCGTCGTCGCCTTCTTGTCGTTCGGCGCGTTCTTCGCCTGCCTGTGGGCCGGCGACAGCCGCCTCTATCGGCTGCGCGGCGGCGTCCTCAAGCAAGTGACCCGCGATCACAGCCAAGTCCAGGAGATGGTCGATGCGGGGATGCTTGCTCCTGAAGCCGCCGAGCGCCACCCCTATGCCAACGTCATCACCCGGGCGGTCGGCACGAGCGAGGATCTCGAGCTCGACAAGGTCTCCGACCGCCTCGCCGCCGACGATCTCTTCCTGTTGTGCAGCGATGGGCTGTCGAAGATGGTCGCCGAGGATGAGATCGCCGGCATCTTGCGGCAGACGCCGCTCGAGGCGATCCCGCAGGCGCTCATCGCGGCCGCGCTGGAGCGAGGCGGCAAGGACAATGTGACGGTCGTCGCGATTCGAATCGGCGTGCCGCTCGAATGAGCGGAGGAACCCTTCGGCTCAGGGTAATCGGGTGAAGCAAGAAAACTCCAACACGGAGGCACAGAGGGCACGGAGAAGAAGGAATTTGGCCGCAAGGCGGCTCCAAAAAACC
>JBGPOZ010000029.1:0-30842 GCA_041488295.1 Allostellaceae bacterium
AGAGGCGCATCGGCTAGAGGTCAGCCGCCCAGAAAATCCTTGGTCCAGCGCGCATAATTCTCGTCGCGCGTCAGCTGCTTCATGAGATCGGCCGAAGCGAGGTTGGCGAGCTCTTTCGGCGGCGTTCCCGAGCGCAACGCCTTCAATGTCTCGTACACGGCCCGGACCGCGGCCATGAAGGGCTGGTGGCCCTGCAGGCAGACGCGGACGCCTTTGGCGCCGAGATAATCGAGGTCCATGAGATCGGGCTCGACGCCGCCGAGGATGATCGGGATCGTCACCGCCGCGGACAACGCGTCGAGCTGAGCGCGCTTCTTCACCCCGAGGAAGAACAGCGCATCGACGCCGGCTCGTTCATAGGCGATGCCGCGCGCGACCGCGTCGTCGAGACCCGCGATCTGCAGCGCGCCGGTGCGGCCGACGACAACGAGGTTCGGATCCTGCCGCGCCGCCAGCGCCGCACACATCTTGCCGACGCCTTCCTCGATCGAAATGAGCTGCGGCTTGGTTTCGCCGTGGGATCGCGGCAGCGCCGTATCCTCGATGGTCAGCGCTGCGATCCCGGCGTTCTCCAGTTCCTCGACCGTGCGCATGACGTTGAGCGCGTTGCCGTAGCCGTGATCGGCATCGACGAGGAGCGGCAAATTGCCGGCGCGGCAGATGCGGTAGGCCTGTTCGGCGAACTCCGTCAGGGTGAGGACGATGAGATCGGGCGCGCCGAGCACGGTGAACGAAGCGATCGAACCCGCGAACATGCCGATCTCGAAGCCGAGATCCTCGGCGATACGCGCCGAGATCGGATCGAAGACGGAGCCGGGATGGAGGCAGCGAGCGCCGGCGAGGGCGGTGCGGAATCGCTCGCGTCGGGGAGTCCAGCTCATCGGCCGCTCCTCACATCGGCACTTCAGGGCCGACGGTGAGGCGCTGCATGACGCGGCGCTGCCCGTGGTAATCGTTGATGGCGAAGTGCTGGACGCAGCGATTGTCCCAGACGGTGAGCGTGCCGGGCTCCCAGCGGGCGCGGCAGGTGAATTCGGGGCGGGTTGCGTGAAGGGTCAGCCAGTCGATCAAGGGCTGGCTTTCCTCCTCGGTCATGTCCTCGAAGCGGATCGTGTGCGAGCGGTTGAGGTAGAGGGCCTTGCGTCCCGTCTCGGGATGGGTGCGCGCCGCCGGGTGGACGGATTCGTACGCTTCGGCATTCGCCGTGTTGTGCACCTTCATGCCGGCAATGTCGTCGTGGCGATTGGCACGTCCGCCGCCGCGCTTCAGGCTGGCACTGTTGACGCCGGCGAGGCGGTCCAAAAGCTGCCGCATGCCGGGGGTCAACGCCTCGTATGCCAGGTACTGATTGGCGAAGAGCGTGTCGCCGCCATGGCGCGGCGTCTCTTTCGCATAGAGCAATGTCGCCAGCGGCGGGCGCGGCAGATACGTCGTGTCGGAATGCCAAGCATTGCCGAAATTCTTCGTCTCCTCTTCCCCCTTCACGATCTCGAAGATGTACGGATAACCGTCCATGCCCTTGACGAAAGGGTAGTGGCTGGGCTCGCCGAAGCGCCCGCCGACCTCCATCAACTCCTCGGGCGAAAGCTGCTGATCGCGGAAGACGATGACGAGGTGATCGAGAAAGGCCTGATGGATCTCCGACCAGGTCTGGTTGTCGCCGAGAGCGCGCTTCAGATCGACGCCGCCGATCTCGGCGCCGAGCGCGCCGGCGAGCGGCCGCACCTCGATCCTCTCGCAACCCATCGCCATCCTCCGCCTTGCTCTACCGATAGGGGAGCAGCTTATCATGGCGGGGAACGAGGCAAAGAGTGGAGTGAGCGATGGGCAAGCGGATCGCGTTCGTCGGCGCCGGCGCCGTCGGCGGCTATGTCGGCGGGCATCTCGCCCGTGCCGGCCATGACGTGACCTTGATCGACCCTTGGCCCGAGCATATCGAGGCGATCCGCAAGCACGGGCTCGAGCTCTACGGTTTGACGCCGGAGGAGCGCTGCACCGTGCGCGAGGCGAAGACGATGCATCTCACCGAATTGCAGGGTCTTGCGAAGCAGAAGCCGATCGACATCGCCTTCGTCTCGGTCAAGTCCTACGACACCGAATGGGCGACCATGATGATCCGCCAATACCTCGCGCCCGATGGCTTCGTCGTCTCGCTGCAGAATTGCATCAACGAGGAGCGCATCGCCGGCATCGTCGGTTGGGGCAAGATTGTCGGGTGCATCGCCGCCCGCATCGCCGTCGATCTTTACGAAGCTGGACACATCCGCCGCACCGTCGCGAAAGGCGGTGCCGCGCATACGGTGTTCCGCATCGGCGAGGTCCATGGCCGCGTGACGAAGCGCGCCGAAGAGCTCGCCGAGATGATCGGCGGCATCGACAGCGTCAAGGTCACGACCAATCTCTGGGGCGAGCGCTGGTCGAAGCTCTGCCTCAACGGCATGCGCAACGGCGTCTCGGCGGCGACCGGATTGAGCGGCAACGACGGCGATCGGCACGACCGGATCCGCCGCTTCGCCATCCGCCTCGGCGGCGAGGCGGTGCGCATCGGCCAGGCGCAGGGATACGTGCTGGAGCACATCGGCAATCTCCATCCCGACCGCCTCGCCCGCGCCATGGAGGGCGATGCGAAGGCCCTCGACGAGATCGAAGCCGCCATGCTCGCCGGCACCAATGCGACGGCGCGCAGCGATTTGCAGCGCCCCTCGATGGGCCAGGACATGCTGAAGGGCCGCCGCACCGAGATCGACTTCATCAACGGCTTCATCGTCGCGAAGGGTGCCGAGCTTGGCCTTGCGGCGCCGGCGAACGCCAAGCTGACCGAGGTGGTGAAGCGGGTCGAGCGCGGCGAAATACCGGCACGGCCGGACAATGTCGCGAATTTGTGAGAGGAGAGATCAGCCGCCCGCGGGCGGAGGATCATGCCAGAAGCGCAATACCATCACGGCCATCGTCGCCAGCATGCAGGCGACGATGGCGACGCAACCGGGCCAACCGGCGGCGCTCCAGGCGAAGCCGGGCAGGGTCGCGCCGAGGCTGCCGCCGACATAATAACAGGTGACGTAGAGGCCGATTGCCGAGGAGCGTGCCTCGCGTGCGGTGATCGCGACGTAGCTCGTCGCCACCGCTTGGCAGATGAAGCCGCAGCCCACGGTAACGGCGAGGCCGGCGATGATCGCCGGCAATGACGGGATCAGAGTGAGCCCGAGCCCTGCTGCCCAAATCAGGATGAGCGTGCCGACGATGCGGCGGCGACCGAGCCACGCGACGAGCCGTCCCGTCGCCGGCGTCGCGAAGACGCCGATGAGATAGACGATGAAGATCGAGCCCAGCGCCGTCGGCGACAGATTATAGGGCGGCGCCGCGAGCAGGAAGTTGACGTAGGTGAAGAGGGCGATGAAGGAGAAAAGCACGCCGAAACCGACGGAATAAGTCGCGGCGAGCTGCGGATTGGCGAAGTGGCGCAGCAAGTGGCGGCCGGAAGAGCGAAGCCCCGATGTCTTGACGAAGCGCCGCTCGCGCGGCAGCAAAGTCGCGACGCCGACCGCGCAGACGAGCGTCAACGCGGCAAGCACGAAAAAGGTCGCGCGCCAGCCGAAATGCTCCGCGATCAAGCCGCTGAGAAAGCGGCTCGAGAAGCCGCCGAAGCTGCTCGCCGCCATATAGATGCCTGTCATCGCCGTCGCTGCGACCGGCGGCCATTCCTCGGCGATATAGGCGACCGTCACCGCGAAGACCGGCGGCAGCAGAAGCCCTTGCACGAAGCGCCAGAAGATCATGGCGTGCAGGCTTCCGGCGAGACCGACCATGATCGTCGGCAGCACGAGCACGAACATCGCCGTCGTGATGACGCGCTTGCGCCCGAGCACGTCGGCGACGGCGCCGGTGAACGGCGCAATCAGCGCGATCGCCGCCGTGATGGCGCTTACCGTAAGACTGACATCCCGCGGCCCGGCGCCGAACTCATGCGCCAACAGCGGCAGGAGCGCCTGGGTCGCGTAGAGATCGAGGAAGGCGCAGAATCCGGCGAGGGCGACGGCGACCGGCCGGCGATCGGCGAGCATGGTGCTGGAGCGCCTCGCATGGATGGAAACCGCGATCTCGGCGCGAGCCAAGGCGCCATCGCAGTTCGAGCCCGGCCGAGCCTGAGGGGGAAGGATGTCACAGGCCCGCGCTCTTGAGAACCCTCTCGGGCTCTGCTCGTGCGGATGCCGCGCCCACTGCAGCGCGGCGGCTCACACCTGCATCGGCGGCGGATCGTCGGACGGCGGTACCGGAATCGGCGGCGGCGGCTCGTCGACCGGTAACGGCTCTTCGGGATCTGGCGGTCGAGGCGGATTGCCGGGCGGCTTCGGTTTACCGGGCTGTTGCAAGCGCAGCATGGCTGCCTCCTCCTTTCCGATGCGGCGCATGACTGTTGGCACCCGCAAGAGAGAAAACACCGGACCGCCAACATATGTTGCAGAATGGGCAATCCCTCGCATGAGGGTGCCAAGACGCAATCTCGAGCCGTTTGATGACCCGTCCGGGGATGAATCCGCGAATTTTCACCGTAGGATGAGCGTATGACGGCTGCCTCACTTCCGTCCGAAAGCCTTGTCGCCCGCTCAACGGGGTTTAAAGACGATGAGCCGACCATTGACGCTACAACGAGCAATTCTCTTCAGCGGTTGCCTTTCGATCGCGGTTTTGGCGGTCGCCGCCGACCACGCCGAGGCGCGCACCTTCGTTCGCCTTGGCATTGGCGTCCCAGTCTACGGGCCCGTCTTCTATCCGCCCCCTGGCGTCGTCTACGCCTATCCGCCGCCCGCCGCCTATGCTCCGCCGGACGGGAGCTGGCGGATCGTCCGATGACCGGGCAGGCGATTTGAAGCGCCGATGGTTGATGAGCGGCCGGCCATGCGCCGGAACACCATTCTCCATCGTCCGTTTTCACCCTGTTCGCCAAGGGATATCATGGCGAACCCGATCGCAGGCAAGGGAGCCGTTGTTTTTCGCGGAGCGCGGGATGATCCGGTCGGGTAAAGGTCTGAGAACGCATGAACGATGAGAACGCACCCTATGAGCGGCACGAGGACCCGCTGGAGACCATCACGCGGGCTCCCGAGGCACCGCGGGAAACGCGGCACCCTCATCCGCCCGCGGTCGAGCCGCTGCGAACCCGGCGTTGGACGGGGTGGCTTGTCGCGCTGGTCCTGATCTCGCTGGTGGTGGCGTCGCTCGTCTGGTTCTTTCCCCATCCCGGCACCGGACCTGCGCCATCCGGAAGCGGCCGCTTCACCACCAGCGGTCCGATGCCGGTGACAAGCGCCGTTGCGCAGAAAGGGGACATGCCGATGACGCTCGACGCGCTCGGCACGGTGACGCCGTTGGCGACGGTGACGGTGCGTACGCAGATCAGCGGACAATTGACGCAAATCGCCTTCCAGGAAGGGCAGACGGTGCAGAAGGGCGATTTTCTCGCCGAGATCGATCCGCGCCCGTATCAGAACGCGCTCGATCAGGCGCAAGGTCAGCTCCTCAAGGATCAGGCATTGCTGAAGAACGCCCAGCTCGATCTCGCGCGCTACGAGACATTGCTGAAGCAGGATTCGGTCTCGCGGCAACAGCGCGACACGCAGGAATACCTCGTCCATCAGGATGAAGGCATCGTGCGATCCGACCAGGCGCAGGTCGACAACGCCAAGCTAAACCTCGCCTATTGCCACATCCTGGCACCGATCACCGGCCGCGTCGGACTGCGCCAGGTCGACCAGGGCAACTACGTCCAGACGAACGACACCAACGGCATCATCGTCATCACGCAGTTGAAGCCGATCTCGGTGATCTTCAGCGTGCCCGAGGACAGTCTGCCGGCGATCCTGGCGCGGCTCCACGCCGGCGCGTCATTAGAGGTCCGCGCCTACGACCGATCGCGCACGAACTTGCTCGCCACCGGTACGTTGGCGACGGTCGACAATCAGATCGACACGACGACCGGCATGCTGAAGCTGCGGGCGCTCTTCGACAATGGCGATGAGAGCCTCTTCGCCAACCAATTCGTCAATGTGCAGCTGCTGATCGACACGCTGCACGACAGCACGCTCGTTCCGACGGCGGCGATCCTCCGCGGCGCCCCTGGGACCTTCGTCTATGTGATCAAGCCGGACGACACGGTTTCGGTGCGTCCGGTGAAGCTGGGACCGGCCGATGGCGAGCGGGTCGCCGTCGCGAGCGGCCTCGAGCCTGGCGAGTCGGTTGTCGTCGATGGCGCGGACAAGCTCCGTGACGGCGCGAAGATCGCCGCACCAGCCGGCGCCGCGCCGCCGGGCGCGGCACCGGCCGCGAGCAACCAGAAACCGAACAGCCGCCAGGGACGACAGCGGAGCACGCCGTGATGGCACGCCTCGTCCCGGCGCGCGAGCGGCGCAGCGGATGAGTCCTTCGCGCCCCTTCATCCTCCGACCGGTCGCGACCTCGCTCCTGATGGTGGCGCTCCTGCTCGTCGGCGCCGTCGCCTATCGTTTCCTGCCGCTTTCGGCTTTGCCCGAGGTCGACTATCCGACGATCCAGGTCCAGACCTTCTATCCCGGCGCCAGCCCGGAAGTCATGACCTCCTCGGTGACGGCACCGCTCGAACGCCAGCTCGGCGAGATGCCGAGCCTCAATCAGATGTCGTCGACGAGCTCGGCGGGTGCGTCGGTCATCACCTTGCAGTTCAATCTCAACCTCAATCTCGACATCGCCGAGCAGGAGGTGCAGGCGTCGATCAACGCGGCCGGCAATCTCCTGCCCTCGGACCTGCCGGCGCCGCCGATCTACGCCAAGGTGAACCCGGCCGACGCGCCGATCATCACCCTGGCAATCACCTCCAAGACCCTGCCGCTGACGCAAGTCGAGGATCTGGCGGATACGCGGCTCGCGCAAAAACTCTCGCAGCTTCCAGGCGTCGGCCTTGTCAGCATCAATGGCGGGCAGCGTCCGGCGGTGCGCATTCAAGCCAATCCGCGGGCGCTCGCCGCCTATGGGCTCAACATCGACGATTTGCGCACCACCGTCAGCAACGCCAACGTCAATACGCCCAAAGGCAATTTCGACGGCCCGACGCGCGCCTACACGATCAACGCCAACGACCAGCTGACGAAGGCCGACGACTACAACGATATCATCGTCGCCTACCGGGACGGCGCGCCCGTACGACTCTCCGAGGTCGCGACGGTGGTGGACGGCGCCGAGAATTCCAAGCTCGGCGCCTGGATGAATGCGGCGCCGGCGATCATCGTCAATGTCCAGCGCCAGCCCGGCGCCAATGTCATCGAAGTCGTGAACGGCATCAAGGCTCTGTTGCCGCAACTCCAGGCCGCGCTCCCCGCCGCGATCGATGTCGCGATCCTCACCGACCGCACGACGACGATCCGTGCTTCCGTCGCCGATGTCGAATTCGAGCTTGCCCTTGCCGTCGTGCTCGTCGTCCTGGTGATCTTTCTGTTCCTGCGCAACATCCCTGCGACGGTCATCCCGAGCCTCTCGGTGCCGCTCTCCCTCGTCGGCACGCTCGGCGTCATGTACCTCGCCGGCTTCAGCCTCAACAATCTCTCGCTGATGGCCCTGACGATCGCTACCGGCTTCGTCGTCGACGACGCGATCGTCATGATCGAGAACATCTCCCGTTACATCGAGCGGGGCGTCCCGCCGCTCCAGGCGGCGCTCAAAGGCGCCGAGCAGATCGGCTTCACCATCGTCTCGCTGACCATCTCGCTGATCGCGGTACTGATCCCGCTGCTTTTCATGGGCGACGTGGTGGGTCGCCTCTTCCGCGAATTCGCCATCACGCTCGCCATCACGATCCTGATCTCGGCGGTGGTGTCGCTGACGCTCGTACCGATGCTGTGCGCGAAGATGCTGCGCCATCGCCCGACATCGGAGCTCTCGGCGATCGCCCGCAAAAGCCAGCAATGGTTCGACGCGCTGATCGCGAGCTATGGCAGGATGCTCAACTGGGTGCTCGACCGTCAGGGGCCGACCCTCCTCGTGGCGGTCGCGACGCTCGGGCTCACCGCGTATCTCTACGTCATGATCCCGAAAGGCTTTTTTCCGGTGCAGGACACCGGCCTCATCCAGGGGATTTCGGAGGCGACTCAGACCGTCTCCTACGCCGCGATGGCGGAACGCCAGCAGGCGCTCGCCGACGCGGTTCTCAAAGATCCCGACGTCGTCAGCCTCTCGTCCTTCATCGGCGTCGACGGCGCCAACACGACGCTCAACAGCGGACGCTTCCTCATCAACTTGAAGCCGCGCGACCAACGTGTCACGACCGCCAGCGATGTCATTCGGCGCCTGCAGAACGAGACCTCGGGCATCGCCGGCATCTCGCTCTACATGCAGCCGGTGCAGGATCTGACGATCGACACCATGGTCAGCCGCACGCAATACCAATTCATCATCGAGGACGCCAACCCGACCGAATTCGCGAGCTGGATTCCGAAGCTGCTGGACCGCCTGCGCCAGATCCCCGACATCGCCGACGTCGCGAGCAATCTGCAGGAGGAAGGCCTCGCCGCCTATGTCAACATCGATCGCGACACCGCCGGGCGCTTCGGCATCACGCCGGCGACCGTCGACAACGCGCTCTACGATGCTTTCGGGCAACGCATCATCTCGACGATCTTCACGCAGTCGAACCAATATCGCGTCATCCTCGAGGCGGACCCGAAATTGCAGAGCTCGCTCGCCTCGCTGTCTTCGATCTATCTGCCGTCGTCGCTCGCCGCCGGCGGAAAAGTTCCGCTCTCGGCGATCGCGACCGTGAGCGAAACGACGGCACCGCTCCAGATCAACCATCTCGGCCAGTTTCCGGCGGCGACCATCTCGTTCAACCTGGCACAAGGCGCGTCGCTGGGCGGCGCCGTCAAGGAGATCAAAGCGGCGGAGCAGGAGGTCGGCCTGCCGGCGAGCATGATCACGAGCTTTCAGGGCGCGGCCCTCGCCTTCCAGGCCTCGCTGGGCAACGAGCTCATGCTCATCGCGGCGGCGATCGTCACGGTCTACATCGTGCTCGGCGTGCTCTACGAGAGCTTCATCCATCCGATCACGATTCTCTCGACCCTGCCCTCCGCCGGCATCGGCGCGCTCTTGGCTCTGATGCTCGCGGGCGATGATCTCAGCATCATCGCCATCATCGGCATCATCCTTCTCATCGGCATCGTCAAGAAGAACGCGATCATGATGATCGACTTCGCGCTCGACGCTGAGCGCGAAGAGGGCAAACCGCCGCGCGAGGCGATCTATCAGGCGAGCCTTCTGCGCTTTCGTCCGATCCTCATGACGACGATGGCGGCACTGCTCGGCGCGCTGCCCTTGATGGTCGGCACAGGCACAGGCTCGGAGCTGCGCCATCCGCTCGGCATCACCATCGTCGGCGGCCTCATCGTCAGCCAGATTTTGACGCTGTTCACGACCCCCGTCATCTATCTCGCCTTCGACCGCCTCGCCCGCCTTCGCCGAGACACCAGACGCGCGCCGGGCGAGGCGGCCGCGCATGGTCCGGCGCAATGAACCTCTCTGCGCCCTTCATCGCGCGCCCGGTCGCGACGACCTTGCTCACGGTCGGCCTCGCGCTCGCCGGCATTGTCGCGTTCTTCCTGCTGCCCGTCTCACCCCTGCCGCAAGTCGACTTTCCGACGATCTCGGTACAGGCATCGATGCCGGGCGCAAGCCCGGAGACGATGGCGAGCAGCGTCGCGACGCCGCTCGAGCGCCATCTCGGACAGATCGCCGACGTGACCGAGATGACATCGTCGAGCTCGGTCGGCTCGTCGCGCATCACGCTGCAATTCGGTTTCGACCGCGACATCAACGGCGCGGCGCGCGATGTCCAGGCGGCGATCAACGCCGCGCGCGCGGATTTGCCGACGGCGCTGCGCAGCAACCCGACCTATCGCAAGGTCAATCCCGCCGACGCGCCGATCATGATCCTGGCACTGACCTCGGGCACGCTGAGCCAAGGACAGCTCTACGATTCGGCGGCGACGGTGCTCGAGCAGGCGCTCTCGCAGGTCGAGGGCATCGGGCAGGTCAGTATCGGCGGCAGTTCTCTCCCGGCGGTGCGCGTGGAGCTCAATCCACGCGCGCTGTTCAAATACGGCATCGGGCTCGAGGACGTGCGCGCCGCGCTCGCCGCCGCCAATGCCAACAGCCCCAAAGGCGCGATCGAGAACGGCGAGCGGCGCTTGCAGATCTACACCAACGATCAGGCGAGCAGCGCCGATCAATACCGCTCCTTGGTCGTGGCATACCGCAATGGCGCGGCGGTGCGGCTGTCGGATGTCGCAGACGTGCTCGATTCGGTCGAGAATCTGCGCAATGCAGGCCTTTCGAACGGCAAGCCTTCGGTGCTCGTCATCCTCTATCGCCAGCCCAATGCCAACATCATCGACACGGTCGACCGCGTCAAAGCCATGCTGCCGCAGCTTCAGGCGTCGATCCCGAGCGACATTGACATCACGATCGCGGCAGATCGGACGACAACGATCCGCGCGTCGCTCCGCGATGTCGAACGCACGCTCATCATCGCCGTCATCCTCGTCATCCTGGTGGTCTTCGCATTTCTGCGCGACTGGCGCGCGACCCTCATCCCGAGCGTCGCGGTGCCGGTGTCGCTGGCCGGCACCGTCGGCGCGATGTATCTCTTGGGCTATAGCCTCGACAATTTGTCGTTGATGGCGCTCACCGTGTCGACCGGCTTCGTCGTCGATGACGCCATCGTCGTGCTGGAAAACGTCTCGCGCTATACCGAGGCTGGCATGCCGCGCCTGCAAGCGGCTTTGCGCGGCGCACGCGAAGTCGGGTTCACCGTCCTCTCGATGAGCCTCTCGCTTGTCGCGGTCTTCATCCCGATTCTGCTGATGGGCGGCATCGTCGGCCGCCTCTTCCGCGAGTTCGCGTTGACGCTTTCGATCGCGATTATCGTGTCGCTCGTCGTCTCGTTGACGACGACGCCGGTGATGTGCGCCTATCTCGCCAGGAATCGGCCGGCGAAAGCAGCAGGGCGTACTTCACGTGCGAGCGAGCGCGTCTTCGCGACCATGCTCGGCTTCTACGACCGCACGCTCCGCTGGGCCCTGCAGAATTCAGGGCTGATGCTGGTCGTCCTCCTGGCGACGGTGTGCCTCAACATTTATCTCTTCATCATCATCCCCAAGGGCTTCTTCCCGCAACAGGACACCGGGCGGCTGATCGGCGGCATCCAGGCCGATCAGAGCATTTCCTTCCAGGCGATGCGGCAGAAATTGACCCAGTTCATGGCCATCCTGCGCAGCGACCCGGCGGTCGAGAGCGCCGTCGGCTTCACCGGCGGCGGCCAGACCAATTCGGGCTTCGTCTTCATGTCGCTGAAGCCGCTCTCTGAGCGGACGGTCTCGGCGGACCAGGTCATCGCGCGCTTGCGCGGTAAGCTCGGCCAAGTCGCCGGCGCGACCTTGTTCCTGCAGGCAGTTCAGGACATTCGCATCGGTGGCCGGCAAAGCAACGCGCAGTATCAATTCACCTTGCAGGCCGACGCGCTCGCGGATCTCTACACCTGGGTCCCGAAGATCTCCGACGCGCTGCAGCACGTGCCCGAGCTCACCGACGTCAATTCCGACCAACAGCAGAAGGGGCTCGAGACGGATCTGGTGATCGACCGGGCGACCGCATCGCGGCTTGGCTTGACGCCGAGCCAGATCGACAACACGCTCTACGACGCCTTCGGTCAGCGTCAGGTATCGACCATCTACAATCCGCTCAACCAGTATCACGTCGTGATGGAGGTGGCGCCGCAATATTGGCAAAGCCCCGACATGCTGAAGGAGCTCTACGTCAGCACGTCGGGCGGCTCGGTCGGCGGCTCGCAGGCCACCAATGCCGTCGCCGGAACGACGGCGGTGAGCAAAAACACGAAGACGACGACAAGCGCCGCTCAGATCGCCGGCGACGCGGCGCGCAACCTTGCCGCCAACAAATTGGGAAATAGCGGGCGCGGCAGCGCGTCGACCGGAGCCGCGGTCAGCACCGCGGCGGAAACCATGGTACCGCTCGCCGCCTTCAGCCAATACGGGCCCGGCAACACGCCGCTCGCCGTCAACCATCAAGGTCCGTTCGTCGCCAGTACGATCTCCTTCAATCTGGCGCCAGGCAAAGCCCTGAGCGATGCGGTCGCGGCGATCAACGACACGATGAACCAGATCGGCGTGCCGGCCTCGATCCACGGCAACTTCCAAGGAACGGCGCAGGCCTTCCAGACATCGCTCGCCAATGAGCCGATTCTCATTCTCGCGGCGATCATCGCCGTCTACATCGTGCTGGGAGTGCTGTACGAGAGCTATGTCCACCCGATCACGATCCTCTCGACCTTGCCCTCGGCCGGGGTCGGCGCCGTGCTGGCGCTCATGGCGTTCAAGACCGAGTTCAGCATCATCGCCCTCATCGGCGTCATCCTGCTGATCGGCATCGTCAAGAAGAACGCGATCATGATGATCGACTTCGCGCTCGACGCCGAACGCAATCACGGCCTCGCTTCGCGCGAGGCGATCTACCGCGCTTCGCTGCTGCGCTTTCGCCCGATCATGATGACGACGATGGCGGCGATGCTGGGAGCTTTGCCGCTCGCGCTCGGCATGGGCGACGGCGCCGAGCTGCGGCGACCGCTCGGCATCTCGATCGTCGGCGGCCTTATCGTCAGCCAGGCGCTGACGCTCTACACGACGCCGGTCGTCTATCTCTACCTCGATCGCTTCCGCCTGTGGTGCCAACGCCGATGGCAGCGGCGCGATCCAAGACTGCCGGCGGGCCGCCTTGCGGAGCCCGGCGAATGAGAGCACGCCGCCCTACCATTGTGCCGGCAATCATGCTCGCCATCCTCGCCGCTTGCACGGTCGGACCCGACTACGCACGCCCCGACGCGCCGGTTCCGATCGCCTACAAGGAGGAGGGCTGGAAAGTCGGCGAGCCGCAGGACGCGATCGATCGCGGCCCTTGGTGGACGATCTACCAGGATCCGCTGCTCGACCAGCTGGAACAACAGGTCGAGGTCTCGAACCAGACGCTCAAAGCCGACGAGGCGGCGTTCCGTCAAGCCCAAGCGGTGGTGGCGGAGGCGCGCGCCGGCTTCTTCCCGAGTTTCGGGCTCACCCTGTCCGGTCAACGCTCGGGAACCGGCGGCGGCACCGGTTCCGGTGCCGGCGGCGCCAAGGGCGGAAGCTCGGGCCGTGTCCAGAACACCTTCGACCTGACCGGCAGCGCGAGCTGGGTCCCCGATCTCTGGGGACGCATCCGCCGCACGGTCGAAGGCGACATCGCGACGGCGCAGGTCACTGCCGCCGATCTCGCCGCGGCGCGGCTGACCCTTCAGGCACAGCTCGCGACCGACTATTTCGAATTGCGCGTCGCCGATGAGTTGAAACGCCTGCTCGACACCTCGGTCGAGGCGTTCTCGCTCTCTCTGCAGATCGCGCGCAATCAGCATGCGGCGGGGACGGCGACCTTGGCCGATGTTGCGAACGCCGACACCCAGGTCAAGACAACGCAGGCGCAGGCGATTGCTGTCGACAATCAGCGCGCCCAACTCGAGCATGCGATCGCAACCTTGATCGGGAAGCCGGCGGCGGAGTTCGCGATCGCCCGAGCGGAGCTGACGAAAGCGGTGCCGGTCATTCCGCCCGGAATCCCCTCGACCTTGCTGGAGCGCCGTCCGGACATCGCCGCGGCGGAGCGGCAAATGGCCGCCACGAATGCTCAGATCGGCGTCGCCCAGGCGGCTTTCTACCCCGACCTCACCCTCTCGGCCTCCGGAGGCTTCACGTCTCCCCTGATCGGCCAGCTCTTGAACGCCTCGAACAGCCTTTGGTCGATCGGATCGAGCCTCGCCGAGACGGTGTTCGATGGCGGCCTGCGCACCGCGCAGGTGGCGGCTGCCCGCGCCAGTTACGAGCAAAGCGTCGCGAATTACCGGCAGATCGTCCTCACCGGCTTCCAGCAGGTCGAGGACCAGCTCGCCGCGCTGCGCATTCTGGCGCAGCAGGCCGCTGCCGAGGATGCGGCGCTGGCCTCGGCGCGCGAGGCGGAGCGCCTGACCCTCAACCAGTACAAGGCCGGGACCGTCGCCTATACGAGCGTCATCATCGCGCAGACCGCCGCCCTCAACAACGCTCAGGCCGCGCTCAACATCCAGCAAAGCCGCCTCGCGGCGAGCGTCGCGCTCATTCAGGCGCTCGGCGGCGGCTGGGACGCGACGCGATTGCCGAACGCCGCGCAGGTCGAGAACTGAGGGCGCGCGGTCGATACAGGCCGGCAATTTCTACCGGGCGAGCGGCAAGATCGTCCTCATTCCCGAACGCTGCGGCATGGCACTCGGCGGGACCGAGATGCCTTTGGGCGCTGGCGCGAAATTTGCAGCGCGGCCCCATGAAGCGAGGCCACACCTCGCTGAGGGAAAGGAGTAAGTAATGTCCAATGTCAGTAGCGTTGGGGCCGGCAGCAGCGATTTGCTGGCGGTTCTGCGCCAACAACTGTTCGGCAATGTCGCCGGCAGTAGCAGCACTACCCCGTTTGGGGTCGATAGCGACGGCGACGGCGATTCATCCGGATCGACGACGTCGACAGCCGGCGGCACCTCCCAAGCCGCTTCGAGCACGGGCACGGGGTCAAATTCCCTGAGCCCAGGGGTTCTCGGCATTCTGATCGTGATTCAAGAGCAGCAGTCGACTGCTTCGGCTAGCGATCCGACGCAAGTGCAGTCCGCGCCGACTGCGCCGGGATCCTCTTCCGTCACCGGCAATGCCGATCCGACGGGTCAGAACGACCCGACGGGCGCGACGCAAGAAGTGCAGCATGGGCACCACGGCCATCACGGCCATGGCGGCGGCGGTGCCGGTGGCGAATTGAGCGCGCTGTTGCAGGGGCTCTCCTCGGCGAACGGCGCCACGAGCACAAGCTCGACCAATCCCGATGGCTCGACCACGACGACCATCGCCTATGCCGACGGCAGCAAAGTGTCGTTGACGATCCCCGCCTCCGCATTGTCCGGTGACAACGCGGCGGCAACGGATACTCAGGGCACCACCGCTGCCGGCAGCTCGGGAACGGCGACGGGGAGCAATCTCCTGGAAGACCTCATTCGACTCCAGGCGCAGCTCTCTTCCGGCTCGGGCATTGCAGCTCAGGCCGCGTGACGCAAGGGTAGGTACTGCTAGCCCTGCGGCGGGTCGGTCGTGGTCATATGAGGCACGACCGACCCAGTTCGGGGTCCGAGAACAGTTGAGAGCACGTGACATGAGAGCGTACCGGAATCAGATCGTGTCGGCGCTATGCTTTGCGTTCATCGCCGCCTCGCTTCCTGCGCACGCCGATTTCTACCAGCTCTCGGGACGGTACGAATGCCTTGGCGAGACCGGTGCGGTATGCGACGACGCGGCCCCTTCGGGACCTGGCCCGTTTGCCGCAGGAGACGAGTCGGATTCCGCGGCGGCAGTATCGAATTCGACGAGCGCTGCGCTAGGACCCGACGTCAAGGCGCCCCCGCCCGCGCGCGCCAAGTCGAACAAACCGAAGGCAAATGCGAAATCCGCGCCGGTGGCTTCCCCGGCGGACCCCCTCGAAGCGGTCGCAGCACGCCTCCAGGCGCGAAACCCGGCCCCGGGCGATCTCGCCTTCGTCCTCGCCCGCGCCAAGGCGTCCGATTCACGGGCCCTCGAAATGCTCGCCTGGTGCGCGCTCAACGGAGTGGGCATCCCGGCCAACCCGCTTCACGCTTATTTGCTCTACGGCGACGCCGCAAAGGCGGGCGCCGCCGATGCTCGTGCGAACCAGGCGATTGTTTTCAAGCGCAACTTGACGCAAGAGCAGCGCCAGCAGGCGGTCGAATACGAGAACGGTCGAACTGCCGCGCTCGGCAGGGTGCCGTGACCATCAAATTATTGTAATCAGGGGACAGACTGCGTCGAAGCCGCGTAAGACTATTATCGACGTTGGAGAACCCGAATGCGGCAAGACATTGCGCGCCGTGCGGCGCGGCGAACCATCGAATTCCTGATCGCGGCGATGCTCGTCGTGGGTATCGCGGGGCAAGCCTCCGCACAGGAGCATCGCGAGGGTTGGCGCGACCGCGACATCCACCGCTTCCACGACCGCGATTTCGACTATTGGCGCACCGGCCATTGGTTCGAAGGCAGGCATCGTGGGCGCGCCGGATGGTGGTGGGTGGTGGGTGGCGTTTGGTACTATTACCCGGCGCCGGTCTATCCCTATCCCGATCCCTTCCAGCCGCCGGTGGTGGTCGCGCCGGCCCCGGTGCCGCCGCCGCCACGGCAATTGTATTATTTCTGCGATCGCCCGCGCGGCTACTACCCCTATGTGCCGGCTTGCACGGTTCCCTGGCGCGCGGTTCCCGGCTGACGTCGCGGCGCCGGGGAGATGGACGGACGTGTCATCGCCTTCGGCCTCGCCCTCCTCGCCGCGGCGATGCCTGCTCTTGCCGGCGATCGGTGCATAACGTGGCATGGAACAGGCTGGGGCGAATCCTCCGAGGAACTCGCCCGTCAATTTGGCGGGCGGGCAGTGGTCTTGAAGCCGCCGATCGAGTTCGGCGACAGCTATGCCGATATCGCGCTGCGCGATGAACCGCTGGGCGGGTATCGCTTCACGGTCTATTTCCAAATGGACCGCGCCAGCCGCGGCCTAAAACGCATCCAGTTCGAGCGGCAACGCCATGGCGCCAATGCTCGAATCTTCGCGGCAGCGCTCGACGCGCTCGCGGCGGAATACGGCCCGCCGACGAAGCTCTGCGAGAGTGATCCGCGTCGGGCCAATGGTTATCAGGGCAGCATCGAGCGGCTTTGGGTTTTGGATGGCATGGTCATCCGCGCGAGCTTTCGCGACACGACGCTCGAAGCCAGCGAAGGCTGTCCGATCGGATCTCCGCCGGGGATCGGCGCGTGCGGCCTCACCGCGCACCTTTTCGTGCAGATTACCCCGCCATCCGCAGGCGCCGAAGCCTGCCGCTGACTACGCCGGTCCCACCCGCTTTGCGATCACGCGCTCGGCGATGCGGCGATGAGCTCCCGAACTGCGTCGACCACGGTTTCCGGCGCCTCGCGCGGCAGGAAGTGTCCGGCGACCGGCACGATGCGCCGACGGTAGGGTCCAGAGAAAAAACGCGCATGCCTTTCCGAGCCCGCCGCCGGGTCGACCCCGTCGGCGGCGCCGTGCAGCACGATGGTCGGCACGGTGATGAGCGGTTGCGCCGCGAGGCGCCGCTCGATCGCCTCGAGATCGGGATCGCCCGCCGCGGCACCGAAACGATGGCGATAGGAGTGAATGACGATGTCGACGAAATCCGGGTTGTCGAACGCCGCCGCGGTTTGCGCGAAGGTCGCGTCGTCGAACCGCCAATTCGGCGACCACAGCTCCCAGAGGAGGCGGCAGAGCGGGCCACGGTTCGCGGCAAGCCCGGCGCGACCGCGCTCGGTGTGAAAATACCACTGATACCAGAAGCGGTATTCTTGATCCGGTGGCGCCGGCACCCCGGCTCTGGCGATGTTCTGGATGTTGTAGCCGCCGATGGAGACGAGGCACCGCACGCGTTCGGGCCACAGCGCCGCGACGATGCAGGCGGCTCTCCCGCCCCAATCGTAACCGACGAGTGCCGCGTCTTTGATGCCGAGCGCATCGATGAAGGCGAGGAGGTCGTGGCCGATCGCCGCCTGCTGCCCCGAGCGCGGCGTCCGCGCGTCGAGAAAACGTGTGGGTCCATAGCCGCGCAAATACGGCACGATGACGCGGTGGCCGGCCTTGGCGAGCGGGGAGACGACGCCGTCCCAGGTGCGCGGATCGTCGGGAAAGCCGTGCATGAGGATGACCGGGATGCCGCTTGTCGGGCCGGTCTCCTCATAGGCGATCTCCAGGATTGCGGTGCGGATACGCCGTATCTTTCGCTCATCGCTCATCGAGCGCTCCTTTGATCGAGCATGCGGAATGTAGCCGCTGCGCCGGCCGACCGCGAGCGCGCTGGGCAAGAGCGCTCGCGCACGAGGGTCGAGGCGGTTTAATCTGATGCATCAGCCCAGGGAGACACATCATGATCGTCGTCACCAACAATGAAGGAACACCTGGCGTCCCCGAGACGGCGCGGCTCCTTACAAAGGGCGAATCGGGCCTTGCCGCGATCGAGGCGGGCATCCGGCGTGTCGAGATCGACGAGACGATCCGCACCGTCGGGCGCGGCGGCTGGCCCAACCTCCTCGGCGAGGTCGAGCTCGACGCCGCGATGATGAACGGCACGACCCTCCGCGTCGGGGCGGTCGGCGCGCTCAAGGGGTTCCTCCACCCGATCAGCGTCGCCAGAGCCGTCATGGAAAAGCTGCCGCATGTCTTCCTCGCCGGCGAGGGTGCCGCCCGCTTCGCGCGCGAAATCGGCGCCGAGGCCGGCGACAACCTCATTCCGGATTCGACGCGCGTCTGGCGCGCCTGGTTCGAGAAGGAGGTGCCTGAAGCCGCAAAGCGCGATTGGGCCAACGCGCCGCTCATCGATCTGTGCCGGCATGCGGTCGATCCTGAAATCGGCCACGACACCACCGTCTTCATCGCTCAGGACAGGAACGGCGATATCGCCGGCGGCGTCAGCACCTCGGGCTGGGGCTGGAAGTACCCGGGCCGGCTCGGCGATTCGCCGGTGATCGGCGCCGGCATGTACGCCGACACGCGCTATGGCGCCTGCGCCTGCACCGGCGCCGGCGAGATGACGATCCGCGCCGGCACCGCGCGCGCCGTCGTTCTCTACATGAAGATGGGAATGAGCGTCGACGCCGCAGTTCGCGAAGCGGTCGAGGACATGCGGCAATTGAAGGGCGGGCTCATCAATCGGGTCACCATTCACGCGATCGACGCCAAAGGGAACCACAAGGTCGTCGCCGTCAACGGCAACCCGTCGAACACCTATTGGCTCTGGCGCGAGGGCGACGAGAAGCCGCAATCGCTGCCGGCGGAGATCATCCCGATCTCGGCGATCGCGACGAAGCCGTCACCCTCGATGGTCTATGGCACGAAACGCTGAACGGGCATCGCCGATCGCCACATCGAAGGCCGCCACCACGTCTTCATGGCGCGAATGATCGTTCATCGTTTCGATGTCGCGGAAGCCGCGCTCATGAGCGATGCGGGTGAGGAGCTCATGCGCGACGACGCCCGCGGCCGGATAGTCGAGAAAGGATGCGGCGAGGCGCAGGGCGCCGACGGCGCAACGCTCGCCGCGCGCCGTCTCGTAGCGCCCCTGCACCCAATCCTCGCGTTCTTCGATGAGACCGCGCGCTTCTTCGAGGACGCGCAGCAGGGCCGTGTCGAGCGGCTCCGCCGTAACCCGAAGGAGGCGCATCGGCATGGCCCGGCGGAACGCCTTCGTCAGACGAGCATGCCAAGAGGGTCTCGGCGCCACGGAGGCGATGCGGTCGCCAAGGAATTCAGCGCTGTCAAATGGCATGGCCTCGCCCCGTCCCGAACGGCGGAGCGATCATTCTGCCCCATTCAGCGGCGCTCGGATAGCTGGAGGCTCGCGATCGCCGGAACGGGACTTTCAATGGCAAAGTTGCACGTCGATGGAGATGGCCTCGCCGAATTGCCGGGCCTCGAGGCGCGCCATCTGCGCCGCAAGGTCTTCAAACGTCGCACCCTCCGGAAGCGCGAAGATCAGCGCCGCATCCCTGAAGACGACCATCACCTCATTCATCGTTTCCGCGGACCGGACCATGGCTACCCTCCTCTGTCTCGGGTCGAGGAATGAGGCCACAGAGCGCGTATCGCCGTGATGTCCGCTTGATTAAAGATCGTTCATGCGCGATTCCCGCCCAATGTCAGCTGCCCGCCTTCGCCTTGAAATTCTTGCCGAGCACCATCACCGAGAAGATGTCGAACAGGATCTGGGCGCCGACCATCGCGGTATTGCTGGTCGGATCGTATTGCGGCGCCACCTCGACGACGTCGCCACCGATCACGTCAATGCCTCTGAGGCCGCGGATGATCGCCTGCGCCTCGCGCGGGGTGAGGCCGCCTGCTTCGGGCGTGCCGGTTCCCGGCGCGAAGGCCGGATCGAGGCCATCGACATCGAAGGAGATGTAAGTCGGCCCTTCGCCGACGACCTTGCGCGCCTTCTCGATCACGGCCTCGATCCCAAGCCGCTCCACATCCTCGATATGCAGCACGGTCATGCCCGAATCGTAGGAGAATTCCCAGAGAAACTCGGCGGGGCCGCGGATGCCGATCTGGATCGTCCGCTCGGGGTCGAGGACGCCGTCCAGCACCGCCTGGCGGAACGGACCGCCATGGTGGAATTTCGAGCCTTCGTACTCGCCGCCGGTGTCGCAATGCGCATCGATATGGACGAGCCCGACCGGACGCTTGGCACCGAGCGCCTTCAGGATCGGATACGTGACGGAATGATCGCCGCCGACCGAGAGCGGCCGCACACCCGCCGACTCAACCCGCGCGTAGAACTCGGCGATGCTCTTGATGCAAGCATCCAGGCTGAAGCGCGAGCCCAGCGGCACGTCGCCGATGTCGGCCGCCTTGCACGCGGCGAATGGGACCACCTTGAGCGCATGGCTGTAAGGGCCGATGCGCTCCACGGCGCGTACCGCGCGGGGACCGAGTCGGGCGCCCGAGCGATTGGTGACGCCGAGATCCATCGGAATGCCGAGGAGCGCCACATCGAGCCCGGCAAAGTCCGGCGCCTCCATCGCGTCGGGCCTGTAAGGCGCATCGAGGAAGGTCGACACGTCGCCGTAAGGGAGCTTGCGGCGCTCCTTCCCGGCGAAGACGAGCGAGACGACCTTCTGGAACTCGGGGTCGAGCACGTCGCTGCCCTTCCCCTCCGCATATCTTGCGCGCAACGCCGCTAGCTTTTCCTTGTCGAACATCGCCTGCTCCAGACGAGAGAAGATCGTACCAAAGGGTATCCTCTCTATGAGCAATTTTGGCGAAAATTTTTGACCCACGCCGAGGGACTCCGCACCGCTGCGGCGACCGGTTGCGGATCACAGATGGCGAGATATTCGAACATGCCGCTGCGCCGCGCGATCGAAACCAGCACCATCATGCCGGCGAGGAGCGCGATCGTGTTGAAGTCGATGCCCTTCACCGCCTCGTTCTGGTCGAGCACGCCGGAGACGATCATGAGACCGGCGCCGAGCAACGCGATGATCGAGCGGTTCAGACGTTCGGCGATGATCAGCGCATAGATGAGGATCAGCAGGATCGTCGCGACCCAGGCCGGGTGGAGACCGAAGATAGTTTGCGATGCCGCTTCTCCCTCACCCATGACGTCCCTACTCTCTCACGACCAGTTTCGCCTCGTCGGCGCCTGTCGCCAGTTTGCGCCCCACCGGATTCGCAGATCCCTGAAGCTGTCGTGTATCCGGGGAGCGGCAGCAATGTCATTTGCCTTGAAAGAGGACTATGCGCAATTGTGCCGATCGCGGAACCCTCTTAATTCTAGATTGGCGACCATTGCAGGGAGAGGCGGCTTGGATTTTCTGATGCAGGCAAGCCGCCCGATCGACGCCTTGAACGCGCAGATTGGCCGGGTCGACTGCCTGCCGTCCGAGCTCTCGGCGCCGACGCCATGACCGAAATGGCGCGCCGCCCCGCTCTGCGCCTGCGCAAGCTCGTCGCCGCGGACATTCCCGCGATCGATGCCATCCTCAAGGCAAATCGGCGGCTCTTCCCAGCACAAGAGCGCCGCATTGCCGTCGAGATGCTGCACGAGACGCTCGCCGACGCCGACGACCCCTATCAATGCGTCGTCGCCGCGCAAAGCGGCACGATCGCTGGATATGCCTGTTTCGGCTCGATCCCGTTGACGCGTGGAAGCTTCGATCTTTATTGGATTGCAGTGCATCCGGATCACCAGGGATGCGGCATCGGCGCTCGGCTCTTGCGCCGATGCGAACGGGAAATCGCCCGCCAGGGCGGCCGCCTCATCCTCATCGAGACATCGGGGCGCGCCGTCTATGCGCCGACCCGCGGCTTTTACGAGAAGATGGACTATGCGACCGTCGCGCGAATCGTGGATTTCTATAAGCCGGGCGACGATAAGTTCGTCTATGTGAAATACATCGGCGGACCTGCGAATCAGCGCCCGCGCTGACGGGTGAGGGCGTTCCGGATGAAGCGAACGATCAGTCGATCGTAGTCCCAGCCCGCGATCCTCGCCGAGCGCGCCAGACCGGCGCTGGGCGAGACCGACGGGTTGGGATTGACCTCGAGGATATAGACGCGCTCCTCGGCATCGATGCGAAGGTCGATGCGCAGATAGTCCCGCCCAGAGACGGCTTCGAAGGCGGCAAGACAGATCTCGCGGATGCGCCGATCGAGCTCGGGCGAGACGACCGCCGGACAGATCACCGGAGTCCCGTGAAAGCTTTCGGCATCCTCGACCCATTTCGCCTCGAAGCCGCAGATTCGCGGCGCTCCGGGCGGCAAGTGCCAATCGATTTCGGACAGTGGCAGGATGGTTGGCGCGGCACCCGCCTCGAGCTGCACGACGCTCACATTGATCTCACGGCCGTCGATGAATCGCTCGATCATTGCGGTCGGCGGAAAACGGTCGATGAGCGCCGCCGCCTTGGCGCGCGCCCCCGCCTCGTTGACGACGACGCTGTCGGGTCCGATGCCATGGCTCGCATCCATGGCGGCAGGTTTGACGATGGCGGGGTAGGCGAGCCCGACGATCGGGTCGCGCCATGCGTCGCGCAGCACGACGCCATCGGGAACGGGCAAGCCGGCGCCGCGCAGCAGCGCCTTCGTTTTCGGCTTGTCGAGACAGAGCGACAAAGTCAGCGGCGTGTTGCCCGTATAGGGGAGGTCGAGGAGCTCGAGGATTCCGGCGACGCAGGCTTCGAGCGCCGCCACTCCGCGGGCCCCCTCCGCCAAATTGAACACTGCGAGCGGATCGTGGCGCTTGAGGTCGTGGGCAAGGCGCTCGGGATCGGCGTCGCCGGTTTCGACGATGACGACCGGACCCAAGCTCGCGATCGCCGCTTGGACCGCCTTCGCCGTGATCGGCGCTTCCTGCGCGGCGATCGCATCGCGCGCGTCGCCGCCCACGATGTTGTCATCGAGATTGCACAGAAGGACGTAGGGCCGCCCGCCGCTTGCGCCCATCATCGTCCCCCGACCGCCGGTCCCATTGCGCCCACAGGCTCCAGGCGAGCCCTTACAGCATACATGTCATTCGAGAACGAGTTGCCGGCGGGCGGATTTCTTGGCTCGCTTCGGCCAAGGGAGAGCGTTGCGCTCCAGCGCATGGCCGACGATGCGGCCGAGCAACTCCTCATAGGTCCAACCGGTCTGGCGTGCGCAGATCACCAGATCGGAGCGCAGCGAGATGCCGGGCAGGACATTCGCCTCGACGAAATTCGGCCGCCCCTCGTCGTCGAGCCGCACATCGACGCGGCCCGCATCACGCCCGCCGAGGACTCGCCAGGCTGCGACAGCCAGCTCGGCCGCCGCATCCGCCGCGGGGTCCGCGGCGCGGCTATAGAAGGTCAGCTCGTCGACGCGCTTGTGCTCGTACGAGTAGATGGTCCGGGCGGCTTCGTCGCGATAGTGCACCTCCATCACGCCGAGGCACGATGTCGATGCGCCGCAGCCGAGGAGGCCGACGGTGAATTCGCGCCCCGGCAGATAGCGCTCTACGAGAACGGGCTGCGCATACCGCCGCAGCAGATGCGCGCAGAGATCGTGGAGGTCCGCGGGATTGTCGACAATCGACGCGGGTCCGATGCCCTTGCTCGTCCCTTCGGCGACCGGCTTTGCGAACAGCGGGAAGCGAAGGGCGATCGCCGGCACGGCGTCGATCGTCTCGACGAGTGCGAAGTCCGGCGTCGGCAAGCCGGCATCGCGCACGACGCGCTTCGTCATCCCCTTGTGCAGGGACAGGGCGCACACCAGCGGATCGGAGAAGGTGTAGGGTATGCGGTAGGCGTCGAGCAGCGCCGGGACTTGCGCCTCGCGGCCGAAGCCGCCGATGCCCTCGGCGATGTTGAAGACGAGATCCCAGCGATCGCCCGAGACAAGGCGCCGCGCCAGCGCCCGAACATTGCCGATGCGGTCGGTCGCGAAGCCGAACCCTTGCAGCGTCGACTCGATCGTCGAGATGGTCGCATCGGTGTCGAACTCGGCCGCGTCCTCCTCGCCGAACCCCGCGGCGAGATATTCTTCGCGTAAATCGTAAGCGATGCCGACGCGCACGATCAGCCGGCGCTGCGGCCGAGCTGGGGCTCTTCGGGCGCCAACCCGGAATCGTCGCGGTACCGGTAGACCCGGCCGGCGTAATTCCGCAGCAGCAGGTCCTCGCCCTCGCGGCCGAGAGCGTATTCCGGCAGCAGCGGGATCTTGCCTCCGGGCGTATCGACGACGAACTGCGGAACGGCATAGCCGGTGGTATGCCCGCGCAGTGCCTCGATGATCTCGATGCCGCGCGAGATCGGCGTCCGGAAATGCGATGATCCGGCGATCGAATCGCACTGGTAGAGATAGTAGGGTTTGATGCGCCGCTTCAGCAACTCGTGCATGAGGCGCTTCATCAGCGCGGCATCGTCGTTGACGCCCTTGAGAAGGACGGTCTGGCTGCCGAGCGGGAGGCCCGCATCGGCGAGGCGATCCACCGCCTCGGTCGCCTCGACCGTCAACTCGTCGGGATGCGTCACATGGAGGCTCATCCAGACCCGATGCCGACGCAGCGTCTTCACGAGGCCGCGAGTGACACGCTGCGGCAGCACGATCGGAATCTTGCTGCCGATGCGGACGAACTCGACGTGGCTGATGCGGCGCAGGCGGCCGAGCAGCCAGTCGAGCTTTTCAGTGGCGATGATGAGCGGATCTCCGCCCGAGAGCAGCACGTCGCGTATTTGCGGATGCGCTTCGATATAGGACAGCGCCTGCTCCCATTGCGGCATCGAGAAACTGTAGGGGCCGCCGGGGTCGCCGACGAGGCGCGAGCGCGTGCAATAGCGGCAATAGGTCGAGCAGGAGCCGGTGACAAGGAAGAGAACGCGGTCGGGATAGCGGTGGACGAGGCCGGGAACGGTGGTCCGCCCATCCTCGTCGAGCGGGTCCGAGGTCTCGCCGGGGAGCGTCACATATTCGGTCGTCGCCGGAATATGCGTGCGCCGCAAGCCCTGGGTCGAGTCTGTCAGATCGAGGAGATGTGTGTAATAGGGGGTGATCCCCACCGGGAGCGAGCCGCTATGGCGCTGAACGGCGGCCGCCTCATCTTCGGAAAGCGTGAAGACCCGGGTCAGGTCCTGGAGCGACTTCAGGCGGCTGCGGAGCTGCCAGCGCCAGTCGTTCCACAGCGACCGCGGTATTTGCTGGAAGTAACGCCTTCGAAAGACGTCGGCGGCGTCGCTGACGGGAAATCGCGGTCCTGCGATGTCTGGCATTTGCGAAGCTCCCTGGGGCCGCTCGGTCCGGCGGTTCGGAGCCTCTTCCAAATCATCACGCGTCACTCGATGCCAAATAGCATCACTCGATGGCTGCGCCATTAGCCCCCCGGCATGCCCCCCGGCGTCTTGCATCACGACGTTAAGACCAGTTCGCCCGAAACTCAACGACGCAAGACGATCGGAATCGCCACAATCGACTCTCCTTGAGATTCGCGATTACGTCCAGCGAAGTTTCGCGCTCAATGAGACCGGCAGGGATTGCCCGGTCGGAGTGGTCGGTCGACGAAGGCTCTTGCGCTATTTTTGCGCCATGACGCGGTCCGACAGTGCCGCCGCTTGCCGGACGAAGCCGAGGGGGCCGGAAAAATCGAAGCTGTTGAAGACCGCGTTCAGATGCGCAAAGGGCGGCGATTGGGCGAAGAGCTCGAAGGTCGGGCGATGGCCGGCATAATCGGAGTTGAGGAGGGCGCGCGCATAGGCAAGGAGGCGCCGGCGATTCTCCGCCGACCAGAACTCGTTGACGCTGTAATATTTCTCGAGCCCTCGACCCGAGAGAAAGGAGAAAATATGGCTCCGAAATCCGAAGCGTTCACCCTTCGCGGCTTTCTTGCCAAGGTCGAGGCGGACGATCCGCAGGGCCTCGTCCGGATCAAGCAGAGGGTCAATCTCGACTATGATCCGACGGCAGTGGTCATGGAGATGGAGAAGAGCGGCCGTTCTCCCGCGGTGTGGTTCGAGAAGGTCGGCCAATCGCCCTTTCCCGTCGTCGTCAACCTCTTCGGTTCGCGGCGCCGCTATGCGCTGGCGCTCGGCGTCCCGACGGAGCGGCTCATCGAGGAATGGGCGGCGCGCAACGACCGGACGATCGAGCCGGTGCTGCGCAAGACCGGCCCGATCCACGACACCGTGACGACCGGCAAGGAAATGGATCTCATGAGCCTGCCGATCATGCGGCATTTCGCCAATGACGCCGGCCCCTATATCACCAACGCCATCATCGTCGCGAAGGACCCCGATACCGGGGTGCGCAATGCCAGCTTCCATCGCATGCAGGTCAAGGGCAAGAACCGGATCGGCACCAGCCTGCACAGCCGCCGCCATCTTTGGAACTATGTGCAGCGCGCCGAGGAACGTGGCGAGGACGTGCCGATCGCGGTGGTGATCGGCGCCCATCCGCTCTTCATCTTCGGCGGCTTGTGGAAGGGACCTATCACCAGCGACGAATACGCGGTGACCGGCGGGCTGATGGGATCGCCGCTCGAGATCGCCCCTTGTGTCACCGTCCCGGTCGAGGTGCCGATCGACGCGGAGATCGTGCTCGAAGGCCGCATCCTCGCCAAGGTGCGCGAGCCCGAGGGACCCTTCGCCGAGTTCACCGGCTACGCCTCCGAGCGCTCGACCCAGCAGGTCATCGAGATTTCCGCGATTTGCCACCGCCGCGATGCGATCTACCAGGACATCATCCCGGGCATCTCGGACGAGCATACGAGCCTCCTCGCGATCCCCGCCGAGGCGCGTCTCCTGCGCACGCTCCGCCAGCATTTCCCCAACACGACCGCGGTCTCCTATCCCAAATCCGGCACATGCCGACTCCATGCGCACATCGCGATGCGCAATCCGGCGCCGGGCCAGGCGAAGAACGCCGCGGCGGTCGCCTTCGGCGACGATCTCAGCCTCAAGCTCGTCGTGATCGTCGACGACGACGTCGATGTCTACAACGACAGCGAGGTCCTGTGGGCGATGGCGACGCGCATGCAGGCTGATGAAGACATCGACATCATCCGCCATGCGATGGGCGCCATTCTCGATCCATCGAACCATGCCGGCATGACGTCGAAAATGATCATCGACGCAACAAGGCCCGGTGCCGACTTCCCGGCGCGCCACACGCTGCCGCCCGACGCGGTCGCGAACGCCCGGACCATTTTGAAGACGGCGTTCGGCTGAGCGCTTCGCACGATTGCGACGCCGAACGTCTCAAGGCTTGGTCGGCTTCATCCCCCGGCGCGGCTTATCACCCGGCGCGGACTCTCCCCAGCGACGGATCAGCGGCGTATCGATGTCGAAAAGATCGAGCGCCCGGCCGACCGTTTGGTCGACGATGTCCATGATGCTGGCCGGTAGAGAATAGAAACCGGGAACAGGCGGCAGGATGATCGCGCCGTTCTCCGTCGCCGCGACCATCGCGCGCAGATGCCCCAAATGCAGCGGCGCCTCGCGGACCATGAGGACGAGCCGACGGCGATCTTTGAGAGCGACGTCGGCGGCGCGCGTCAAGAGGTTCGAGGTCGTGCCCCAGGCGATCTCCGACAGCGAGCGGATGGAGCATGGCGCCACGATCATGCCCATCGTCTTGAACGATCCGGACGCGATGGGCGCGCCGAGATCCTGCACCGCGTGGAATTGGCGTGCGAGCGCCTGGAGATCGGCAAGCTTGCGCTCGGTCTCGTAGCCGAGCGTCATCTCGGCGGTGCGCGTGACGACGAGGTGGGTCTCTATGTCCGTCTCGCGCAGAGCCTCGAGCAGGCGAATGCCATAGATGACGCCCGAGGCGCCGCTGATGCCGATGACGAGGCGGCGCGGCGTGGTCATATTGGGAGAACGCGAGTCAGGTAGTCGTCGGCACGTGACATGCCGCGATCTTATGAGTCCGTCCCGCCACTGTCGAGGATGGGAGCATCGCGCCAAGACCGTCTGTGCTGGCAAGCCGAGGAGGCAGGTCGCCATAGAGTCATAGATAGGCGATTGCTCACGGCTTCGTGATGGGCGATGCTCCTCGGCGAGAAACCCCGAATCCTCAGGGGACGCCATGCGAGAATTCATGACGCGGTTGCAGGAGCGCGGCGAGCTCATCACCGTCGCGCGCGCGGTCGATCCAAAGCACGAGCTCGCCGCGGTTACCGAAAAAGTCCAGAAGACCGTCAACAAGCCGATCCTCTTTGCCGAGGTACGCGGCACGCGCCTTCCCGTCTTGACCAACATCTACGGCAGCCGCGAGCGCCTCGCCGAGATCCTCGGCATCGCGCCTCTCGATTTTTGCCGGCAGTGGAACCGGCTGACGAACATGCGCAGCTTCGAGGGTCCCTACGGCCGCCCGGTCCCCATTTCGGCAGAGCTGCAGCATGGCAAGCTCAGCGACTTGCCGCTCATCACCTATTGCGAGAAGGATGGCGGCCCGTATTTCACCTCGGCCATCTACCTCGCCAAGGAGCCGGAGACAGGCGTTCCCAATCTCTCGTTTCACCGCTCGATGTATGTCAGCGACGACGAGCTGCGCGTGCGCCTCGCGCCGCGCCATCACTTAACGCTCTATCACGAGAAGGCGGAGAAGATGGGAAAGCCGCTCGAGGCGGCGATGCTGATCGGCCCCCCGCCGCAGCTCTTCCTGTCCGCTGCGGCGCCCATCCCTTACGAAGCCGATGAAGTCGAGGTGGCGGCACAGCTCGCCGGCCACCCCTTCGAGATGCGGCCCTGCCGGCATGTCGATCTCATGGTTCCGGCCTCGACCGAAATCGTCATCGAAGGTCGTTTTCTGCCCAACGAGCGACGCCCGGAAGGCCCCTATGGCGAGTTCATGGGTTACTACGTTCCAGTCGGCAACAATGCGGTGTTCGAGGTGCTCGGCGTTTCCTGGCGACCCGACGCGATCTTCCACAGCATCCTCTGCGGGTCCTCCGAAGAGGTGCTGACCCTCGAGCTGACGGTCGCCGCCAACATCTTTCAGCGCGTCAATGCCGTCTTGCCCGGCATCGTCGACGTGACCTGCCTTCCCTTCGTCAATCACGCCGTCGTCAAGATCAAGCAGCAATACGAGGGCCATGCCCGGCAAGTGCTTCTCGCCGCGATGGGGGCAGAGCCGACCTGGTGCAAGATGTGCACGGTCGTCGACGACGACGTCGACATCTACGATCTGGGCGACGTCGTCTGGGCGATTCTGACGCGTGCACGGCTCGAGGAGGGCGTGCTGGCGTTGAAGGGAATTCCCTCGTTCTATCGCGACCCGCAGAAGGATCATTGGGGACGCCTCGCCATCGACGCGACGGCGCCCTTCGCGCGCCGCGCCGAGTTCGAGCGCAAGCGCGTGCCGGGCGCGCGTGAGCTCGATCTCGCCAAATACCTCTTGCCGGATCAGTTGCGGCGCTTGGGGCTCTGATCCCGTTGGGCGGCGACCCTTCCTCACCACCGCAGCCGGCCGCGCTCGCCGGGGTAAGGGTCGTCGATCTCACGCGCATGCTGGCCGGCCCTTTCTGCACCGCCCTCCTCGCGGACGTCGGCGCCGAGGTGATCAAGATCGAGCCGCCCGGGGGCGGCGACGATTCGCGCCACTTCGCGCCGCGCCGAGGCGGCGAGGGCGGCTATTTCATGCTGCTCAACCGCGGCAAGAAGAGCGTGACGCTGAACCTCAAATCGCCGCGCGCCCGCGAGCTTCTCTATGAGCTCGTGCGCAAGAGCGACGTCTTCGTCGAGAATTACCGACCGGGGGTGGCGGCGCGGCTCGGCGTCGATTACGAGCGCCTCAAGGCGATCAATCCGCGTCTCGTCTACGCCAGCATCTCCGGATTCGGCCAGGAAGGCCCGCTGGCGCAGCGCCCCTCCTACGACATCATCGCCCAGGCGATGAGCGGGCTGATGAGCATCACCGGCACACCCGAGGGTCCGCCGACGCGCTCCGGCGAATCGCTCGGCGATCTGGTGACCGGCACCTATGCCGCCTGGGGCATCATGGTGGCGCTCGCGGCGCGCGATCGGACCGGACAAGGACAGCATGTCGACATCGCGATGCTCGATTCGCTCTTCTCGTATCTCGTGACGGCGATGGCGCAATACCTCTATGCCGGCGTCGAGCCGCGGAGGATCGGCAACCGACATCCGATGAGCACGCCGTACGACACATACCGTGCCAAAGACGGCCACGCCGTGATCGCCGTCGCGAACGAGCCGATGTTCCGGCGCTTCGCCGCCGCGATCGGCCGCGCGGAGCTTGTCGAGGACGAGCGCTTCTCGATCGATGAGGAGCGCACGCGAAACGAACCTGCGCTGCGCGCCATCATCGAGACATGGACCGCGGAGCGGAGCGTCGCCGAGATCGTCGCCGTGCTCGATGCGGCGGGAGTCCCCGCCGGGCCGATCTGGTCCGTGGGAGAGATCGCCGAAAGCGCCCATGTGCGCGCCCGCGGATTGCTGACCGAGCTCGAGCACCCGACCGCCGGACGCATTACGCTCATGCGCGGCCCGGTTCGTTTCTCGGCGACGCCTACCTGCATCCCGAGCCCGCCGCCGCTTCTCGGCGAGCACACCGGGCGCGTCCTTGGCGAGCTTGCCGGTCTCGACGCCGAAGCGCTGGCGGTTTTGCGCGTGGAGGGGGCGATCTGATGCGCCTTGCCAATACTCCCATCG